>JAJXYW010000296.1 GCA_021780415.1 Acidobacteriota bacterium
CAGCGACGAGCGCGGAAACAGGCCCGGAAGTGGCCGCGTGGCTGTCACGCGGAGGCACGACCGAATAGCGACGGTCCAGATTGGGGGTTGAGCGGCTCTCGCGGGCGTTTAGCGGTCTCTGGTGCCATTTGCCCTGATGAGCGATTGGCGCGAAGATGACTGCGGACGCGGTGAATGACAGAACGGTACGCCGCATGAGCGGAATTAGGTTGTTTGAGACTTGAAACACGATGCTCCGATGGTCGAGGGATGTTACGCACGGCTAGGTGTTAGCGTCACCGGCCTCACCCCCCTTCGCTGTGTCGGCTCCGAAGACCCCGTAGGGGTCGTAGATTGTTTCATCGTAAGCAGCCAGCACGCCGTCCACGCACTCGTGGACGAGTTTGGACGCGGCGCCCTTGCTCCCGCCGTTCTCGGCAACACCCTGGTAGAGCCGTCGCGCCTGGCGCAGCCGCAATACCGCGTGGTCGAGTCGGTTCACTTCAGCCCCGCTTTCTTCAGCGCCTCGGCAGCGGCAGTTTGGAGTCGTTCGATGCGGGACTGGTGAGCGACTTCCTCGGCCCAGGACACTCCCCGAACCGGGTGAACGGCCCACCCCGCGTCCTCCACGCTCATCTCGACCATCACCGTCGTTGGCGGCTCGGGTTTGACCTCAGGGATAAAGTCTTCTACGAGTGGCAGGTTGTAGCCGCCCTCGCGGTATTCCACGACGATCCGCCCATAGCGGTCGGGACGCCCGACGACAACGGTGCCATGCCAGTCATCTATCGAGAAGCCTTTCCACGTCCCCCTCGTCCCCGGCTTCAGCGGCCCCGCGAAGAAGTCGGCGGGCAGCACGTACTCGGTGCCGTCCTCGGTGAACAGGTGCAGGTCGTCAGTCATGGAAATATCCCCTGAATCTCCTGGTTCTGCGCCCATGCGACCCTCGCTTCGATGATCGGCCAGTAGTCCTCGGTGATCTCGCAGCCCAGCCAGTCGAAGCCTTCGAGGATCGCCGCGACCGCCGTAGTCCCCGACCCCAGGAACGGGTCGAGTACGACGCCGCCGGGAGGCGTCACCAGGCGCACGAGGTAGCGCATCAGAGCGAGAGGCTTGACGGTGGGGTGGTGGTTGGCGCGAGCGTTGTTGCTCCTGTTTCTGGGGTTGTCGCCGCCCACGCCGTCATCCTTCTGCCTGTCACTCTCGCGCTTCTCTTCTAGGCCGTCGAGTCCAGCCTCGCGTTCAGCCCTGCCCGCCTTAGCGCAGTAGTAGAACCGGGCGGCGGAGCCGGAGTCGTCGTGACCCATCTCCACGTTGTCCTGCCCAGCGAACTCCCCGTATGTGCCGGTGCGCTTGCCGGTGCGCTTGGTGCTCTTGCTGTTCGGGAACCCGGCCAGCACCTCATCGGAGCCGTCGTGGATGACGTTCGCAGGCCAGCGGCCTGAGTCCACCTTGGTGTAGGTCAGTTTGGCGCGGTTGGCGTAGGTCTCTTTGTCTTGCCCGAAGTTGCCACCCCTCATGTCCGAGACTTCGTAGGTCTTGGTTTCGCCGGTTCCACTCCCAACCCGGCACCCGTCAATGTTCAGCGCCCCCGTGCCGTAGGTCAGGACGTTGTTCGCCACGGTGCCCACCAGGGGCTTGCGCGCTACGACGATGGGCTCGTGGGCGGGCTTCAGCGCAGTGCCCCAGCCGTCCCACTTCTTGGCGTCGGGGGTTGCGGGCGCGGTGGAGGCGGTGTGTTTATTCGCGCCCCCTCCCAAACTCCTATTGGCCGTTGGGTGTCCGGGGCAGTCTCTACCCTCCTCTATTTCCTTACAATAGGCCGCACCAACGCCGAGCACCTCGCGTTCGGCACCCGCCGCCTTGTCGATCGCCTTGCTCACGTCGAGCGACTTGGGGAACCCCGAGCCGTAGAGCCACATGATCTGGTCGCGGACCTCGAAGCCCGCGTCCTCGACGGCGCACGCCAGCCGGTGATAGGTACGACTGCCACCGAAGGCGAGCAGGTGGCCGCCCGGCTTCAGCACGCGCAAGCACTCCGACCACAACTCCACGTTGTACGCAATGCCGGAGTTGTCCCACGCCTTGCCCATGAAACCGAGTTCGTAGGGCGGATCGGTCACGATGGCGTCGATGGAGTTGTCAGGCAGCGCCGGAAGCAGTTCAAGACAATCGCCTTTGAGCAGGTCGTCAGTCATGGGGTTCTCCGTTCTTCGTCCGGGCGTAGCACGAGCCGCACAGCATCTCTCGTATCCACAGGGGACGACCGGACTCCGTGAGACGGACGCGGCTCACTGTTACCCCGGCGTCAACCGCCTGAAGCCGCTCCCCGCACTCGTCGCAACGCGGAACGTTGGTCGGTTCACTCATTGCTCTCTCCCTTACCAATCATGTCCGCGCCACGCGGCGTCGAGCCGGGCCTGGATCTCTTCGAGGCGGTCAGTCATCATCCCTCCAATCAAGAAACACGACGTAGTGTTCGCAGGGTTCCACGTCAGGGACACCCATTAAGCCGGACGGATGCCTGATGTTCTCTAGGCCGAGGCCCGTTCTGGTGGCGTCATGTTTTGGCCCCCATAGCGTATACATTCGGGGTTCTCCCAACTCGCCGTAGAGGTCGAGATGAGAGGCCCAGATTTCCCAGCGTTCGCGGGTGTAGTCAAACGGCCCCAGGATGAGTTCGCTCTGCTCGCACGTCACTTTCGCCAGCCGCGTTGTGATCTCGCTCATCTCTCGTCTCCTGTCTGCTCCACGGGCTTCTTGCGGTACTTGCGGGGGCTAGTCATGCGAACCCCATTCCCGTTTCGATCATCACCCAGTCTCCGTTCTGAAATTGGTACGTCTCGCTGTGAAGCGGACCGTCGAACGCGATTC
>JAJXYW010000195.1 GCA_021780415.1 Acidobacteriota bacterium
ACGGTGTTCTGGCCGGATTGCCAGCCGCCGAATGAGGCGAAGAGTGCTCCGGCGAATGGGGCGGCAGCGCCTGCGCCGGGGACGAATGGGATTCCGGGGAATGCTGCGCCTGCGACGAATCCTGTGGCGCCTGCGCCGGGGAGCAGCCCGGCGAAGAGCTTTCCGTTTCCGGGGGAGACGCCTGCGGTAGCGCCGGGTGCTCCGAATGCACCGGCGGCGGGACAGAAGGCTGCGGGGACGGCGGGGGCGGCGGACAAGTTTCCGTTCCCGGGGGAGGACTCGAAGGGGAGTGCGGGTGGGAACGCGCCGGCGTCTTCGTCGAGTGGCGGGCCGCTGCAGGATGCGGGGAGCTCGGGGAGTAGTTCGAGTGACAACTCAGGGGACGATCCCACGGCCGGGCCGCTGGGGGATACGGACCCGGCGGCGAAGGCGGCGGAGGCTCGCAGGGCGGCGCGGAAGAGAAAGGGAATCGACTTCCATCAGTCTATGGACCAGCGCGAGGCGGAGGATCTGAGGGTGGCGTCGTTCTACCAGACGAATGGGAACTATCGGGGAGCGTATGAGCGGGCTACCGATGCGGTGTCGATTGCGGATGATGATGCGGAGGCGCACCTGGCGGTGGCGGAGGCGGCGCGGCGGCTGGGTAAGCTGGATGAGGCGGAGAAGGAGTACAAGAAGTGCCTGTCGATGGACCCGGTGCCGAAGGTGCGGAAGGTGGCGGAGGCGGCGCTGAAACAGATGACGGCGGGGTCGCTGTAGTGGCCTACTTGAAGGGGCGGGTGAGGAAGGCCGGGGGGCCGGTGGGGAGCGGGCGGGGCAGCGGCTTGGTGCGGCCGGTTTTGGCGGGCGGGGGCTGAGTTGTGGCTTTGGCTGCGGCTTTGGTGCTGCGGGATTTCGGGGGTTTGGGGCTGGGCGTGTCGTCGGCGGTGGCGGCGGCAATCTCTTCGGTGAGGTCCTCTTCCACGTTGAGGTATTTGCGCAGGTAACGGAGCGGCTCTTCGGAGAGGGCCATCTCGCGGAGGTGGTAGCGCCAGGCGTCGCGACGGGCGGAGCGGCGGATGTAGGCGCTGCGCTCGACGGTCTTGATGGTGCCGTCGGGGGAGGGGCGTTTGAAGGTCTGGGCGGGGACGCTGAAGGTGATCTCCTCGCCGGCCTTCCAGAATGCGTTGGCGAAGTCGTGGGAGAAGAGCAGGGCGTAGTAGCGGCGCTGCTGGTCGAGGAGCGTGAGGGCGGCTTCGGCGCTGATCCAGGGGAGGCCGAGGCGGGTGGTGTACCAGCGGCGAAACTCGAAGCCGTTGGCGCGGGCTCGGCCTACAACGATGGTGAGGAGTTCGATGCGGGTCATAAAGGCAGAGGATAGGGGATAGAGGGAAAAGCTACTCGCCGTAGTTGGTTTCGTTGCGGATGCGGTCGCGGAGGGCCTCCGCGTCGGGGATGGGGGCATCTGGGAGTGGGGGGCCGAGGCGGTCGTGGCGGCGCTTCCAGTAGCGGAGGAGCAGCAGGACGAGAGCGATGCCGAGCAGGAGGAAGGCGAAGGGGCCGATCCAGGCTACGTCGTCAAAGCCGCCGCGCACAGGCTCGGCGAGGACGGTGGGGCCATACTTGACGGTGAAGAACTTGAAGATTTCAGTGTCGGAGGCTCCTGCGTCCATCTGGGCGTGGAGGTCGGCGATCTCGCCGGTGGAGTTGGGGCAGCCGACGTGGTTGCACTCGAGCAGGATCTCGGCGCAGCCGCAGGTGCACATGAGGTCGTGGCCGAGGCGCTCGAAGCGGCTGGAGGGGGAGCTGGCGCCGAGCATGGTGAAGGCGACAACGACGACGAGAATGAGTTGGGCGGCGCGCTTATACATGGGGCCCCTCGGGGGCGTTCAGGGGAATGGTGCCGCGGGCGAGGCCTCCGCCAAGAACTGCATCGGGTAAGAGCTGTGCGGGGACTTCGACGCGGCGGGTGGAGGGTTTGAGTGGAGGCACCAGGGCTATGAAGGTTCCGAAGATCACGATGACGACGCCGACCCAGATCCAGTTCACGAGCGGGTTGATGAAGAACTTGATGATGGGGCGGTCGTTGTCCGGGTTGGTGCCCTCGAAGACGACATAGAGGTCGTTCGCCAGGGTGGAGTGAATGGCGACGATGGTGGAGGGTTGGGCGTGATCGGTGTTGACGAAGTACACGCGGCGCTCAGGGGCGAGACGGGTGATCTTGCTACCGTTGTGGTAGACGTCGAGGAGAGCGAACTGCGAGTCGTAGTTGGGGTTGGAGTCCTCGGAGTAGCTCTGGCAGACGATCTTGTAGCCGTCAAGGCTGATGGAGTCGCCGAAGCTCATCTCGGATTCTTTTGACTGGTTGAAGGCGGAGCCGGCCAGACCGATGAACATGATGACGACGCCAAAGTGAATGAGATAGCCGCCGTAACGCCGGGTGTTGCGGCGGGTGAGCAGGACGGTGGACTCGATGAGGTTCTTGCCGGTCTGGGTGCTGACGACGTGTGCGCCGCGGAGGAACTCGGCGAGGATGGCAGTGATGACGCCGACGCCGAGCGCGATGCAGACCAGGGCGTAGATGTTGGAGACGACGGAGCCATCGGCCTGGACGTCGGCGGACCAGGGACGGACGCCTGCGATCATCAGCACGATAGTGGTGACGATGATGGCGATGCAGGGAAGAACGAAGTTGCGGCGGATGGCGCGGAGCGAGGTGGAACGCCAGGCCAGCAGCGGTCCGACCCCGGTGAGGAAGAGAAGGAAGAGTCCGATGGGAACGGCGACGCGGTTGTAGAAGGGCGCGCCCATGGTGACCTTGGAGCCCTGAACGAACTCGGACAGGACGGGGAAGAGGGTTCCCCAGAGGACGG
>JAJXYW010000155.1 GCA_021780415.1 Acidobacteriota bacterium
CGCAGAAGATCCTGGAGTGCAACCGACTGGCGCAACGGGAGCCCGTGAAGGCTAGATTCTAATCACAGAAGGACTACAGGCTCGCAATCTCAAAATTGAGGATTTGAAGCTTCTGCATCGCAGTACGCGAGACGTAGCAGGGGCTGAGAGGTTCAAATGCTGCGAGGGGAGCGTCGTGCTCGACACCGGAACGGCGGCGTATTTCCGTTGCCGCAAAGCGCATCGGCTCACACGTTGGGAATGCAGCAGGGCGCATTGGGCACCACATGCACCCTGCATGTGGGTGCAGAGAACATGTGCTTCATGGCAGCAGGGCATGTCCGATTGGGATGCGCCCATGCCAGGATTGCAGCAATTTATGGCCGGCGCAATCGCCCAGACGATCAATAGAAGAACCGTACCGAGTATGGGAAAATTCTTCATCTCTTAGATCCAAGGGCCGACGGTAAGTACATCGGATATTAACTGCTACAGATCCTCAAATTGAGTATCTGGGAGTCTATGGCACATCGTCTGTGACCCATATCACCTATTGTCGGGCCGACAGAATGGGCTGATATGAGTGTGGAGGACCCGCTTTTGTGCCTTGGGGTAGGGTTAGGCTGTGGTTCTGGAAGAACGATAGTCCAGAGCCGAAGACGAAAGTTTGGTGCATGGAGGCTGAGTCCACCGTGCGCAACCTTGAGATATTCCCTTGTCCCGGCGGGGGGACTTCAGCGCTAAACTATGGGCGAACCGCGCGGCGCTTCTATAGCCGCATGATGAGGCGGTTGCGGCGCTGGCTGCGGCGGATGGTGTAGCGGCGGGGATTCGCTGGTGCAGGACGTGGGTTCGCTGGAGCCTGTGGGATTAGGTGGTGGGCGGTGCCATCATCTGGGTGGCGACGAAGCTGTAGGCGCCTGCGTTGTAGAACATGTAGCCGTAGACCTGTACGCTCTGGCCGTTGGTGAGGGTGAGGCCGTTCATCTGGGTGGACGCGATCTGGGAGACGGTCATGGTCGTGGTCCCGGTGAGGACGGCGAAGACCGAGCCAGCGGCGAGGTTGAGGGTGAAGCCGGTGCCGGTCATGTTGGAGACGGTGCCGGTGAGGCCCTGGGGCTCGAGTTCGATGCCGCTGGCGGTCATGCTGCCCATGCCGGTGCCTCCGCCCATCATGCTGCCGCCTGCGGACATGCCGCCGCTGCCGGCGATGGCGACGTTCTGGCCTTTGCCGATGTGGGTCGCGTCAAAGAGCATCGTGGAGGGCATTCCTGTGATGCCGGCGTCGTCGATGCCGTAGGCCATGCCGCTGCCCAGCGTGGCTGAGATGCCGCCGCCGAGGTAGGAGGCCATCATGCCGGAGCCGGTGCCGTTGTTGGCAAACATGGTGATGCCGGTACCGCTGGCGGCGGTGATGATGCCGATGGGCATGGTGCCGCCCGAGCCCATCATGGCTGTGACGGAGTTGGCCGACCAGGTGCCGTTGGTTTGCAGGGTGGCGTTGACGCTGAGGAGCTGGCTGTTGGACATGTTGCCCATGCCGCTCATGGTCTGGCCGTTCATGCCCATGAACTGCGTGCCGGTTCCGGAGGTGAAGCTCATGGAGCCACCCTGGAGGGTTCCCATGGTGAAGGTGCTGCCGGAGGTGGTCGAGACGCTGCCGACGATCTGCATCATGCCGCCCTGCTCAGGCGTGGCGGTGGTGGCGCCGGAGGCGGTGTTCACCGTGGGCATGAAGGTGGGGGTGAAGGTGAGGCCGCCGCCCGAGGCTGTCCCGACAGAGGCTGCGAGGTTGAGGTCGAGGTTCATCACCATCGCGTTGCTGCCCAGGGTGAGGGGAGTGGTGAGTGGGACGCTGATGGTCATGGGCGAGGAGAAGACCTGCTGGGTGGGAGTGGTGGAACCTGCGGCCATGTAGGAGACGGTCGCCGAAGAGAGGGTGAGGGACATGGTGTTATAGGTGCCCTGGGCGATGCTGGGCATGGTGAGGGGAGCTACGGTCCCGGCGAGGTGGGCCAACTCCATGGTCATGGGCGAGGAGATGGGGACCGTTACGGTGGTACCTGCGGAGTTGGTGAAGCTCATGGCGCTTATGGTGACGGCGCACTCCAGCACGGAGTCCGAGGGCGTGTCGCCCATGTTGATCAGGACGGGCGTGGAGGAGGCTGGGGGCGGAGTGGTCGTTGTGCCGGTGCCTCCGCTGCTGCATCCGATGATGCCTGCGGTGACGAGTGCGAGAGAGAGGAACGTAGAGGCTGCGAAGAGGGTTCTAGGGGATTGCTGCACGGGTTCTCCTTCGGATCGATCAAGTGTGAGTTATACGCTCGTCGTTTGGGAGGACCTCCAGTTTATAGAGTCAGGAGTTGACATAAGCATCGAAGGGCGAGATTCTGTGCGGTGATCGCGCGCGTTTTGTATTCTCTCTATGCGTGGGGTTGGCGAAGAGAAGTACAGTTCAAGAGCACAAGGATGTTCTCTCTATAGATGAGGCGTCGAGCACCATAGCCCGATGACTTTATCTCTTTGAGGTGGCTTTCCTGCATCCCAGCCTAGACTACGTGTCCGAATAGAAGAATCAAGCTGGACGTTATGTCCCCTCGTCATGACTCTTCTATTGCAGGGTTGACTGGATTGGCAGCAGTTGAAGTTATGACTAGAAAATACTCTAAAGAGTGATTGATATCACCGACTGATGCAGTAAAGATTCATATCTTTATCTAGTCATGAGATTTGCTACCAAAACGGTTACGGTTCTGCTCCTCTTGGTTCTTGGAGTGTTGCCGGTGCTGGGAGCAGTCCCATGCCAGGGCGTAGCAAAGTCGTCCATGTGCTGCCCACCCGGATGCTCGATGATGGCGGGGATGGGGAAGACC
>JAJXYW010000148.1 GCA_021780415.1 Acidobacteriota bacterium
GCGGGCACGACTCCCCAGGCACCCTGGACCATGAACTGCATGAGGATGGCGCCAGTGGCGAGGGTGACGGCGGAGTGCCCGTAAGCCCAGAGCGGGATAACGGGCAGAGCGAGGAGCGCGGCGGTGATGATGGCGCGCTTGCGGCCCCAGTTTTCCGAGAGCAGACCAAAGACAAAACCGCCGGCGATGGAGCCGAAGCCGTAGAGGACGCCGATGAGGCCGACGGTTTGCGGCGTGAGGTGCATCTGGACGGCGAGGAAGGTGGGGTAGACGTCCTGCGTGCCGTGGGAAAAGCTCATGAAGGCGGTCATGAGCACGATGAGGAAGAGGAAGCGGGGCAGGAATTCAGCGATGTGAGCGGGGATGAGGCGGGTGGAGGTTTTGGGCTTCGGCGCGGCGGCGCGGGCGAGCCAGACAGGGCTCTCCTGGACGCGGGACTGGATATAGAGGACGAGGAGCGCGGGGCTGGCTCCGACGAGGAAGAGGCCGCGCCAGCCAATCCAGTGAAAGAGCAGGCCAAAGGCGGCGGACGCGAGGATGGAGCCGAGCGCGTAGCCCTCCTGGAGGATGCCGCTGAAGGCGCCGCGTCCTTCTTTGGGGAGGGATTCAAAGGTGAGGGCAGCGCCGACGCCCCACTCGCCGCCCATGGCGATGCCGAAGAGGGCGCGCAGGGCGAGCAGGACGGGGAGCGAGGGAGCAAAGGCGCAGGCGAACTCGATGACGGAGAAGCTGAAGATGTTGAAGACGAGGATGGGGCGTCGGCCGTAGCGGTCGGCGAGGAGGCCGAAGAGGAGCGCGCCGACGGGACGGAGGGCCTGCGTCCAGAAGACGGCGCCGAGGACGGCGGAGGGGCGCGTGTGGAAGTCGGCTGCGATGGCCTTGACACAAAAGATGAGCAGGAAAAAGTCGAGGCTGTCGAGGGTCCAGCCAAGGAAGGAGGCGATGAAGGTGTGGCGCTGCGGGGAGGTGAGGCGGCGGAAGTCTTCCAGGAAGGACATCAGGGGGAGGATAGCAGAGGATGAGGGCGCACTGGCGATGTGATGCAAATCACAAGCGGAGGTGAAAGGTGTCACTGCCGGGTGGTTGCGGGGCCTTCAAACTGAACAGTTAATGGGCAAGGTCCAGGCGCCGGAAGCGGCGCCATGGCGCTTTCAGGGTGGGCGCGGGCGGCGTCACGCAGGTGAGGCTGTACGGTGCCCAAGGGTAGATATGCGTCCGGCGGGGACGGCCGAATGCGCGAGGCGGGAAAGACCGGAGGCGACGATGAGCATTCGAAATGGCCTGAAGACGATTGTGGTGGCGACGACTCTGGATGGCGGTTCAGACGGGGCGCTGGAGTACGCGCGGAAGCTGGCTGGCGCATATGGAGCGCGGATTGTGCTGGCACATGGGCTGGACCCTGTGGAGTACGCGGCGGTGGAGGGCGTGCCGGGGCGGGTGATGACGAAACTGCCGGAAGAGGCGCAGGCGACGCTGGAGCGGATGGCCGCGGATCTGCTGCAGGCGGGGATCCCGAGCCACTCGGAGGTGCGGCAGGGCGAAGTGACGGAGATGCTGGTACGGGTCGCCAAGCAATATGACGCCGGGCTGATCCTGGTGGGCACGAAGGGGCGGTATGGAGCTGGGCCGGTGCTGGTAGGGAGTGTGGCCGAGCAACTGGTGCGCGTGGCTCCGTGTGCGGTGATGGCGGTGGCGGCGGATTGGAACTCCGGGCAGTTTCGGCCGGTACCAGGCGGTCCGGTGTTGCTGGCGATGGAGAGGAACGAGGCTTCGCATGCGGCGGTGGAGACGGCAGTGTCGCTGGCGGAGAAGTTCAACCGGCCGCTGCTGGTGGTGCATGCGCGGACGGCGGCCGAGGCATCGGCGTTTTTGAATCCGTGCGCGACGACGCTGGAACAGTTTGGGATTCACGCGACAGGCGATGTGACGGTGCGCTGCATGGTGAAGGACGGAACGCCGGTGGATGCCGTGGTGGCGGCGATTGAGCAGAACCGGCCCAGCGTGCTGGTGTTAGGCGTGAAGAGGACGAGCGGAACGCCGGGACGGCATGGGACGGCGTTTTCGCTGCTGGCGCGGTCGCGGGTGCCGGTAATCTGCGTTCCGCCGGATGCGGCGGAGGCGGTGGAACAAGCGGAGAGCCAGGAGGCGATCGTCGGAAGCTGAGGGAGCGAAAGCGGCCGCAGAGCGGCCTGAATCGATGCAGGCTCTGCGCCGACGCGTGCGGTGGAGGGCGAATTGTTGTACATGGAGACGGGACGGGCCTTCGGGAGGCTGGCGGCAGGGATGCAATCGCAGATGCAGGCTAGGGAAGCGGGAAGCGCCGCAGCGCATTCGCTGGCGGAGTTGCTGGCTTGTCCGCCAGAGACCGGCGGTGCTTTGAGCACGGCGGTGCAGAGCCTCGAATTTCAAAGCGGGACGACGATCTTCTGGCAGAGCGCGGAGAGTCGTGGCCTGTACGTGGTGGTCGCGGGTGAGCTGTTGCGGCGCACAGAGCGTCTGGACACCCGGCTGACGCTGGGTCCGGTGCGAGTGGGGGACGTGGTGGAGCTGGCGGCTGTGCTCGGGGAGAAGCGGCACACGTATTCACTGAAAGCGGTGACGGGTGGGACGCTGCTTCTGATTCCGCAGGAGGCGCTGGAGGCGGCCTTCAAGGCGTATCCACCGCTTCGGATGCAACTGCTCGAGGAACTGGCGCGAGAGGTTTCACGCGCGTATGGGGCATGCTTTTCATTAAGAATGGTCGGGGCTCGTCGTCGCAGAACAGAGAACGGGTATCCACCGGCAGCGCAGGGGACACGATGAGGGAGGATGGAGCGGTGGTGGAGGAGGTCGCGGAAGAGCCTGG
>JAJXYW010000153.1 GCA_021780415.1 Acidobacteriota bacterium
ACTCGTTGGAGATGGAGACGCCGACGGGCCAGTGCCAGCTATCGGGGACGCGGACGCGGGGACGGATGTGGTCGCCGACCCACTGGTAGCCGGTCTCGGCGGAGTAGGTGGTGAAGATGTAGAAGCCAACCTCACTCCACTTGGTGACGCCTTCGGTGAGTTCGACGGTTTCACGGCCGGCGTGGTTGGTGGGGAAGGTGCCATCGATGGTGTAGAGCGAGCCGGGCAGAGGCTTGAAGCCGTCGATGGAGTAGTTAGAGTGAAGCTCGGTCATGAGAGTCCTGGGAGCGACGGTTTCGGAGCCGTAGACCTGGATCTCGTAGTTGTCCTGCGCGTGCAGGAGAGGGAGGGCCAAAAAAGAAAACGCAAGGGAGAGCAGCGGGAGGCGAGCGTTAACCATGTGTTCTCGATTTTATTTGGGGCGAGCAAACCCTGCATGAACGAATGGTTATTCGCGTTGATGCGGTGGATCATCGAGACGCAAAACTAACGTGCGGGACGAGATCCGGCGAGGACGGCGAAGCGATTGTCCTTGAACCAGCAGTCGGCGTCGGAGAAGCCTGCTTCGCGCATCCAGTGGAGTTGGTCTTCGACGGAGGCGCAGTGGTCATCCTGCTGGCGGTAGAGAGAGTCGGCGATCTGGGCGGGTGTGGCCTGGGCTTCGCGCACCTGCTGGAGCCAGAGCTTCTGGTAGAAGTCGTCGAGTGCGGGTGTGGGGCCGGCGACCTGCTCGGCGTTGACGAAGACGCCGCCGGGCCGGAGCGCGGCGTAGATCTTTGCGAAGAGTGCTTTCTTGGCGGGGTGTTCGAGGTGATGAATGGAGAGCGCGGAGACGATGGCGTCGTAGTTGTCGTCGAATGGGGCAGAGGCGTAGTCGGCGACTTCGAAGGAGACGTTGGTGTCAGCGGCGAGACGGGTGCGGGCGCGCTCGAGCATGGGTGCGGAGACGTCGATGAGATGAATGTGCGCGTCGGGATACCAGGAGCGGACGAAGGCGGAGAGAAGACCGGTGCCGGCGCCGAGATCGAGAACACGCAGGGCGCCACCGGGGATGAGGTCGGTGGTGCGGCGATAGAAAGCGTCGTAGCAGGGGATGAGACGAGCGCGCTCGGCGTCGTAGGTGGCGGCGGTGATGTCGAAGATGGTCTGGGTTGTGGACATGATGGTTCCCCCGGTATCAGGATACAGCGTGGGGAGATGCGAAGCGGGTGGGGAAGCCTACTCTAGGGCCGGGTTCCTGCGAAGACGGCGAAACTGTTGGATTTGTACCAGCAATCGACGTCCGCAAATCCGGTGGTGCGCAGCCAGGCAAGTTGCTGATCGAGGGGTGTGCGGCGGTCTTCGAGTTGACGATAGAGGGAGTCGGCGATTTGTTGTTCGCTTGCACCGAGAGCGCGGACGCCTTCGATCCAGCGTTGCTGGTAGAGGGCTTCGAGCGCAGGCGTGGGGCCGGCGACCTGATCGGCGTTGAGGAAGACGCCGCCGGGTTGGAGCGCGTCAAAGATAAGCGGAAAGAGGGCGCGCTTGCGCTCGTCTTCGAGATGATGGATGGACAGAGAGGAGACGACGGCGTTGCAGGCGGGGAGAGGTCCTACGGTGTAGTCGGCGAGGGTATAGGTGATGTGCGGGTCGTTGGCGAGGCGGTGACGCGCGAGGTCGAGCATGGGCTGGGAGAAGTCGATGAGGTGAAGGTGCGCTGCGGGAAAGGCGGCGCGAAGCATTGCGGAGAAGAGACCGGAGCCGGCGCCGAGTTCGACGATGGTCGCGACGTCAAAGGGAATCTGCGCGAGTGCCGCGGCGTAGAAGGCTTCGTGCCCGGGGAGGAGCAGCATGCGGTCGCGGTCGTAGGCTGCGGCGGTGGCGTCGAATACGGCGCGGGTGTTGTTGGTGCTTGTGCTCATGAAGAGAGCATAAGGGATAGAAATAGAGTTCCTCTGTGGAATAAGAAGAACTAATGCGGCAATGAATGCGGAGAAGGCATGCTGCAATGATTTTGGGGCGGGTTAGTTGAAGCCGCGGCGTGTGCGAGTGCGGGCGATGTCGTCGAGGTCACGCTCCTGGAGGCGCTCGCGGGCGCGTTCGCCGAGGTTGGCGGCCTCCTCGTTGCGGCGACGCTTTTCGCCGGCAGTGAAGGTGCGAGCCTCGGAGCGGGAGATCTTCTTGTGCGCGGTCATGCCTTCGAGGAGGAACTCGGCGGCGGAGACGGCGACTTCGACCGGGGTGCGGGCATTGATCTTCAGCGGGGACAGCTTTTCGAAGAGGCCCTGGATTGTGTGGAGTTCGGTGAAGACCGACTGGGCGGGCTGCTTGTCGTTGAGTTCGACGGCGCCGCCGAGGTTGAACCACTGCTCGATCTGCTGAGTGTTGGTGTCGGCGAAGTAGGTGTCGTAGATGTTGGCTACGGACTGGCGGATGAGCTCACGGATGACGATGTCGGCACCCTTCATCTCGCCTTCGTACTCGAGCTCGATCTTGCCGGTGATGCCGGGGAGCGCGGCGAAGATGTCACCGACGCGAGGAACGACGAGCGACTCGCCGTGGATAAGGGCGCGGCGTTCGGCGTTGGAGATGACGAGCTCCATGGTGGAGATCGGGAGGCGCTGCGAGACGCCGCTGCGCTTGTCTACTTTCTTGTCGTCGCGGGCGATGAAGGCCACCTGCTCGACGATCTGGCGGATGTAGTGCGGGATGATGATGTTCTGGATGGCGTTGGCGCCGGGGGCGTAGGTGCGGGCGGTCCAGGCTTCCTGCTCGGTGATGCTCATGGCTTCGTCGAGGGACTCTGGGTAGTGCGTGCGGATCTCGGAGCCGATGCGGTCCTTGAGGGGTGTGACGATTTTGCCGCGCGCAGTGTAGTCCTCAGGGTTAGCGGAGAAGACGATGGCGACGTCGAGCTCGAGGCGGACGGGGTAGCCCTTAATCTGAACGTCGCCCTCCTGCATGATGTTGAAGAGAGCAACCTGAATTTTGCCGGCGAGGTCGGGGACTTCGTTGATGGCGAAGATGCCGCGGTTGGCGCGGGGTAGAAGGCCGTAGTGCATGGTGAGCTCGGAGCCTAGCTCGTGGCCGGAGCGCGCGGCCTTGATGGGATCGACGTCGCCGATGAGGTCGGCCACGGTCACGTCTGGTGTTGCGAGTTTCTCGACGTAGCGCTCGCGCGGGGTCATCCAGGCGATGGGTGTGTCGTCGCCGAGAGAGGCAACGAGGTCGCGAGAGAATTTGCTGAGCGGGGCGTAGGGGTTGTCGCGGAGCTCGCTGCCGGCGACGTAGGGGCAGTGGGGGTCGAGCAGCGTGGTGAGCGAGCGGAGGATGCGCGATTTGGCCTGACCGCGGAGGCCGAGAAGGATGAAGTTGTGGCGCGAGAGGACGGCGTTGACGATCTGTGGGACGACGGTGTCGTCGAAGCCGATGATGCCGGGGAAGAGGGATTGGCCTTCGAGCTTGCCGCCGGGCGCGATCTCACGGAGACGCACGATGAGGTTGTCGCGGAGCTCGTCCTTGACGCTCCGTGCGACGCGTTCAGGGGAGTATTCGGAGGAGCGGAGCTGGCCTAGTGTGCGCGGGAGTGTGGTCTGCGGCATCGTTTAAGTATAGATGTTTCGCGGGGGTGAGGGGATTCGGGGCCGTGGCGGGAAGGAATTTGAAGGATCGGATTTACAGTGCGCTCGAAGATGGCGTCTAAGGAAAAGGTGAGTTGAGATAGACGAGAAGTGCTTGAGGGAGGGTTTGCCTGTGATGGCGATGTATCAGCACCACCGTTGGTTTTTTGTGATTTTTCTGTTTTGCGGAGCGTTGGTGCTGGCTAACGTGCTGCACTTCGTGCTCTTTCGTGTGCTGAAGCGGAATGCGGTGGGGGGGACGAGGGCGGGATGGGGACTGCAACAACACCTGGGACGTCCGGCGCGCCTTATCTTCCTGCTGACGTGCGTGATGCTGGTGCTGCCGCTGGCGCCGGGGCTGCCGCCAGACGTAGAGCACGAGACGCAGCACGTACTGATGATGATTGTGGTGGCTGCGCTGGGATGGTTCTCTGTGGGCTGCGTGTATGTTGCGCAGGATATCCTGCTGAGTAAATACGACTTGAAGGCAGCGGACAACAGGAATGCACGGCGCGTGCATACGCAGTTCCAGGTCTTTCGGCGAATTGCTGTTGCGTTTGTCGTGGTGTTGACGGCGGGCGCGCTGCTGTGGACGTTCAATGACCCGAAGATATGGCACTACGGGAGCGGCCTGCTGGCGTCGGCGGGGATTGCGTCGTTGATTCTGGCCTCGGCGGCGAAGTCGACGGCGTCGAATTTTCTGGCGGGGTTGCAGATTGCGCTGACTGAACCGATACGGATTGATGATGTGGTGGTGGTGCAGGGGGAGTGGGGACGGATTGAGGAGATTACGTCGGCGTATGTGGTGATAAAGATATGGGACCTGCGACGGCTCATTGTGCCGCTGAGCTGGTTCATTGAAAATGCGTTTGCGAACTGGACGCGAGAGAGTGCGAATATTCTGACGTACTCGTATCTGTATTTGGACTATGGGGTGCCGGTGAAGGAGTTGAGGACGCAGTTGGAGGCGGTGGTGAAGGCTTCGGGGATGTGGGATGGCGTGGCGCTGGGGTGCCAGGTGACGAACCTGACGGCGCAGGCCATGGAGGTGCGGTGTTTGATGAGCGCGAAAGATTCGGGGACGGCGTTTAATCTGCAGTGCCTGGTGCGGGAGGAGATGATGGATTGGGTGAAGGAGAAGTATCCAGAGGCGTTTCCGAATATGAGGTATCGGGCGGTGGGGGAGAAGCCGCTGGAAGCTGTTCCGATGAAGTTGGAGGGTGCGGTTCCGCACGTTGCAGCTACTCGCTGACGGCATGTGGCGGACAAAGCGAAGGGCGCGGCTGGTGGCCGCGCCCTTGTTGCTGCATTTTCCACCCTGAGGAAATTACAGCGAACTCATGTTGTGGAGGAACTCCTGGTTGTTGCGGGTCTTGCCCAGCTTGTCGCTGAGAAGCTCCATTGCTTCAACCGGGGAGAGCGGGTTGAGAACCTTGCGGAGAATCCAGGTGCGCTGGAGATCGTCCTTGGGGATGAGGAGCTCCTCTTTACGCGTGCCGGAGCGCTGGATGTCGATGGCCGGGAAGACACGCTTGTCGACGAGCTTGCGGTCGAGGATGACTTCCATGTTGCCGGTGCCCTTGAACTCTTCGAAGATGACCTCGTCCATGCGCGAGCCGGTATCGATGAGGGCCGAGGCGATGATGGTGAGCGAGCCGCCCTCTTCGATGTTGCGCGCTGCGCCGAAGAAGCGCTTGGGGCGTTGCAGCGCGTTGGAGTCGACGCCGCCGGAGAGGACTTTGCCGGAGGGCGGGACGATGGTGTTGTAGGCGCGGGCGAGACGCGTGATGGAGTCGAGGAGAATGACGACGTCGCGCTTGTGCTCGACGAGGCGCTTGGCCTTTTCGATGACCATCTCGGCGACCTGGACGTGGCGTGCGGCCGGCTCATCGAAGGTGGAGGAGATGACCTCGCCCTTCACAGAGCGCTGCATGTCGGTGACCTCTTCCGGGCGCTCGTCGATGAGCAGGACGATGAGGACGATCTCGGGATGGTTGGCCGTGATGGAGTTGGCGATCGACTGCATCAGGACGGTCTTGCCGGTGCGGGGAGGAGCGACGATGAGGCCGCGCTGGCCCTTGCCGATAGGGCAGAGAAGATCCATGACGCGGCCGGGGATGGCGTCCTTCACGGTCTCCATCTTGATGTGTTCCTGAGGATAGAGAGGGGTGAGGTTGTCGAAGAGGATCTTGTTGCGGGTCTCTTCGGGGGACTCGAAGTTGATGGCCTCGATCTTGACGAGGGCAAAGTACTTTTCGCCCTCGTGGGGCGAGCGGACGTTGCCGGAGATGGTGTCGCCGGTCTTGAGATCGAACTTGCGGATCTGGGAGGGGGAGACGTAGATGTCGTCCGGGCCGGGGAGATAGTTGTAGTCCGGGGAGCGGAGGAAGCCGTAGCCGTCGGGAAGGATCTCGAGGACGCCTTCGGCGAAGATGTGGCCTTCCTTTTCGCTCTGGGCCTGGAGGATCTTGAAGATGAGGTCTTGTTTGCGCAGTGCACTGGTGCCGGCAATTTCAAGAGCGCGGGCGAGCTTGCCGAGTTCGGCAATGCTCTTTTCTTTTAACTCGGAGATAGTCATGAGTACCTGGGTAGTTTCCATAGATTTTTGCGGGATGGGATGTTGCGAGGGGGGTGGTGCGGAATCACGCTGAAACGGGGGGAGTTCCGAAAGCGGAGTTGCAGGAAAGATCGAGCGGAGGGATCTACAGAAATGGGAGTGATGAAGCGTGTTGCAGAATGAGATGCTTGATTTTGATAAAGGGTAGCAGAACAGGGTGAGGAAAAGTAGTGTCGCGCGGCCGGAACCGCGCGACAAAGGATTTTAGGCTGCGCGACGCTCGGTGGGGGAAACACCTTCGAGGCCGGCTTCAGCGGAGAGATCCATGGGAATGGTGTCCTTGAAGCGGTCGAGGACCTCATTGGTGGTGTCCTGCAGGCGGGTGTTCGGCTTGTGGAGCTTGCGGGTGGCCTTGGAGGCAAGTTGACAGAGCTTGTAGCGGTTATTCACGTGCGTAAGAGCACCAAAGATAAGATCTGAGCGCATGGAAGATTCTCCTGGGATGCCGAGGCTCCGGGCGTCATCGGTGTAACGCCTATGAGTCGGATGCTTCGTGGCTTGCTGTGGCTTGGAGGTGATAACAAGCCGGTTACTGGTTAGACGCATTCGCGGCAGCGAAGATGCGTCGGGAAATGTCTTGCAGGGGACAACCTGCCATAAGTTGCAGCCAGGTTAGGGCTTGGGCTGCCATCGCGCAAACGACTCCCAACCTTTTGAGGAGGGAAAACCCTCAAAGTGGCGGAGGGAACGACATTTGGGAGGAATGTCCGGATCGACGCCGGCTGAACCGGTGATCATCGAGGCCGGAAGGAACGTTCGGGGTCTCGATGGGAACAGCTTGGGCCCTAAATACCTGCTTCTTGAACCATACCGTGTGCAGAGGCGCTGGTCAATCCTTTTTTTGGGACACGGCGGAAGGTGAATACTGAAAATGGGATATTGAGTTGGGGCGGTGGAGTCGGGGGTGGGCTCAGGACCAATAGCTGCGGTCGAGGGTGCGGTATTGGATGGCCTCTGCGATGTGGGGAACGGTGATGGAGGGTGCGGCTTCGAGGTCGGCGATGGTGCGGGCGACCTTGAGGATGCGGTCGTGGGCGCGGGCGCTGAGACCCTGCTGCAGCATGGCGCGCTCGAGCAGACGCTCGGCGTCGGAGGAGAGCTCACAGAAGGTGCGGATCTGCTGGGTGGACATTTGAGCGTTGGCAAAGATGGCGCGGCTGGCGGCGCGGGAGGAGCCCTTGGTACGGACGGGGGTTTCGAGGAAGCGGGCGTGCTGGATCTCGCGGGCGGCGAGGACGCGGGCGCGGATTTCGGCGGAGCCCTCGGCGGCGGCGTTGCTGCGGAGCTCTTTGTACTGGACGGCGGGGACTTCGATGTGGATGTCGATGCGGTCGAGGAGCGGGCCACTGACTTTGCTGACGTAGCGCTGGATCATGGGCGGTGTGCACATGCACTCGCGGGACTTGTCGTTGAAGTAGCCGCAGGGGCAGGGATTCATGGCGGCGGCGAGCATGAAGCGGGCGGGAAAGCTGAGGGACATGGCAGCGCGAGAGATGGTGACGGTGCCGTCTTCGAGGGGCTGGCGGAGGACTTCGAGGACGTTGCGAGGGAACTCGGGGAGTTCGTCGAGGAAGAGAAGGCCGTTGTGGGCGAGAGAGACTTCGCCGGGACGGGGAATCATGCCGCCACCGATGAGGCCGGCGTCGGAGACGGTGTGGTGGGGGGAGCGGAAGGGACGGTGAGTGACGAGACCTTCGTCGCGGTTGAGGATGCCGGCGACGGAGTGGATCTTGGTAGTCTCGAGGGCCTCTTCAAATCGCAGAGCCGTGAGGATTGAGGGGAGGCGCTTGGCGAGCATGGTCTTGCCGGAGCCGGGCGGGCCGATCATGAGAATGTTGTGGCCACCGGCGGCGGCGACTTCGAGAGCTCGTTTGGCTACTTGCTGGCCGCGGACGTCGCGGAAGTCGGCTTGATATTCGATGGCCTCGTTGAGCAGGGTGGTGCTGTCGACGACGAGAGGCTGGGCGAAGATGGAGCCGTTGGCGGCGGAGTTGAGGAGTTCGCGGACTTCGAGAAGTGAGGTGACCGGATAGACGTTGACGCCGGAGACGACGGCGGCCTCGCGGGCGTTGGCGGCGGGGATGAGGAGATTTTTGATGCCAGCGGTGCGGGCGGCGATGGCGATGGGCAACATGCCCTGGACGGCACGGAGGGAGCCGTCGAGGCCGAGCTCGCCGACGAGAACGAAGTCGGAGATGTCTTTGATGGAGAGCGCGCCATAGGCTCCGAGGATTCCGATGGCGATGGGGAGATCGAAGCCGGAGCCCTCTTTTTTGAGGTCGGCGGGGGCGAGGTTGATGGTGATGCGGGTGGGAGGGAGATCGAAGCCGGAGTTCTTGATGGCGGAGCGGACGCGGTCGCGTGATTCGCGGACTGCCGCGTCGGGGAGGCCGACCGTGGCGAAGGTCTCTTCCTGGGTTTTGATGCCGGAGAAGTCGACCTCTACGTCGATGATGTGAGCGTCGATGCCGTAGACGGCCGCACTGCGAGCTTTGAAGAGCATGCCTGGTAAGTCCTTGAGGCCGTAATGGGCCAAGTGTAGCACTCAGGCAGGAGGTTCGTATGTGCTGCGGATGCTCTCGATGGGAGCGGACGTCTACAATCGTTGGGACATGAGGCTAGTGAGGCGATGAATACGAGTTTGTTTGAGCTGTTCAAGATTGGAATTGGGCCGTCGAGTTCGCACACGGTGGGACCGATGCGGGCGGCGCTGCGGTTTGTGCGGGAGATGAGCGCGCGAGGAGAGTTTGGTGCGGCGATTACGGTGGATCTGTATGGGTCGCTGGCGCTGACAGGGATTGGGCACGCGACGGATCGAGCGGTGATGATGGGGCTGCTGGAGGAGTCTCCTGACACAGTGGACCTCAATACGATAGGGGGGCGGATTGAGCTGCTGAGGGCAACAGGGATGTTGAAGCTGCTGGGGGAACAGGCGGTGCGATTCGATCCGGCGATAGATTTACGGTTTCGACGCGATCAGATGTATCCGGATGCGGGCGTGGCGACGCATCCGAATGGGATGCGGTTTACTTTGCTGGATGCGAGTGGGAAGGTTTTGTTGGAGCAGGTGTACTACTCGGTGGGCGGCGGATTTATTTTGTCGGCGGAAGAGTTTGCGTCTGCGGATGGTGGAGCGAAGAAGCGCGATGTGCCGTATGCGTTTTCGAGTGCGGATGAGTTGCTGTGCGTCGGCGAGAAGCATGGGATGACGATTGCCGAGATGGTGTTGGCAAATGAGGTCGCGTTGCTGGCGGACCCGACGATTGTGCGCAGGATCGACAGGATTGTGTCGCCGCTGCGGCCGGGGAACAAGACGACGCAGAGAGAGGAGTCGCTGGTGGGGGAGGCTCGGGTGAAGGCAGCGATCTTTACGCTGTGGCAGGCGATGTCGGATTGTATTGAGCGCGGGATTGCGACCGAGGGAACGCTGCCGGGTGGGTTGAATGTGCGGCGGCGTGCTCCGGGGCTGGCGCGGCGATTGGCGGCGATGGAGGAGGCGGGAAAGATGAGAGATCCGCTTGCGCCGCTGGACAGCGTGACGCTGGTGGCGATGGCGGTGAATGAAGAGAATGCTGCGGGCGGGAGAGTGGTGACGGCTCCGACGAATGGTGCGGCGGGAGTGATTCCGGCGATCGCGTATTACTACGTCCATCATGCTGCAAGTGAGGTGAGTGACGAGGAGAGAGAAGCCGGACTGCTGCGGTATTTTTTGACGGCGGCGGCGATTGGGATTCTGTACAAAGAGAATGCGAGCATCTCAGGCGCGGAGGTGGGATGCCAGGGTGAGGTGGGGGTGGCGTGCTCGATGGCTGCGGGTGGTTTGGTTGCGGCGCTGGGCGGCGACAATGCGGCGGTGGAATCCGCAGCGGAGATTGCGATGGAACACAATCTGGGGATGACGTGTGATCCGATTGGCGGGTTGGTGCAGATTCCTTGCATCGAGAGGAATGGGATGGGCGCGGTGAAGGCCGTGAATGCGGCGCGGCTGGCGATGAATGACCAGGGCGTGCATAAGGTGTCGCTGGACCAGGTGATTGAGACGATGTACCGGACGGGGATGGATATGCAGTCGCGTTATAAGGAGACGAGCCTGGCGGGGTTGGCGCTGAATATTATTGAGTGCTGAGGCGACCGACGTCGATCCAGCAGGTGGTTGGGATGGTGATTGTGCCGTCGACGGCATAGGTTTGGAAGTGATCGCGCAAGTGCTGGCTGAAGGTGGAGAAGCGCGGGTCGTGTGGTTGAGGAACGACAGACAGAGACATTGTTTGACCGAGGAAGGCTTCCCATGTCAGCTTTTGTTCGAGCGGGATCTGTTCACTGTGGCGGTTGGCGAGGAAGATGCCGTCGAGGTTGTCGTGGACGCGATAGCCAGCGCGGACGTAGGTATAGTCGGTGCTTTCGCTGGTGAGCAGAGCTTCGAAGTCTCGGTACTGCGGGCTGTCGTCTTTGGCGCGGCCAAGAGAGACGAGGACGAGCCAGCCTGCGGGTTGGAGAATGCGGCGGAACTCAGAGAGTGCGCGCGGGACATCGAACCAGTGGAACGCGCGGCCGGCCGAGACGATGGCGATGGAGTGGTCGGGGAGACCTGTGGCTTCGGCGGTGCCGTTGCGGATTTCAAGCAGCGGCCATTGACTCAAGAGTTCTTCACAGGAAGTACGCATTTCTTTGTTGGGTTCGATTGCGATGACGGGGTTGCCGTTGGAGAGAAAGACTTCGGAGAGCATGCCGGTTCCTGCACCGATGTCCGCGATGTTCTCATGCGGTTGCAGGTTGCACCAGCGTTTGAGACGATCGAGAACGATTGTGGTGGGATAGCGGAGGCGGAAGCGATTGTAGGTTTCGACGCGTCCCGTAAATCGCTCGATGCTGTTCATGACT
>JAJXYW010000152.1 GCA_021780415.1 Acidobacteriota bacterium
AGCCCGTGGGTGGGGGCGATCCGGTGCTGTTCGAGCACCTGTTCTGGTTTTTCGGCCACCCGGAGGTCTACATCATGATCCTGCCGGCGTTCGGGATCGTCAGCCACGTTGTTTCCACTTTCAGCAAAAAGCCTATTTTCGGCTATGTCGGCATGGTTTACGCCATGGTGGCAATCGGGGTAATTGGTTCGGTGGTGTGGGCGCACCACATGTTCGTCTCGGGCATCTCGGTTGACACCAGGGCCTATTTCATGGCCGCATCGATGGTCATCGCTGTGCCGACTGGGATCAAGATCTTCTCTTGGCTCGCAACCATGTGGGGAGGCTCGATCGAGTTCACCGTACCTATGCTATGGGCGGTAGGCTTTATGTTCGTCTTCACCATCGGCGGCGTGACCGGTATCGTGCTGGCCAGCGCTGGCCTGGACCAGGTGCTGCACAACACATATTTCGTGATCGCTCACTTCCATTACGTGCTGTCTCTTGGCTCGGTGTTCGGCATCTTCTGTGGGTTCTATTTTTGGATCGGCAAGATGTCGGGTCATCAATACCCAGAGTTCTGGGGCAAGGTCCATTTTTGGCTGACCTTCATTGGGGTCAATCTGGCGTTCTTTCCCATGCACTTCCTCGGCGCGGCAGGAATGCCCCGACGCTACCCTGACTATCCGTCCGCATTCGCGGGTTGGAACTTCGTATCCTCTATCGGTGCATTCCTTGGCGGCATCGCATTCCTGGTCTTCTTCTATGTGTTATTCCGCACCTTCACCTCGAAGGAACCCGTGGCGGATAACTACTGGGGGGAGGGTGCGGTCACCCTGGAATGGACGCTCTCCTCGCCGCCACCGTTTCATACCTACGAGGAGCTTCCGTTGATCGAGTGATCGAAGACAGTCACCAGGAGGTCTGCCCCATGCAGCTCGATATCACGCACTTCTGCACCACGCTGGTCCATGACATGGCGGATGCCGTTGTATATTCGAATGCCGAGGGTCAGGTCCGCTACTGGAACAGGGGGACCGAGCGCATCTTCGGCTTCTCGGAACCCGAGGCATTGGGCCAATCCCTGGATATCATCATTCCTGGGAACCTCCGTCAGCGTCATTGGGCCGGCTACGATGAGACGATGCGGGCCGGGACGACCCGCTATGGCGCCGGTGACGTGGTGGCAGTCCCGGCCATCCGCAAGGGCGGAAGCCGCCTTTCCGTCGAGCTCACCATACTGCCCTTCCGCGACGGCACCGGCGCGATGGTAGGCGTCGCAGCGGTGTTGCGGGAGGTTACCCAACGGTTCGACGAGACCAAGCGACTGAGGAAGGGACTGCGGGAGCTGAAGGCCCGCGCCGATGACCGCTGGGGTGACCGGGGATCCGGAATTTGACGGTCGGCGTCGCGGCAAAGCCGGACTGATCGCCGCCGGGAGAAACGCAGACAAGAGGAGAAGGGGTCATGTGGACGACGTTGCGGAGCCTGACCCGGGACCAGAGGAACGCAGTCATCGCCAGCCTTCTCGGCTGGACACTGGATGCGTTCGACTTCTTCATCCTCATTTTCGTGATTCACGACATCGCCAGCGACTTCAAAGCGGGGGTGGCGGACGTCACGATCGCGATCTTGCTGACGCTGGCGATGCGACCGTTGGGAGCGTTCCTGTTCGGATGGTTGGCCGATCGCTATGGGCGCCGGCCGGTCCTGATGATCGACATCCTGTGCTACTCGGTGCTCGAGCTCGCCTCGGCGTTCGCGCCGTCGCTCGGTGTTCTGATCGTGCTACGCGCTCTCTATGGCATCGCGATGGGCGGGGAATGGGGGGTCGGCGCATCCCTGACGATGGAGACGGTGCCCCCGCACGCGCGCGGCCTGATCTCCGGCATCCTGCAGGAGGGCTACGCCCTGGGCTACCTGCTGGCGGCCGTGGTCTTCTATGCACTATTCCCGCTGATCGGTTGGCGCGGCATGTTCATGGTGGGCGTCGCACCGGCGCTACTGGTGCTTTACATCCGGGGCCAGGTGCGGGAATCCCCTGTCTGGGAAGCCGGGCGCCATCACCAGATCGGCCTATTCGCGGCGGTCCGCGGTCGCTGGCCGTTCGTCATCTACATGATCGTGCTGATGACGGCGTTTAATTTCCTCAGCCACGGCACCCAGGACCTCTACCCGACCTTCCTCGAAGTGCAGCGCCACTTCTCCGTTCACACCGTGGGGGCCATCGCGGTATTATACAACATCGGGGCGCTGCTCGGCGGCATCGTGTTCGGCACGCTGTCGGAGCGGATCGGTCGGAGGTATGCGATCGTCATCGCGTCGCTTCTGGTCCTGCCGATCATTCCCCTCTGGGCGTTTGCGACTGCACCGCTGGCGCTGGCTCTCGGTGCATTCCTCATTCAGTTCATGGTACAGGGCGCCTGGGGCGTGGTGCCGGTGCATCTGAACGAGTTGTCGCCCGATGCTGTACGCGGCACGTTCCCGGGGTTTGTCTATCAGCTCGGCAATCTTCTGGCGGCGGCGAACGCGACGATCCAGGCGGGTATCGCGCACGCACATGGCGGCGACTACGCCTTTTCGCTGGCGTTGATTGCCGGCGTGGTGGCGATCGCGGTGGTGCTGCTCGCCGGCTTTGGCCCGGAAGCCAAAGGAGTAGAGTTCGGCGTGGCAACCCATGCCTGAAAGTCGGCCGATACGCGCGATGGACTGAGGCCGCCCGCGAGGCCGGCGTGAAACCCGGTCTCCGCACGGCGGGGTATGAGCACAGGAGCATGAAGTGAACCAAGCATCGGTGCCGCCTGAGACCCCTGATCTCAGGCTTGGCGTTCCGCTTG
>JAJXYW010000280.1 GCA_021780415.1 Acidobacteriota bacterium
GAGCTCATCGGGCGATGGGCCATGGAGTGGATTGGCGGGAACGGTGATGGCGAGCGGACCGCTGGGCCGCGAGACGTTGTCCAGCGTCTCAGTGTTGCCCGAGGTGTCGGGCGCGTCCGCTTCGACGCCGGTGAGGGTGAAGGAGGCGTCGGCGACGGCGGTCTTGCTGCCCTGGGTGAGGATGGCCTCGACCTGATAGGCGCCGTCGCGGGGCGGATTGACGGAGAAGCTGCTGAGAAGGGAGAAGTACTCCGAGCCGGCGGCCTGCTGGTTGGCGATGGGCGCGCCGCCGAGGGTCTGTCCGTCGCGCATGACGCGCAGTTCGAGCTTGGCGGGCTCTTTGGCTTGCGGGTCAGCGTGCGCCGCAAAGAAGACGGAGACGTTGCTGTCCCCTAACGGCAAAGCGCCGGAGAGGTTGGGCGTGACGCGGACCTTGCCCTGGCGCAGCGGCTCGTTGGGGTCGTCGTCTGCGGCGACGGGGTCAGTGCGGCGGACGAGGACCAATTTGCTGAGCGAAGGGACGGCGGCTTCTTTCGCGATCTCAAAGGGAATGCGTTGCGCGCCGGCCTTGCCGCTGTTGTGGTCGAGGACCAGGACCTCCATTGTGTATTTGCCGGGAGGCTCGACGAAGTGACGCTCGAAGGAGATGGCGTCGGCGTTTTTCAGATTCGCATTGCTGCGGGTGAGGCGCTGGGGCGAGTCCGCGCTGAAATGCTCGACGATGGCGCCGGACTCATCCTTGACGTAGGCGACGATGGCGAGGTTGGCGACGTAGGTGGGCGCATTGGGGTCCTTCTGGAGGCCGAGGCTTTCGACGGGGATCTCGATGGCGAGAGCGCCGGCGGTTCCTTCAGGATGTTCACCCAAATTGAGGACCGCCGCGCGAAATGGGACGTCGGAAGGTAAGGGAGCCTGCTTCAGCATGGCGATGAGCGGCATCTCGAAGGGCTGTGGACGGCTGCCGTCGGCGGAGCGAGGAGGCAGGGCGAGGTAGCCGGTCTGGGTACGGATTTTGAGGCCGGAGCGAATCGGCTTGACCGCGACGGGATGAAATTTGCCGTCGTAGTCGTTCATCTTTGGGATGAAGGAGGCCGCGTAGTACGAGGTCATGTCGCCGATGAGCTGCTGGAGAGACTTGCGCTGGCCATCGCCGTTGAGATAGGTGCCGCCGGTTGCGAGGGCAAGGTGCTGGAGGTCGACATCGACGGGCGCGTCTTCAGTGACCTCGAGGTCGCTTTGATCGGGCGGGATGGAGATGCCGCCGCCAGGCAAGGCGAGCGTGTTGAGGGCGACAAGAGCGCCCTGGCTATTCGGATCCAGCATCTTCACCCGCGATCCATGGGAGCCGAAGCTGGTGGTGTCCACGACGTCAACGGCGGTGCCGGCCTGATTGGCTGAACCGATAATGGAATTGATAGCCTGACGGGCGGCGTCATCGATCGCTGCCTGCTGCATGCCGCTGATATAGATGATGGTCTTTCTTCCGTTGAGGTCCTGCTGGGCCTGTGCGAGGGCAAGGATGGAGGAGAGCGACATCGAGATGTGGCTATCCTGCGCGATGCGGGTTGCGGTGCGCAGAGCCGTGTAGTCGGACTGGGCCATCAGCCGCTGCTGGGCGGAGACTCGAGCGCCGGAGGCATCGACGCCGTTGAGAGCGATGGAGATGGCTTGCTTTTCGGCTTTGGCGGCGAGTTTCTTGTCGCGTGCGGCGAGGGGCCCGGTGGCGGCTTCGATGGCGGCCTGGACGGCGCTGATTTCGAGGGTAAATGGCTGCTGGAGGTGGAGCCGCGAATCGAGATTGAAGACGGAGAACTGAAAGCCGCTTTCAGCGAGCATGGCGAGAATTTTGAGGGCTGCTTCGCGGGCGTTGCTGATCTTGCCGGAGTCTTTTGAGACGCTGGTGGCCTTTTCCTCGGGGAAGGGATCGAAGACAAAGGTGACGAGACTGGTGGCTGTCCTTGTGCCGTTGATGAGGCGAAGGTCATCGAGTCGTACGGGAGATCCGTTATCGGTGACGTTGAGCTCCTCGGGTTTGAGATCGAGGACGGGCTTGTCGTGCTTGTCGTGGACGACAAGATAGAGCTGCATGGCATCGGCGGTGTGGGATATGTCTGCGTCAGTTGGGGTGAAGGCCACGCTAGCGGCGCCGGCAGACAGGGATGAGGCAAGAGCAGCACTGAAGAACAGACTTGCCGTGAGGAGATGCTTCATCGTTCACCACGCCTCTGGGCGAAATCCTCGCTGACCTCGCCAGGGAGTTCTTGTTCGCTGCTTCCGCGGAGAGCGACGCTGCGCAACAGCGGAACTCCACAAGGAGAAGGCGGAAGCAGCCGAGTAAATTGTTTTGCTAGCTAGTTTAACGCACTGGAGAGAGTTTGTGCCAGAGCTTTAGAAGAGTTACTGCGTCGGGGTGATGGCGGCGAAAACGTGCGTTGAAAGTTTGGCTTAAGAACTCTCATGCAGGGAAGAGTTTAGCTGCGTGATTGTGTGACAAGAGTGATACACTCGGCAGGCCCGAGGCTGGCCTTCCCCTCCTTTTCGACGAGCCCGCCCCGGCGCGAAAGAGGAGGTTTCCTATGGTAGATGGACACGCTGTGCAGGGGCCGGTGACGCCGGCCGTGGTGTTTGGCATGCTGCAGGCGTATCAGCAAACGGCGTCGCTCAAGGCTGCGATTGAGCTGGATGTTTTTACTGCGGTGGGCGACGGGCCGGGCGACGCGACATCCATTGCACGTCACTGCAAGGCGTCCGAGCGGGGCGTTCGCATCCTGTGCGATTTTCTGGTGATTCACGGCATTCTGGT
>JAJXYW010000277.1 GCA_021780415.1 Acidobacteriota bacterium
CCCTTCCCGCCTCATGGCAAGTAATCACAGGTTCTTTCGACGCAATCATTCGCAATGTCTTTTTGCTTGACTCTATCCCCGTCTTCGCACTAAGTTGCCTTATCGATCCTGTTCCAGGCAGTTGATCACCTTCAAGTCGTTGCAATCGTTCCCCCATTTGTTCACATCATCGCGATCCGGGCCGCTGTCGTTCCACGCCTTTCCCCGTCGTTGTGCTCAGGCAAGACATCCCCGCCTTGCGTCAACAACCATCACCAGCCCAGGAGGCCTTTTCATGCGCCCGTTCCAACTCTGTTGCGTCACCATGCTGGTCGTTGCCTCGGTTCTCTCCTCTGCCGCAGCCCAATCGGTCGGCAAAACCACCCTCTCCCACCTCACACTTAAAGGCACCACAGTCTTCGGCGCTCCGTCTCCCACCTACACCACCGTCAGCATCCTCAATTCAGCGCCTCAGGTCGATATCGTCGGCGCGCGCAAGACATCCATCAGCGCCTCGGCCTCCGCGCCTGCCACACTTCCGGTGCCCATGCCTGCCTTGAACGCAATCTCCGCCGCCAGCCCCAGCGTCAACTTCAACGGCCTCAACACCGTGGACAACTTCGACTACGCCAGCTCCATCGTGACTCCACCCGATCAGGCTCTCTGCGCGGGACACGGCTACGTCATGGAAGGCATCAATCTGACTCTCGCCGTCTACAGCAGCTCCGGCGCGCGCCTCACCACCCCCGAGTCCGTCTACACCCTCATCGGGCTTGATCCCGCTACAAACCCCATCCTCAGCGATCCCCGTTGCTACTACGACGCCCCCACTCAGCGATGGTTCGTTTCCATGATTAACGTGCTCGACACCAACACCGGACGAAGCAACATCGCCCTCGCCGTCAGCCAGACCAGCGATCCCACTGGCGCCTTCAACATCTACTCCATTGACACCACCGACGACGGCCTCAACGGCACCCCCGCAGACTTCGGCTGCAATTCCAGTGATCCCTGCTTTGGCGATCAGCCCACCCTCGGCGCAGACGCCAACGGCATCTACCTCACCACCAACGAATTCGGCCTCTTCGCCAACGTCTTCAACGGCGCGCAGGTCTACGCCCTCTCCAAGTCCGGTCTTGAATCCGGCTCCATGCCCCCCGTCGTCCACATCGGCAACCTGCCCCTCGCTGAAGGACTCGCCTACTCCATCCAGCCCGCCAGCTCCCCCGACCTCAGCACGGAAGACGGCTCCGGCGTCGAATACTTCCTCAGCGCGCTCGACTTCTACGGCACCCTCGACAATCGCATCGCGCTCTGGGCCCTCTCCAACACCGGCTCGCTCAACTCCTCCAACCCCTCCGTCACACTCAGCAACCAGATCCTCACCTCCGAGGTCTATGGCCAACCTCGCCCCGTGACGCAAAAATCAGGCCCCTATCCCCTCGGCCAGGCCCTCGGCGAGCCCGAAGAGAACATCGACTCCGGCGATGACCGCATGCAGAATGCCGTCTTCTCCAGTGGCCACCTCTGGGCCGGACTCAACACCATCGTCTCCGACGGCGCCAACATCAACACCGGCATCGCCTACTTCGATGTCAAGCCTTCCATGGACGGAAGCTCCGTCTCCGGCAATATCCAGGGCCAGGGCTATATTGCAGTCCAGGGCAACTCCGTCATCTATCCCGGCACCGGCGTCACCGCCGACGGCACCGCCGCCGTCTCCTTCACCGTCGCCGGCCCCGGATACTATCCCAGCGCCGCCTATGCCCACGTCACTCCATCCCATGCCACCGGCGTCAACATCGTCGCCGCGGGCCAGGGTCCGCAGGACGACTTCTCCGGCTATCCCCAGTTTGGGGGCAGCGGCGTCGCCCGCTGGGGAGACTATTCATGGGGCGTCGCAGACGGCAGCTCCCTCTGGTTCGCTACCGAGCTCATCCCCGGCGGCATAGATGGCGCCAACTACTACACCGACTTCGGCACGCAGGTCTTCAAAGTCGACCTCGATCAATAACCTCTGCTCAGGAAGGGGCGTCAATCAATCGGCGCCCCGCTCTTCTAGCTCGTTCTCCCACAACCATTCACATTCCCCATACCATTCCCGCATCACGACACGCCCCTCTTGACTCATATATCCGACCAATTTAGTCTTCTTTTAATTCCGACTGAATCAGTCCGCATTACATTTGCCTCGATTTCGTCCGAATTTAATTCGGACTTATTTAGTCCTATTTTCAGGAGGTCTTCCCCGTGCCCCACCAGCGATTCTTCCCCCTGCTCTTGCGTATCCTGCCCATCCTTGCCGCCCTCGCACTCCCGCTCTTCCCTCGCACCACCCCCGCCCAGGAAAAACCCTACTTCGTCACCTACTCCCACGATCTTGAAGAGCCCGGCAACCTCGAAATCGAGTCCCGCACGGACCTCGCCCGCCCCGACGCCTCCACCCGCTTCGGCGCTGAGGCCGTCGAGTTGGAATACGGCCTCCGGGCCTGGTGGACCTCCGAGCTTTACCTCGAAGGCCAGACCACCCCGGCCGATTCCACCCTCTTCACCGGCTTCCGCATCGAAAACCGCATCCGCCCCATCCTCCGCGAACTCCCCATCAACCCCGTCCTCTACATCGAATACGAAAACATCTCCGATGCCGACAAGACTCTCCTTGAAGTCGTCGGCCACGACGGCCAGTCTGATCTCGCCGTCCCCAACGCCATTGCCCGCCGCACCATGCAGCACGAGGCCGAAACCCGCCTCATCCTCTCCTCCAACCTCCGCGCCTGGAACCTCTCCGAAAACTTCATCGCCGAAAAGAACCTCGGCCACGC
>JAJXYW010000232.1 GCA_021780415.1 Acidobacteriota bacterium
CGAGGGTCGCGGCGGTGAGAAGGAGTGCAGCTAGGCGGCGGGACATGGAGACTCCGGTGGTGCGGGTGGCTTGCTATGGCGGGGGCGAACGTCTACCCTAAACAGCTTACGATGAGGATACAGAAGCAGGTCGAGGAATTCAGCACGGAAGAGCGAGTGCGGCTGCGGGAGTTGGCGAGAGTGGCCGCGGCGCACGCGTATGCGCCTTATAGCGGGTTTCGCGTGGGGGCGGCGCTGCTGCTGGCGGATGGGACGGTGGTGACCGGGTGCAATGTGGAGAACTGCAGCTACCGGCTGACCAGTTGCGCCGAGCAGGGAGCGATTGCTCGGGCTGTCGCGGAGTTTGGGCCGGGGATTCGGGTGCGTGCGGTGGCGGTGGCGAATTTGAACGAGGCGGCGAGTATGCCGTGCGGGGCCTGCCGGCAGACGCTGGCGGAGTTTGGCGGTGATGGGGTGGTGGTGCTGTATCCGGGCGAGGGTGGGGCGCTGGAGGAGACGACGCTGGGGGAGTTGCTGCCGCATGCGTTTCGGGGGAAGTATATCGGGCAGGAGCGGCCATGAGCGGAAGGAAGGCGAACGGGATTGTGGCCCGATGGACGGCTTGCTCTCCCACGTCCGAGAATCCGGACATGGGGCACCCCTGTTCTGGGTGGCGCGGGAGAAAGGTAAGGACGAGGTTGGGGCTGGAGGATGAGTGAAGCGGTGATCCATCCGATTGATATTTTGCTGAAGAAGCGGGACGGTGGGGAGCTGTCGACTGCGGAGATTGAGTTTGTGGTGCGCGCGGTGGTGCGGAATGGGGTTACTGCGCGTACGGCGATGGGGATTGAGCGCGGGAGCGATGGAGGCTTCAGCGATAGCATTACCGACGCGCAGATTGGGGCGTTTCTGATGGCCGTGTTTGAACGCGGGCTCACGCTGCGGGAGTTGGGGGATTTGACGCGGGCGATGCGGTTTTCAGGGGAGACGTTCGACGCTGCGGTGCTGGAGACGGCGGGGCAGCGGACGTTTACGGTGGATAAGCACTCGACGGGCGGGGTGGGGGATAAGAGCTCACTGCTGATTGCGCCGGTGTGGGCGGCGGTGGGGATGGATGGAGGTGCGAGCGTGGCGGTACCGATGATCTCGGGGCGGAGCCTGGGTCATACAGGTGGAACTTTAGACAAGCTGGAGACGATTCCCGGGTTTGATTCGCAGCTGTCCATGGAGCGGATGGGCGAGGTGCTGCGGGAGTGCCATGCGGCCCTTGTGGGGCAGACGCCGAGGCTGGTGCCGGCGGATCGGATTCTGTATGGGATGCGGGACCATACGGGGACGGTGGAGTCGCCGGTGCTGATCTGCGCGAGCATTATGAGCAAGAAGCTGGCCGAGGACCTGAGGGGGCTGGTGCTGGATGTGAAGGTGGGGTCGGGTGCGTTTATGCCGACGCTGGAGCGGTCGCGATACCTGGCGGAGCTGATGGTGTCTACAGGTGAAAATGCAGGGACGAAAACGGTTGCGCTGCTGACGGCGATGGAGGAGCCGCTGGGACGGTTCTCGGGGAACTGGGTGGAGGTTTGGGAGTGCGTGGAGATTATGAAGGGCGTGCGGCATCCGATGTCGGCGGACTTGATTGAGCTGGCCAATGCGCTGAGTGGGTGGGGGCTGTTTCTGGCGGGGAGGGCGGGGTCGCCGGAGGAGGGTGCGGAGGTTGCGGATGAGGTGCTGCGGTCGGGAGCGGCGTATGCGGCGTGGCTGAAGATCGTTGCCGCGCAGGGTGGGGATACGAGCGTGTTTGAGGACCCTGCGGCGTTTCATCGGCCGAAGGCGAGAAGGGTGCTGCGGGCTTCGCGCGCGGGGTTTCTGGCGGGGATGGACTGCAAGGAAGTGGGATGGGCTGTGCAGCGACTGGGCGCGGGGAGGGAGCGGCCGGGGGATCCGGTGAGTGCGCATGCGGGGATCGAGTCGCACGCGAAGATTGGGGATTGGGTGGAGGCTGGGCAGCCGGTGTTTACGCTGTTCAGCGAGGATGAGGCGCGGCTCGCGGAGCCGTACCGGATGCTGGAGGCTACGGTACGGATCAGTGACGTGAAGGCGGAACGGTTGCCGCTGGTACGCGAGGTGGTACGGGCGGGCTGAGGGGGATCAGGAGAACCGAGCGGTTTGCGGCGTTGAACGGCAGGCGTCTCCACTATGCCATACGATGAAGCCGTTTGGCTTCGGTCGAGAGGACAAGACAGGGGAGACCGTTTGCATGCGGAAGCGTTGCTAGGCCTTGGCGGCCTTGTTCTGCATGTAGTGCTGGACGGATTTTTCCCAGTCGAGGGAGGTGCCGGCGTAGGGCGAACCCTGGCGGCGGGCGGAGCGGTTTTCGCTGGGGTTGTGGGGTGCAGCAGCAGCGTGGACGGGTTCGGGGTCGGGCTGCTTTACTTCGGCGGGAGCGGGAACGCCATCAGGGCGGAAGGAGCGGGGGAGTTCACTCTCCTTGTACTCGACGCCTTCGGCGACGAGGCGCTTGGCGGTCGCGGCGAGGGGGTCGCGCTTGAGGGTGAGCTTGCGAGTGGCCGCAGCTCGGGCAGCTTCGGTCTCAAAGACGTCGTACTTGAGCAGGTGTGCAAGACGACGGTCATAGAGGTCGATCTCAGCGTGGATGGTCTTGAGGTGATACTTGCTTTCAACGTTGGGGGTGGTGGACATGGAAGCTCCAGAGTCCGTCAGGACTGCAAAGGTAGCTGCCGGCCGGAGGTGCGATCCGGTGCAGGGCAGGAGTATTGGGGGTGTTGGTACCGATTAGCCGGTGAGCGCTGCATCCACGCGG
>JAJXYW010000218.1 GCA_021780415.1 Acidobacteriota bacterium
AGCGTCGAGTCGGTAGTCGATGAGGGCGACTCCGTTGGTGAGGAGAAAGGCCTGGCTGGAGAGGGGGATGGCCTGAGTGGTGGCGAAGAGGCTGGGCGGCTTGAGCTGGGTGAGTGCGCGGCCGTCGAGGAAGACGTGGATATCCGTGCCGGCTTTGGCGTGGAACTGGAGCGCGGTGGTGCGGTAGAAGGCGGTGGGCGCATCGTCCTGGAAGCACCAGGAATTCTCGGTGGCGAGGGATGCGGCGTTGAGCTGTTCGGCGAGCTTGGGGCACCCGTCTGAGGCCTCGCCGGTGAGGTAGAGGTGCGCGCCGTCGATGTCCGTGTCGGAAGCGACGTCGGCGGTGCCGAAGCGGGGATCGATGGGGACCTGGCGGATGATTTCGAGAGTGGGCGAAAGCGCTGCGATCCAGGAACGGGTGACGAGCAGCAGACCACCCGGGGCGGAGCGGAAGACGCGGACGAACTTGCCGGGGACGGGAACGTCGCTGTGGGAGATGAGGCGCTTCTGATCGATATCAAAGAGCGAAATGGTGAGCAGGTAACTATTCGTAACCTGGCGTCCATCGCGCACCAGGAGATTATTTTCCGGAGCGTGGAGGACGTACTCGGCGATGGTGCTGGCGGAGAGGAAAAGGATGCCTGAGGCGTCGAGGTAAGTGTGGAAGTGCTGCGTGCCGGCGCTGGCGGGCAGGGGTGAGTTGGTGGCGTCGTGGAGGAGGAGTGGTGTGGCGCGGTAGGAAGCGGCGCGGGCGAGAGCGGCCGAGGCAAGAAGCAGCGCGAGCACGGCGAGCGTGCCGGGCGGCCTGCGGCGATGAGAGCGAGGAGTGGGCATGAAAAGACCAGTGGGCTTCGGGGCGATCGGGCAGCGCCTGGAATCTCCGCCACCATCGTACGACCTGGAACTGGGGTGCGGCATACAATGGTGGGCACTGGAGGTGGAGATGGTGACGAGCGTATGGAGGAAGCCGAGCGCGCTGCTGACGATGGGAGTTCCACTGGCAGCGCTGTGCGTGGTGCTGGGGCACGTGGCGCTGTACGGCGTGGCGCACCAGGCCGATGAAGGTGCGGCGGCGCACAGCTGGCAACTGCTGATGGTGGCAGAGGCTGTGCTGGTGGTGGTGTTTGCGCGGCGCTGGCTGCCGCGTGCGCGCACGGCGACGCTGCGTGTGCTGGCGGTGGTAGCCGGCGTGATGCTGGCGAACATGGCGGCGGTCTTCTTCCTGACGTAAAGCAGAGCTACCTGAGCGCGAAGGTGCTGAGGATGCGCTTGAAGGTGGGTCGAAGCGCATTGAAGTTCTTCTCTGGCGCGATAAAGACGAGATAGCTGAGTGAGCTGTCGGGGCGGTGGACGGTGATGAGCCAGTCGCGTTCCGGCATGGGGCTGGCCGCGGTGGCGAGGGGCGAAGAGCCGAGGAACTCGATCTGAAGCGCGTGCTGGTGGCTGACGGTGAGAGATGTGGCGTCTGTGACAGCAGCCATGCCGGGATTGCCCTGCTCAATGTTCTGAATGAGGGCGTCGGTCTGCTGCTGGAGGCTGCCCTGGCCTTGATAGCGATCAATAAGAATGCCGTAGGCGGTGGCGGGCTGGCCGCTGGCGCTTGTGCCGGAGCCGCCGGGCGGGGCGATGGTGACGGCGGATTGTGCGTCGCCGGTGACGGTCCAGTTGCGCGGATAGCGAAGGGTGTAGAGCGAGTGGTTGAAGGCGGTGAGCGAGGGATCCGGCTGCCAGCGGAGGTTGGGATCGAGCGCCGCGGGCTGCGGGGATGATGAGCCGGCTGAGGAGACGGGCGCTGATGGGGCCGCGCCAGTGGCGACGGCAGCGACCTCGGGCGGCAGGGCCGGCTGGGACTTCTTCCACGCGCCGGCCTTGATTTCGTCGGCGGTGTCGGCGTGGAGCTTCATGGCGTCTGCGTGGATGGCGACGAACTGCGGGGAGTTGGTGATTTCGCTGGTTTTGAGCGGGAGGGTGGCGATTTCCTGATTGACGTAGCCGATACGGTTACCGGGGTTGGGGTGATCGCTGAGGAGCTGCGCGCCGCCGGAGCCGTATTTGGCCTGAATGGTCTCAAAGAATTGCGGGAGTGCGCGGGGATCGTAGCCGGCGTCGTAGAGGATGTCTGTGCCCATGAGGTCGGCCTGCTTTTCGTCGTCGCGGGACATGCGGAGGAAGGTGAGTCCGGCGACGGAGCTGATGCCCTGCTGCGCAATGGCGCCGGCGGTGCCGGGGAGCAGGATGCCGGCGAGCGCGCCGCCGATGCCGGCCAGGATGCTGGGGACCTGCTGGCGGGCCATGTTGCAGGTGGAGTGGCGCTGGACGACGTGGGAGATTTCGTGGGCCATGACGCCTGCGAGCTGGGCTTCGTCGGAGGCGGCCTGGATGGTGCCGAGATTGATAAAGATGTTCCCGCCGGGCAGGGCGAAGGCGTTGATGTCCGCGGAGTTGACGACGTGGAACTGGAAAGGCCAGCGGTAGCCGGGGGCGAACTGGACGAGCCGGGCGCCGAGGGAGCGGACGTACTGCGCGACGGGGCTGGAGTCGGGCAGGATGGGCTGCTGCTGGTAGACCTGCGCCATGGCTTTGTAGCCGAGCTGAATCTCCTGGGGCTGGGTATAGGGGTTGTTGCAGGGCGTGGGCTGGAAACGGGCGTGGGCCGGGCGCGGCAGAACGAGGATGACGATGGAAAAGGCGATGGACAGGAAGAAAAAACGGCAGATTTTCGGGCTCACGTGCTTTCCCCGCTTTCGCGCAATGGCCCGCAGACGGTGGCCACCGCGTGC
>JAJXYW010000037.1 GCA_021780415.1 Acidobacteriota bacterium
CGGGCCTCACCGTCAAGGACCCCACGCAGGTGCTCGTCCCCGGCTCCGGCACGCCGGCTTTCTCTCCCGGCGATGAAGGCGAGTCCGACCTCGACCTCGAATGGTCCGGCTCCACCGCCACCGGCGCTGAGATCTTCTTCGTCTACACCGGCAACAACACCAACTACGGCGTCTTCGACTCCGCCCAGTACGCCGTCGATAACCGCATCGCCAACATCCTTACCCTCAGCTACGGCGCCTGCGAACTGGGCATCACTACAACCAATTTCCAGCAGCTGGATGCCATTGCCTCCCAGGCCGCATCGCAGGGCCAGACCTTCGTCGCCTCCTCCGGCGATCAGGGCTCCACCTCCTGCTATGGCGTGACGAGCCTGAGTACCACACAGCAGACCGCACTCTCTGTCAACTATCCCGCCAGCAGCCAGTACGTCACCGGCGTCGGCGGCACTGGGATTGATCAGAGTAATACGGCCTATTCCACCTCGGGCAGCGCGTACTGGACGGCGAAGAGCAGCACGGACGTGATCACATCCGCGCTGCAATATATCCCCGAAGTCTCGTGGAACGATGACTCCACCACCGGCTGCACCGACGCCAACAACAACCCCATCGGCTGTCTCAGCTCCTCGGGCGGCGGCGTCAGCACCTTCTACACCACCAAGCCGGCTTTCCAGACCGGAGTCCCCGGCATTCCCAACGACAACAAGCGCGACGTGCCAGACATCTCGCTCTACTCCTCGCCCGCCCATCCCGGCTATCTCTTCTGCACCAGCGACACCTCGGATTGGGCGCCAGCCTCGGGCACCAACCCCGCCCAGCAGAACAGTTGTAATCAGGGCTTCCGCGACAGCGCCACCGGCTACCTCACCGTCGCCGGCGGCACCAGCTTCGCCGCGCCTATCTTCGCGGGCATGGTCGCCATCCTCAACCAGAGCGCAAACTACCCCACCGGTCAGGGCCTCCTGAACACGGCGCTCTACTCGCTTGCATCCAACTCCACCACCTACGCCGCAGCCTTCCACGACGTCACCGCCGGCAACAACAACTGCCTCGCGGGCGGGATCGTCTGCCCCAACGGCCCCATCGGCTACTCGGCAGGCGCAGGATATGACCTCGTCACCGGCCTAGGCTCCGTCGATCTCGCTGTCCTGGCCGGAAAGTGGACTCTGGGAAGCTCCACGGCTGTCGCCACCACGACGACGCTGACCGCAGCTACCCTCACGCCCAGCGCCAGCACCAATGACGCGGTCACCATCACGGTGGCCTCCGCCACGGGCTCAACCGTGCCCTCGGGCAACGTCACCCTGCAGATCGACGGCGGTACCAGCAACGGTGGCAGCACCGTCGCCGCGCAGCCCATCTCAACCTCCGGCACGCTCACCTACACCGCCAACTTCAGCACCAGCGGCGTCCATCAGATCCTCGCCCAGTACGCGGGCGATGCGACCCACGCGGCCTCCGTCGGCGTGATTCAGCTCACCATCGGCTCCGGCGGCAGCACTGCCCCCGGCATCTCCGTCGCGGCAACCCCAGCTACACTCACGGTCAGCCGCGGAACCTCAGGGACTGAGACCATTACCGTTACACCGGCCGGCGGCTATACCGGCACCATCGATGTCAGCTTCACCTCCAGCAACAACAGCGCGCTCGCCAACCTCTGCTACCAGTTCTCCACTTCTCTGAGCAATGGAGATGGTTCCGTCCAGATCAACGGCGCCAGCGCCGGCAGCGTCTCCCTCAGCCTCGACACCAACGCGGCCGACTGCGCCAGCACCGGCGGCTACCCCTACGGCTACGGCTACGGCTTCTATGCCCAGCACGGCAAGTGGCAGCGCATGGGCGCGATGGCCGGAGTCAACACATCCCGCAACAACAAGCCCAGCCCGCTGCCCGAGGGCTTCGCTCTCGCCGGCCTGCTGCTTATCGGCTACCTCGGCCGCAAGTCGCGTAGCCTGCGCAACCTCACCATGGTCCTCGCCCTCATGGTCGCCGGCTTCGCCATCTCCGCCTGTGGCGGCGGCGGAGTCAGCGTCCCCTCCAACCCCGCAAAGGGCACCTACACCATGACCGTGGTGGGCACTGACACCAAGACGAAGTCCATCACCGCCAAGACCACCTTCTCCTTCGTGATTGATTAGCTTCGATCACGCTCACCAAAGGGGCAGATGCCGCGCGGCGTCTGCCCCTTTGCTTTGGTACGCCGCCGGCGCATCGGCTCCTCCCTCGGTCTGCTACACTCGCTTGCCGTAGGCCTGTTCGCCTTGGCGCCGCAGAAAGGGTCTCCTTGCTCGCCTCCCACACCGCTCCCTCGCCGCTTACCCGGCTCTCAGAAGAAGAGCAGCTCTTCCACTCCACCGTCCTCGACTTCGCGCGCCAGACCATCGCGCCCCTCGTCCGCACCATGGACGACGCCCAGCAGTTCGACCCCTCCATCCTCCGCCAGCTCTTCGAGCTCGGCCTCATGGGCATTGAAGTTCCCGAGCAGCACGGCGGCGCCGCAGGCAGCTTCTTTGACTCCGTCCTCGCCATCCAGGCCATCAGCACCGTCGATCCCGCCGTCGCTGTCCTCGTCGATGTCCACAACACCCTTGTCGTCAACGCTCTGCGCCGCTGGGCCACCGACGCCCAGAAGCGCCAATGGCTGCCCCGTCTCGCCAAAGACACCCCCGGCGCCTACGCGCTCAGCGAGGCCGGCTCCGGCTCCGACGCTTTCGCCCTGCAGACTCGCGCCGAGGCCACCAGCGCCGGCTACCGCCTCAACGGCCGCAAGCTCTGGA
>JAJXYW010000286.1 GCA_021780415.1 Acidobacteriota bacterium
CCTTGCGCAGCTTGGCGAGGCGCTCCGTGAGCCGGTGCGCGGTGTAGATGGGGAAGGGCATCAGGGTCGGGGTCTCGTCGCATGCGAAGCCGAACATGAGTCCCTGGTCTCCGGCCCCGCCCGCGTCGACCCCCATGGCGATGTTGGGCGACTGCGGGTCTATGGAGGAGATGACGGAGCAGGTCTTGTAATCCATGCCATAGGCGCCATCCACGTACCCAATATCGCGGATGGTGCTCCGCACGACCGTAGGAAGATCGACGTAAGCCTTGGTGGTGATCTCACCGGCCACGAGCGCCAGCCCCGTGGTGACCAGCGTCTCGCAGGCCACTCGGCCGAGGGGATCCTGGTCGAGTACGGCGTCCAGGACGGCGTCGCTGATCTGATCGGCAATCTTGTCGGGGTGCCCCTCGGTCACTGACTCGGAGCTAAACAGGTAGTTTTTCAGCATTGTATCCTTTCTCCACGGGCTTGGAAGAACAAAGTGCGGTTATAGCACCTGCCCCGTGCAGGGTCAAGGCATAGGGCACTGCTACCTGGGGTGCGAGGGCGTCTGATGGCGGCTATTTGATGACCTTCGCCTTGAGGGTGACCTTGCCCCCTTTGGTCTGGACCGAGAAGGCCACGTCCGAGCCTTTGTACTTCTGGAGTATGGCCGCCTTCTGCTGGGCGAGGTGCTGCTCGAAGGAGGCGAGATCCCACTTGGGCACTTCGCCCTCCCTGAGCTTGGCGTTGACGAACTCCTCGAAGAGTGCCCGGGTGTGGCCTCCGCCTCCCGCGGGCGCCCGTTTCGCCTGGGCAGGCGCCACAGGCGGCGGCTCAGGTACGGAGGCTGGAGGGAGGGGACGGCCCCTTTCCAGCTCCTGCAGCTCCCGCTTGGCTCGTCGGACCGACGCCAGCAAACGCGGGTCCTGAACCAGCCCGTCCTCCCTGGCCCGCATCCACTTGTTCCACTGCTCGCACCGCATGACGTAGCTGCTGTTGAAGGTGGTGAAGCGGAACTGTTGGGCGAGCCTGGGAAGGCTGGCGTTTCCGTAAGTCCTCACCAGCGCGTCCAGCTCCTTCTGCTCCTTGCGCGGGGGGTCGCGCCGCGCGCCGGCGAAGTAGAGGTCGTATTCGTGCTTCAGGATATTCAGCAAGGTCTCCATCCGCTGGATGTCCCGCTCGAAATCCATCTCGGGCATGCTTCGTCCCGCTCCCTGTAGGCACTTTAAGGCAGAGGGCCCTCCTCTTCAAGGTTACCGATCATTTCCCCCACTGCATCGGCTTTTTCGGTGCCCGGCTTGACACCCCAGCCGGCCAATTGCTAGATTCACCCCTCTGGAGGGGGGATTACCGAAGCCCTTATTTCGAGGAGGTTTGTTGGGGTCGGTTGGGGTGGAAGGGGACCGGGGGCCGCCTTCCGGGTTCTACTTCTGCGACAGATCGATCCCGTTGGCCTCGGCTGCTCTTGTGTGAAGAACACGTTCTGCTAGAACCGCTACGCCTGGTGCCCGGATCGCGGTGATCCGGACCGCAAAGGAGAACAGTGATGACGACCAAGCCCTTCAACCCGTTTGAGATGGCCCAGCAGCAATTCGACGCCGTGGCGGAGAGGCTGGGACTGGACCAGGCCACCCGCGACCTGCTGCGCACCCCGCTTCGTGAATACCACTTCAACATCCCGGTCCGCATGGACGACGGATCGTACAAGGTCTTTCACGGCTTCCGCATCCAGCACAACGACGCGCGGGGCCCGTGCAAGGGCGGCATCCGCTTCCACCCCCACGAGACCGTGGACACGGTGCGCGCCCTGGCCACGTGGATGACCTGGAAGTGCGCCGTGGTGGACATTCCCCTGGGCGGCGGCAAGGGCGGCGTCATCTGCGACCCGCACAACCTCTCCGACCGCGAGCAGGAAGCGCTCTGCCGCGGCTGGGTGCGCCAGGTGGCGCGGAACGTCGGCCCCACGCAGGACGTCCCCGCGCCGGATGTGATGACCAATGGACAGCACATGCTCTGGATGATGGACGAGCTGGAGAAGATCCGCGGCGAGAAGCTGCCCGGCTTCATCACGGGCAAGCCCGTGGGCATGGGCGGCTCCCTCGGACGCACCGAGGCCACCGGCCACGCCGTCATTTATACGGTCCGCGAAGCCATGAAGGAGCTGGGCATCGACATCAAGAAGTCCACCGCCTCCATCCAGGGCTCGGGCAACGTGGCCCAATATTCGGTGGACCTCTTCACGCAGTACGGCGGGAAGGTGATCGCCATCGCATGCTGGGACAACAACGACAAGAAGGCCTACACCTATCGCTCCGAGGCGGGCATCCAGTTCAACCAGCTCATGGCCGCCGTGGACAAATTCGGAACCATCAACCCCGCCAAGGCCAAGGAGTACGGCTGGCAGCAGCTCCCGGGCGACGCCTGGATCGAGCAGGAGGTGACCCTCCTCATCCCCGCGGCCCAAGAGGGCATGATCACCGGCGACAACGTGGGCAAGATCAAGCCCTCGGTCAAGATCATCGCGGAGGGCGCCAACGGCCCCACGACGGTGGAGGCCGACAAGGTCCTCTTCGAGCGCGGCATTTTCGTTGTGCCCGACTTCCTCTGCAACGCCGGCGGGGTCACCTGCTCCTACTTCGAGCAGGTGCAGTGCAACATGAACTACTACTGGGAGAAGGAGGAGGTCTTGCAAAAGCTCGACCAGAAGATGACGAGCGCCTTCAAGGCCGTCTCCAAGCTCCACAGGGACAAGAAGATCTACATGCGCGACGCGGCCTACATGATCGCCATCTCGCGCGTGGCCGAGGCCTGCAAGCTGCGCGGCTGGGTGTAGATCCCCGCATCTGTTTCTCCCCTGAGGGGCCCGCCCTTGCCGGCGGGTCCCTTTTTTGCGCCCTAGCGCCCCGCCGGTTGCTGGCCCGGGGCACCGAGCTCCTGTATACTTCGGCCCATGGCAGAGGGGGAAGCGGTCCATGACGGCAAAGAGCCGGGGCCAGGAGAGGCAGCTCCAGTGCCTGTTCCAGATCGCCGCGATCCTGGTGAACCCCGAATTCTCGATCCAGCAAGTCCTCGACCGGGTCATCAAGGCCCTTCCGCTGGGGCTTCGCCACCCGGAGGCCGGCCGGGTGAGGATCACCCTGGGCGAACGGGTTTTTGAATCAGAAGGGTTTGAAGAGACCCCGTGGAAGCTGCGGGCGCACCTCGTGGTCCACGGGAAGCTCGCGGGCAAGCTGGACGTCGTCTACCTGGAAAACCGCTCCCAATACGGGGAGAACCCCTTTCTCCTGGACGAGCGAAAGCTCGTGGAGATCACGGCGCAGAAGCTCGGTCCGGCCATTGAATCGCGGGAGAATGAGGGAAGGGCCGCCGGGTCTCCGGAAACGGCGGCCTCCACCACCCCATCCGACCACAAGCCCGAGTGGCGGACGATTCTGGACCTCATCCAGGAGACCGACAAGGCCCTCTACAAGCGTCTCGTCAGGAGGCTGATGAACCACCTGACAAAGCTGAACCTTCCCGCCATCCAGAAGATCATCACCCGCCTGGATCCGGCCGTCTACGCCGAAAGGGAACGCGATTCCTGGGGCTCCAACCAGCCTCTGCCCAAGCGGGACATAGCAGTCCTCGATACGGCCTTCGAGGAGGTCATCAGGGTGGCCTCCACCACCATCCAGGAGCCGGAGCTGGCCCAGCTGATCAAGCAGTGGATGAAGCAGGACAAGCTCGGCTTCTTCGCCATGGCCATCGAAAGGCGGGATATCTCGCTCATCGAGATCTCCGATATCGTGAACCGCTTCTGCAGGGACACCAAGGAGGAGGAGCACGCCCTGTCTCACTCCGACGACATGAACGTGCGCGTGGCGCTGACCCGGCGCTTTCTCACCGACAGCCTCCCCTTCATCCGCGTCGCCAAGGAACACCTGACGGTGTATGACTTCGGCCGGATCCTGTCCAGGGTGGCTGGGCCCGGCCAGGGCAACGGGCGGCTGGGAGGCAAGGCGGCGGGGCTGATCCTGGCCGCGCACATTCTCGGCCGCCTCGGCAAGGACAATCCCCTCCTGTCCCATTTCAAGGTGCCTCACACCTGGTACATCGCCTCCGACGGAATGCTCGACTTCGTACATTACAACTCGCTCGAGGACCTTCAGAGCTTCAAGTTCTCGAGCATCAGCGAGGTCCGGCACAACTATCCCTACATCGAACAGGTGTTCAAGCACTCCTCCTTTTCGCTCGAGATGCTCAACCAGCTCAAGGTGGCCCTGGACGACCTGGGGGAGGGCCCTCTCATCGTCCGCTCCTCCAGCCTGCTGGAGGACAGCCTCGGCACGGCCTTTTCGGGCAAGTACCGTAGCCTCTTCCTGGCCAACACCGGCTCCAAGCAGGAGCGCCTGGAGGCCCTAACCGACGCCGTGGCCGAGGTGTACGCCTCGATCTTCGGGCCCGACCCCATCCAGTACCGCGCCGAGCGTGGCCTGCTGGACTTCATGGAGGAGATGGGGGTCATCATCCAGCGCGTCGTCGGGCGGAGGATCGGCAAGTACTTCTTCCCTGCCTTCGCGGGCGTGGCCTTCTCCACCAACGAATTCCGTTGGTCGCCGAGGATCAAGCGGGAGGACGGCATCCTCCGCATGGTCGCCGGGCTGGGCACCAGGGCCGTGGACCGGATCGGAGACGACTTCCCCGTCCTCGTGTCGCCGGGCCATCCCGATCTGCGGGTCAACGTGACGCCGGAGCAGGTCTTTCACTACGCGCAGCGGTACATCGACGTCATCAACCTGGAGACGGGAAGGTTCGAATCCGCGAGCATCGAGCGGATCTTCCAGGAGGTCGGGGAGGAGTTCCCGCTCCTCGAGCGCATCGTCTCCATCTACGATGGGAGCTCCCTGCGTAGACCCATGCCGGGCTTGGTGGATCCCCGCGGGAGCGATCTGGTGGTGACCTTCGCGGGACTCATCGAGAGCACCGATTTCGTCCCTCAGATGCGCGAGATCATGCGCACCCTCCAGGCCACCATCGGCATGCCCGTGGATCTTGAATTCGCCCACGACGGGGAGTCGCTTCACCTTCTCCAGTGCCGGCCTCAGAGCAGGCTCGGGGACGAAGGGCCCGTCACGATCCCCCACTGGATTCCTGAAAAGCGCAAGCTCTTCTCGGCCAAGAAGTACGTGACCAACGGGCAGGTCGGCGGCGTCCGTTACATCGTTTACGTGGATCCCGAGGCCTATTCGAAGTTGCCGAGCCACGACGACATGGTGCAGGTGGCCGATGCCATCAGCCGCCTCAACGGCATCCTCCCCCGCCGCTCCTTCATCCTCATGGGCCCCGGGCGCTGGGGAAGCCGGGGCGACATTACCCTGGGAGTGGGGGTGACCTACTCGGGCATCAACAACACGCAGATGCTGATCGAAATCGCCCGCCGCAAGGGAAGCTACGTTCCCGACCTCTCCTTCGGAACCCATTTTTTCCAGGACCTCGTCGAGGCCAAGATACGCTACCTGGCTCTCTTCCCGGACGAGGATGGGATCATCTTCAACGAGGGCTTCTTTCGCGAGGTCTCCAACATGCTTCCCGTCCTGTTGCCCGAATACGGCCACCTTCAGCACGTGATCAGGGTGATCGACGTCGAGCAAGCCTCCGGCGGGCTCGAGCTCCAGGTGATGATGGACGGGATCAAGGAGCAGGCCCTGGGATTCCTGGCGGAGAAGAGCGCCCCGACTGTCTTTTCGTAGGAGATTCCCCGCAGAGCTTGCACGGAGGAGAGGGTCTGACCATACTGAGCCCGTTTCGTCCGGTTCTTCGGGGCGCCGTCGCCGTGATCGTGCAGGGTTGTGAGGGAATGTTCCACCCAGTGCCCCACTTTTGAGGCGCCGAATGGTGGACCATTCTGGGGACAGGCCGCGGGTGACTTGAACAGCGGAGGCTCGGCTTTGGACGTTCGAGACTGCTTCGAAAGGGCCGCCGATCTCGCGGGGTTGTCCCCCGGCGTCCGGCGCCTGCTCGCCCTGCCCTGCGACGAGCTGACCCTCAACTTTCCCGTCAAGATGGACGACGAGTCGGTGGAGACCTTCCGTGGGTTTCGCGTGCACCACAACGACGCCCTGGGACCCTACCTGGGAGGGCTCCGTTACCACCCCTCGGTGACCCTCAAGGCCATGCGGACTCAGGCCGCGCAGAGAACCTGGCAGGCCGCCCTGGCGGGCCTCCCCTTCGGGGGCTCCATGGGGGGGATTCAGCTGGATCCCTCCCGCCACACGCTGTCGGAGCTGGAGCGGATCACGCGCCGCTTCGTGTTCGCCCTGGGCAACAACATCGGGCCGGACTACGACGTTCTCACGACGGAGGTCAACACGAACAGCCAGATCATGAGCTGGGTCCTGGACACCTACTTTTCCACCGTGCCGCCCCAGGAGAGAAACCGCGCCTTCCCGGTGGTCACCGGCAAACCGCTGGAGGCGGGGGGGCTCCCGGGGCGAAACCGCGCGGTGGGTCTGGGCATGGCCATGCTCATCGAGCGCTGGGCGAGCGATCACGCCGTAGATCTCGCCGCCTCGACCTACACCCTCCAGGGATTCGGAACGGTAGGCTCCTCGGTGGCGCGAGTCCTCCAGTCCAAGGGCGCCAGGCTGCTGGCCGTGGAGGACGTGACCGGAGCCGTATCCCATCCGGGCGGCATCGATGCGGAAGACCTGTTCGCTTACTCCAGACGGCGCTTCGGTCTGCGGGGCTACCCGAGGGCAACCCCCCTCAGCCACGAGGCCTTCCTGCGCACTCCGGCCACGATCTTCATTCCGGCCGCCCTGGCCACGGGCTTCACGAGCGAGTTGCTGGAGCTCCTGGACGTGCGCCTCGTGGCCGAGGGTGCTTGCATCCTGACCGAACCGGGGATGGACGACGTGCTCCGGCGAAAGGGAACGGACCTTCTGCCCGACGTGCTCTGCACCGCGGGAGGAGCCACCGCCAGCTACTTCGAGTGGCTCCAGAACAAGCGCGGCGAACGGTGGGAGCTCGAGGAGGTGGAGAAGCGCCTTCAGGACACGCTCTACCGCGCCTACGACCGGGTGGCGAGGGCCTCCCAGGAGTTCGGCGCCGATTGGAGAACCACCAGCGTGGCCCTCGCTCTGGGGGATCTGGAGGGGGTCTACAGAGACCGGGGATTCTTCCCCTGACGGGAGGGGTGCCATGACGAGCTACGACGAAGCGCTCCGCCAGCTCAACCAGGCCGCCGAACGCATGGGCCTGGACCCGGACGTGCGCAAGATCCTTTCCCAGACCGCCAGCGAGATCACCGTAAACTTTCCCGTCAAGATGGACGACGGAGAGGTCCGCATGTTCACCGGCCACCTGGCGCAGCACAACAACGTCCTCGGGCCCTTCGCGGGGGGGCTGCGCTACCAGGAGGCGGTGGACACGGACGACGTCAGGGCTCTGGCGATCCGGATGACCTGGAAACACGCGGTTCTCGGACTGCCCTTCGGCGGCGCCATGGGCGGTGTGGACGTGGACCCGCTGCGATGCTCTCCGGCCGAACTGGAGCGCGCCACCCGGCGCTTCACCTTCGGTCTGGGCGGCAATATCGGTCCCGAGTACGGCGTGCTCTGCCCCGAATTGGGCACCGACGGACAGATCATGGCCTGGATCCTGGATACCTATGCCTCGACCATGTCGCCCCACGAGCGAAACCTCTGCCGCCACGTGGTCATGGGCAAGCCCGCGACCCTGGGAGGAAGCGCGGGGCGGGAGCAGGCGGCCGGCCAGGCCGTCGCGATCATGCTCGCTGAGTGGGCGCGGAACGAGCAGCTGGACCTGAGGCAGGCGACCTTCTTCGTCCAGGGCTTTGGAGCCACCGGCTCCTGGGCGGCCCGCCTCCTGGCGGTGCGCGGGGCGCGCCTCCTGGCCGTGGAGGATGCCAGCGGCGCCATCGCCCATCCGGACGGCATCGATCCCGGCGATCTGGACTCCTTTGCTCGCCAGCACGGGGGCATCACGGGCTATCCCCAAGCCACCCCCACGGACCACGCCGGCTTCCTCTCAACACGGGCGGACATCTTCATTCCCGCCTCACCGCAGAAGCCCGTTTCGCGGGACTGCGCCTCCATGCTGAGGGTCCGGGTCGTGGCGGAGGCTGCCGACTCCCTCACCGACCGCGAGGCAGAGGCCCTGCTCCAGGAGAGGGGCATCCAGGTCCTGCCGGACCTTCTCTGCCATTCGGGCGACACCATCGTCTACTACTACGAATGGCTTCAAAACCGCAGAAGCGAAAGATGGGAGGCGGAGGAGGTCGGCTCAAAGATGCGCCGCCTCCTCCTCTCGGTCTACGAAGAGGCCCGCGGCATCGCTTCCGAACTCCAGACCGACCTGCGTTCGGCCGCCCTCATAGCGGGTCTCCGCAGGATCGAAACGGCCTATCTCAAGCGGGGCATCTTCCCCTGAGGCTGGCCCGTCGGCGGCGGGACGCGCTTTCCTCCGCCCCGCTCCTGAAGGCAGCCCCCTCAAGGGCGGGGCGGGGCCCCAGCGGGCCTTGCCCATAGGAAGGAGCCCTTGGCGCTCCACCCTCCGCCCTCAACCCTCCACTGTTCCCATCCGGACCTTCCGGATGGGAACTTGTTAGCGGGGCCTCCAGGCCCTTCTCCAGGGCCCTCCAGACCCCTTGACACCCACTATATGTTGCGCTATATTACCCCTGCTTAGCTAAATATAGGGGTGTCCTGGGGCATAAGCCCTTTGGACACATGAACTTGGGATGCAGTGTCTCCACGAGAACAAGGGAGGTCAGTCGGATGGACACGCACAAGGGTGGCGGACAGGCTGGCAGCACCGGCAACCGCAAGGCCACAGCCACGCCCCAGATCAGCACCTCGAAAGATCCTTCACCTCTAGACCATTCGCAGCCGCCTGAAGTTGGCTTATCCACGGAGGCCTTGGTTCCGTTTCGCCTGGATCGGCGGTTCATCTCTCCAGACTGCGATCCGCTGGACGGCGCCGCCTACCAGCGACGCTCCTCCAAGATCATGAACACGGATGGCTCCACGGTGTTCGCCATGGAGAACGCCGAGGTCCCCGCGGACTGGAGCCAGCTGGCCACGGACATCCTGATCAGCAAGTACTTCCGAAAAGCCGGGGTGCCGGGCACGGGGCACGAAACCTCCATCCGCCAGGTGATCCGCCGCATCGCCCACACGATTCGGATCGAGGGCGAGAAGTTCGGGGGCTACTTCACGGACAAGGAGGAGGCCGATGCCTTCGAGGCCGAGCTCTCTTACCTGCTCCTGACCCAGAGGGGGGCATTCAATTCTCCCGTCTGGTTCAACCTGGGGCTCTGGCACGAATACGGGATCGAGGGGTCGGGCGGCGCCTACTACTGGAGCGCCGAGACCGGGCAGATCGAGGAGACCTCCAACGCCTATCAGCACCCCCAGTGCTCCGCGTGCTTCATCCAGAGCGTGGACGACGACCTGATGAGCATCTTCCAGCTGGCCAAGAACGAGGCCCGGCTGTTCAAGTACGGTTCCGGCACAGGCAGCAACTTCTCGCGGATCCGCTCCCGGGAGGAGAGGCTCTCCGGCGGGGGCACCTCATCGGGCCTGATGAGCTTTCTGGAGGTCCTGGATCGCGCCGCCGGCGCCACCAAGTCCGGCGGAACCACCCGCCGCGCCGCCAAGATGGTCTGCCTGGACATGGACCATCCCGAGGTGGAGGACTTCATCAACTGGAAGCGCCGGGAGGAGAGCAAGGCGAGGGTGCTGGCCGAGGCGGGAATCGACCTGGACGATGCGGTGCACACCGTCTCGGGCCAGAACGCCAACAACTCGCTGCGCATCACCGACGCCTTCATGGAGGCCTACGAAAAGGACGGGGAGTGGACCACCACCTACCGGACCAGCGGAGAGCCCGCGCACACCCACCGGGCCCGGGATCTCATGCGCCAGATCGCCGTGGCCGCGTGGGAGTGCGGCGATCCGGGGCTGCAATTCGACAGCACCATCAACCGCTGGCACACGTGCAAGGCCACCGACCGCATCCACGCCTCCAACCCCTGCTCCGAGTACATGTTCCTGGACGACTCGGCCTGCAACCTCGCCAGCCTGAACCTCATGAAGTTCCTGAATGAAGAGGGCGACTTCGACGTGGAGGGCTACAAGCACGCCGTGGGCGTCTTCATCATCGCCCAGGAGATCCTCGTGGACCTCTCCTCCTACCCCACCGAAACCATCGCCAAGAACAGCCACGACTTCCGGCCCCTCGGCCTCGGCTACGCCAACCTCGGCACCCTTCTGATGGTCCTGGGCATCCCCTACGACAGTCCCAAGGCCTTCGCGTGGTGCGGCGCGCTCACCAGCCTCATGACCGGCCAGGCCTACCTGGTCTCCTCCCTGCTGGCCAAGCGCAAAGGCCCCTTCTCCGGCTACGCCAAGAACCGGGAGTCCATGCTGGACGTCATCAAGATGCACCGGGACGCCAGCCACAAGGTGGAGCTGGATTACCTCCCGGAGAGCCTCGGGCTCGCCAGCCGGCAGGTCTGGGACGACGCCCTGGTCTTCGGCCGCCAGTTCGGCTTCCGCAACGCCCAGGCCACGGTGCTGGCCCCCACGGGAACCATCGGCCTGCTCATGGATTGCGATACCACCGGCATCGAGCCCGACTTCTCCCAGGTCAAGTTCAAGAAGCTGGCGGGCGGCGGCTACTTCAAGATCGTGAACCAGTCGGTGGAGCGCGCCCTGCACGCTCTCGGCTATCCCCCCGCCCAGATCCAGGAGATGCTGCGGTATCTGGTGGGCACGGGGCAGCTGGCCGGCACGCCCCACATCCATCCGGCCAGCCTTATGGCCAAGGGATTCACG
>JAJXYW010000324.1 GCA_021780415.1 Acidobacteriota bacterium
CTCTTGATCACGTGCGAAGGCCCATGAACACTGGCCGATTCAATCACATCCGGATACAGCGTCCCCTGCACCAGCCACGCGACCTCTTCACCCGCGGACTTCTCCGCCTCAAAGATCTTCTTCGCCTCATCATCGAACACGGCAATAAATTCATTCCCAATCGCCTTGCGTTTCTTCTCCGGATCGGTCACGCCCGCCAGCTTCGCCAGGAACCTTTCACTTGCATCGACAGCAACGACATTCAGGTGCAGCTCATCGCGCATCGTCTTCTGCACCTTCTCAAACTCGTCCTTGCGCAGCACCCCGTTGTTCACAAAGATGCACGTCAGCCGATCGCCAATCGCCCGTGCCACCAGCACCGCGGCAACGCTCGAATCCACGCCTCCGCTCAGCCCACAGATCGCATGCCCGGTCGGTCCCACCTGCTCGCGAATCTTCGCCACCGTCGACGCAATAAAGTGTTCCGGCGTCCAGTCCTGCGTCGCCCCGCAAATATCCACCGCAAAGTTCCGCAGCAACTCCGTCCCCTGCTTCGTGTGCGCCACCTCCGGATGAAACTGCACGGCCCACATCTTCCGCGCCTCATCCGCAATCCCGGCCACCGCATTCGACGTCCGCGCCGTCACCCGAAACCCCGGCGCCAGCGCCTCCGCATGATCTCCATGCGACATCCACACCGACATCGTCGCTGGCAAGCCACTGAACAGCGGCGTCTCGTCCACCACGTTCACCTCGGCATGGCCATACTCGCGCGCATCCGCCGGCACCACGCGCCCGCCCAGGTGGTGAGTCATAAACTGCAATCCATAACAGATGCCAAGAATTGGCAGCCCCGTATCGAGAATCGCCTTATCGGCCTTCGGCGCCGCATCGTCATACACGCTCGACGGCCCGCCCGACAGCACAATCCCCTTCGGCTTCAGCGCAAGAATCTTCTCCAGCGCCGTCGTGCACGGCAGCACTACCGAGAACACATTGAACTCGCGAATCCGCCGCGCAATCAGTTGTGTATACTGCGAGCCAAAATCCAGAATAACGATCGTCGACGAGACCGGGGCAGGTGTAGCGAATGTTCCTGAAGTGTCCACTCTACAAGTGTAAATTGCGTCCTGTGGACTTTTGCCATCCCGGCGGAAATCAGCCCTCCAGCGTCCGCCACAGCCGCAGGTACGCCACCGCATGCACCACATGGAAGTAATCCAGCGCAGCCAGATACGCCACGATCACCCCTCCCCACCAGCAGGCTAGAAACGTGGGGCTCTCCACATTCGAGAACGGCAGCGGGCACGCCGAAAACACCATCGCCAACACCAGCACGGCAATCTTCACAATGCACATCACCAGGTTGACCTCGATTAACTTCCCTCGCGCCGCGCCACCATCCAACGCCGCCTTCAAGCTCGCCACCGCCCCAAGATTCCGTTGCATCGCCAGCAGCGGCGCCAGTTGAAACACCCAGCCCACCACGGCCCACAGCACGTACACCAGCAGCGACCCGCAGATCAACATCGCGCTATAGAGCACAACATCCGCCTCACCGCCGCGCGCCGCCGGCCCTGTAATCGCGATCCGTCCCGCAGCCAGCATCATCCAACACCACAGCGCCCACGCCGCCATCAGCAGCACCGCACGCAGCGCCCCCAGCACCAGCACCGTCGCCGGCCGAACAGCTAGCGCGCGATCAAACCGCAGCAGCACCACGCTCCGTCCCACCGCCGCCATCACCACCCACACCACCGCCGCCACCGGCAGCAGCCACACCGCCACCGGCATCGCCGCCGGTAGAATCGTCCGCGCCGCAGCCCCCATCGCTGCAAACGCCTCCACCGGACGGAACACCGTCATCGTCTCCAGCGCCGCCGTATCCAGGCTCACACTCCGCGACACCAGCAGCGCCTGCCACGCCGCCAGCGCAACAATCGGCATCCCCACCGCCCATCGCCAAAGAATCTCCAGCCCCGTCAGCGACGGCCGCCTCCACACCTCCGTCATCACGCCCACAAACGACTGCGTCCCGCGAATCGGTCCACCGTCGTGCCGCACGCTGACCGCCTCAAGCACCTACTTCACCACCAGGTTCACCAGCTTACCCGACGGCTTATCGATCACCAGGTGTTTCACAATCGTCTTTCCCGCCATCCGCGCCGCCACCTTCTCATCCACCAACGACGCCGCCTTGATCGCCGCCTCGTCCGCGTCCGCCGCCAGCTTGATCACGTTCGCGAGCTTCCCATTCACCTGCACCGGAATCTCAATCTCGTTCTCGCGCGCCAACTCCGCATCGGCCACCGGCCACCGCTGCTGAAACACATCCGTCTTCTCGCCCAGCTCCTTCCACAACTCCGCCGCAAGGAATGGCGCAAACGGCACCAGCATCAGCGCCAGCGTGCGCAGCAACTCCGCAATCGTCGCCGCCGCCACATCGCCCTTGTCCATCGCCGTCTCCGCGGCATAGATCTCATTCACCAGGATCATGATCGCTGCAATGCACGTATTGAAGTGCCAGCGCCCGCTGAAGTCTTCCGTGATCTTCTCAATCGTCTGATGCAGCGTTCGCAGCAGCGCCGCTCCCTCCACGGTCTGCCCCGTAAATTGTCCCGGCGCAATCTCATCTCCATGCGTACTCTGCTCCAACTTTCGCACCACCGGCGCATACTTCAACGTCAGCCGATACACCCTCGCCAGGAACCGGCTGATCCCCGCAACCCCCTCTTCCTGCCACTCCAGATCACGATCCGGCGGCGCAGCAAACAGCGCATACATCCGCGTCGCATCCGCGCCATACTTCTCAATCATCAAGTCCGGGCTCACCACATTGCCCTTGGACTTCGACATCTTCGCGCCGTCCTTGATCACCATCCCCTGCGTAAACAGCCGCTCCGCAGGCTCCGAGTTCGCAATCAACCCGAGATCGCGCATCACCTTGGTCCAGAACCGCGAGTAGATCAAATGCAGAATCGCATGTTCCACGCCGCCGATATATTGATCAATCGGGAACCAGTGATTCGCCTTCTCGCTATCGAACGGCGCCGCAGCATTCCGCGCATCCGTATACCGGTAGAAGTACCAGCTCGAATCGACAAACGTGTCCATCGTATCGGTCTCACGCCGCGCCGGCCCACCGCACACCGGGCACGTCGTATTCACAAACTCCGCCACCTTCCCCAGCGGCGACCCACCCTCCTGCGTAATCTCAATCTGAGCCGGCAGCAGCACGGGCAGCGCACTCTCGGGCAGCGCCACAACCCCACCAGCCTTCACTCCTTCATGCCCGCGCTCGCAGTACACCATCGGAATCGGCGTTCCCCAATACCGCTGCCTGCTCACGCCCCAATCCTTCAGCCGATACGTCGTCGTCTTTTTCCCGAACCCATGTTCCTCGGCAAACCGCGCCATCTTCTCCTGCGCATTCACCGGCGTCTCGCCCGTCCACTCGCCGGAGTCCACCAGCACCGCGCCATCTTCCTCGCCATACGGCAGCTCGTCCGGCTTCTCCTCGCCACGTCCCGACACCACGCGCTTCACCGCCAGCCCGTACTTCGTCGCAAACTCAAAGTCCCGCTCATCATGCGCCGGCACGCTCATAATCGCGCCCGTGCCATAGTCCGCCAGAATGTAATTCGCCACCCAGATCGGCAGCGTCTCGCCATTGAACGGATTGATCGCCTTCATCCCCGTCGCCACGCCGTGCTTCTCGATGTTCCCAATGTCGCCGGTCTCGCGCGCAGCCTTCTGTTCCGCGACCATCGTCGCCACAGCCTCGGCCAGCCGTGCATCCGTCTTCACCCACTCCTTCACCAGCGCATGTTCCGGAGCGAGCTGAATCGATGTCGCCCCGAAGATCGTATCGATCCTCGTCGTAAACACCGTAATTGCCGGATGATCCGCCATCGCGCTCACGCGGAAATCAACATGCGCTCCTTCACTGCGCCCAATCCAGTTGCGCTGCATCGTGCGCACCTTCTCAGGCCAGCCCGGCATCGTGTCGAGCCCGTCCAGCAACTCATCCGCATACTTCGTAATCCGCAAAAACCACTGCTCCAACTCGCGCTGTTCTACCAGCGTGTCTTCATGCCTCCAACAGCACCCGCCAACCACCTGCTCATTCGCCAGCACCGTCGCACACTGCGGGCACCAGTTCACCTTGCTCGACCGCCTGTACGCCAGCCCCTGCTCCACCATCTTCAAAAAGAACCATTGGTTCCAGCGGTAGTACTCCGGCAAACACGTCGCAATCTCCGTCCCGGCCCAGTCATAGCTGTAGCCGATCCGCCGCATCTGCACCTTCATCTGCTCAATGTTCTTCAGCGTCCACTCGCGCGGCGGCGTATTGTTCTTCAGCGCAGCATTCTCCGCCGGCAGCCCGAACGCATCCCACCCCATCGGGTGCAGCACGTTGTATCCGCGCATCCGCATGAACCGCGCCAGCGCATCGCCAATCGCGTAGTTCCGCACATGCCCCATGTGCAACTGCCCGCTCGGATACGGCAGCATCTCCAGGCAATAAAACTTCGGTTTCGCACTCTTGTGCGGCCCGGTTACAGGCTCCGCCGCATACAGCTCCGGTTGCGCATCCCACTTGGCCTGCCAGCGCGGCTCAATCTCCGCCGGGTTATAGCGAGCCGGCTCATTCGCCTGCACGTCATTCTTCTCAATCTCTTGCATACCTACGATTGTAAAGAAGACTGCAACGAACCGCGTCCCACCGTGTGCCCCATCTCCAAATCCCTGCTCTCCGCTGCAACGCTCAAAGCCCCGCCGTCCGCGCAGGGCCACATCCACTTCGCAGCAAGCCCACCCCGCTCCGTGGTAGCTTGTCTCTCGGGAGAACACATGCACCTGCGCTGCCTGCTACCGACCTTTGCTCTCACCCTCATCGCCACCGCCGCCTTCGCCTCGAACCCCCTCAAGATCAAAACCGACAAAGGCAAGGTCCAAGGCGCCTACACCACCGACCGCGCCGTCCGCGCCTTCAAGGGCATTCCCTACGCCGCGCCTCCCGTCGGCAATCTCCGCTGGCAGCCTCCGCAGCCCGCCGCCAAGTGGTTCGGCACCCTCAACGCGAAGGACTTCGGCCACCACTGCATCCAGACCAACTCCTTCCCCGACATGGTCTTCCACGACCCCGGCCCCAGCGAAGATTGCCTCACCCTCAACATCTGGACCCCGTCCCACGCCCATCGCGGCAGCCTTCCCGTCATGGTCTGGATCTACGGTGGCGGCTTCGTCGGCGGCAGCACCTCCGAGGCCCGCCAGGACGGCCAGTTCCTCGCCCACCGCAACGTCGTCATCGTCAGCATGAACTACCGCCTCGGCATCATCGGCTTCTTCGCCCATCCCGCCCTCACCGCCGAATCCCCCCACCACGCGTCCGGCAACTACGGCCTCCTCGACCAGGCCGCCGCCCTCCAGTGGGTCCGCCGCAACATCGCCGCCTTCGGTGGCGATCCCAACAACATCACCCTCTTCGGCGAATCCGCCGGCTCCTTCTCCGTCAGTTCGCAGATGGCCTCGCCCCTCTCCAGAAATCTCATAGCCCAGGCCATCGGCGAGAGCGGCGCAGCCTTCCACTCCAGCGGCCTCGGCTATCCCACCCTCGCCAAAGCCGAGCAGGACGGCGCAGCCTTCGCTCTCGCCGCCTTCCACACCTCCAGCCTCGCCGACCTCCGCAAGCTCTCCCCCGACGACCTCGTCCACGCCGCCACCGCCCGCACCACACCGCCACCACCCCGCTTCGGCCCCGACGTCGACGGCTACTTCCTCCCCCAGTCCGTCCCCGACATCTACGCCGCCGGCCAGCAAGCCCACATCCCCCTCCTCGCCGGCTGGAACGCCGACGAAGTCCGCTCCGCCATTCTCGACGGCCCCACCCCCACCACCGCCGCCAGCTTCACCGCCACGGCGCAAAAAGACTTCGGCGCCAACTCCGATAAGTTCCTCTCCCTCTACCCCGCCAACTCCGACGCCGAAGCCATCCAGTCCGCCGGCGACTTCGTCAGCGACCGCTTCATCGCCTACTCCACCTGGGCCTGGCTCGAAGCCCAGGTCAAAACCGGCGCCGCCCCCGTCTACCGCTACCGCTTCGACCTTCCCTCACCCGCCGACAAGTTCCACCACGCCAACTCCGGCGCCTTCCACTCCGACGACATCGAGTACGTCTTCGGCACCCTCGACTCCCGCCAGGAAGCCCACTGGACCCCTGCCGACCGCGCCCTCTCCGACCAGATCCAGCAGTACTGGACCAACTTCGCCCGCAACGGCAACCCTAATGATCCCAACCTCCCCACCTGGCCCACCTACGGCCCCAAAAACAACTGGCAGGTCATGCACCTCAACATCCGCTCCGAGGCCCAACCCGACACCCAACGCCCCCGCTACCAATTTCTAGACAGCGTCTGGTCCAAACCCGAATAGCCTCACTCCCCAGCCAAACCAGGGCCAACGGACCGACATATCCCAGCCTGGGCCGAAGGCCCAGGCTTACCTGCGCCTTCACCCCGCCGACAGCGCCCGCAACGCCATCACATTCCGCATCTCATCCCCCGGCTCATCCACCGGAGTCTCCGCAATAAACGCGGCGTGTTCAAACCGCGCATCATGCAGCAGCCGCTTGAACGCCGCCGCGCCAATCGTCCCCTCGCCAATATGCTCGTGCCGGTCCAGCTTTGACCCCATCGCGGCCTTCGCATCATTGCAATGCCACACCTTCACCGCGTCGAACCCGACCGTCTCCCCCACCAACCTCATCGTCGCTTCATATCCCTCGGCGGTCACCAGGTCATACCCTGCCACGTGGCAGTGGCACGTATCCAGGCAGACATCCACCGGCGCACACGCACGCAGCGTCGCCACCAGCTCCGCCACCTGCTCAAAGCTCCCACCCAGCGAGAACTCCGCCCCCGCCGTATTCTCAATCAAAATCCTGAAGTTATAGTCCTGCCACTTCAACCCGCCGCCCAGCGTTCCAATCGCGCGCTCGATCCCCTGCGCCGCCAGCCTCAGCCCCTCCTCCCGCGTCAATCCCTTCCAGCTTCCCGGATGCAGCACCAGGAACTCCGCGCCCATCGCCAGCGCCCGCTCCACCTCCCCGCGAAACGCCGCCACCGAATTCTCCCGCACGCTCTCGGTCTGCGAGCACAAATTGATCAGATAACTCGCATGGATCGCCACCGGGTTCACATCCAGCCGCGCCCTCGCCTCCCGCATCTTCGCCGCGTCCTCCGGCTTCACAGCCGCCGCCTTCCACTGCCGCGGGCTCGCGCTGAAGATCTGGAACGTATTCGCCCCCGCATCCGCCGCCCGCTGCACCGCCGTAAAGCAGCCCCCACTCGTCCCCACATGCACGCCAATTCGTTTCTTTGCCATGATTCCAGACTATCGCAGCCCGCGCGAGACGATCGCCCCGACATCGCGTTATCATCGCTGCTATGTCCAAACCGCAGTCTTACGAAAACCACGCGCGCTTCGACCCGGCGTTTCACTTCTTCATCGCGCCATTACTGCTTCTCAACATAATCTTCGCCGTCTACGCGACCATCCACGCCTGGCCCGGCTTCCAGCACACCCACCTCTGGTGGATCGTCATGTCGGTCGTGCTCTTTGTCTTCGCCGGCCTCATGCGCGGCTACGCCTTGAAGAACCAGGACCGCATCATCCGTCTGGAAGAGCAGCTCCGCCTCGCCGACCTCCTTCCCGAAGACCAGCTCGGCCTCGTCGAAACCCTCACCGTCGATCAGTACATCGGCCTGCGCTTCGCCTCCGACGCCGAAGTCGCCGCCCTGGCCCAGCGCGCCGTCGCTGAAAACCTTGGCCGCAAGCAGATCAAGCAAGCCATCACCCACTGGCGCGCCGACAACCACCGCATCTAAGTCGCATTTCCCCCAACAGCAAAGGCCGCCCAATCGGGCGGCCTTTGTTCCATCCTGCTTCCTGGCTTCTAGTAGACGTCCCGCTGATAGCGCTTCTGCGCCTTCATCGTCTTCAGGTAGGCGGCCGCCTCTTCCGGCGTGCCCTTGATCCCCTTGGCGATCGACTCCAGCAGCACCTGCTCCACGTCCTTGGCCATGCGGCTCGCATCGCCGCACACATAGAAGTGAGCGCCGCGCTCCAGCCACTGGAACAGCTCGTCGCTCGCCTCGCGCAGGCGGTCCTGCACATAGATCTTGTTCGCCTGGTCGCGCGAGAACGCCGTCTGCAGCTTGGTCAGGAAGCCACTCTTCTGCATTCCCTCGAACTGGTCCTTGTACAGGTAGTCGGAGGCGGCGCGCTGGTCGCCAAACACCAGCCAGTTGTCGCCCTTCGCACCGCGCACCTGGCGCTCCTCCAGGAACGCGCGGAACGGCGCAATGCCCGTACCAGGCCCAATCATGATAATCGGCGTATTCGAATCTTCCGGCAGGCGGAAGTTGTCATTCTCGTCCAGGAACACCTGCAGCTTGTCCCCCACCTTCGCTCGCTCGCCCAGCATGCCCGAACACACGCCCTGCCGCTTCTTGCCATGGGCGTCATATAGCACCACGCGCACCGTCAGGTGCACCTGGCCCGGATGCGCTGCCTGGCTCGACGCAATCGAGTACATGCGCGGCATCAGGCGCTGCAAAATTCCAAACAGATCCTGCGGGTCCTTCACGATCCCCGGGAAATCCGTCGCCAGGTCCACAAACTCCCGGCCCCACACATAATCTTCCGCCGCGGCCTTGTTCTCCGCTCCCAGCAGTGCCTGCAGGCCCGCCGGAACATTCTCGCCCGCCAGCTTCGCATACTGGTTCACGGCGCCACGCGCCAGCTTACCAATCCCCAGCTTCGAGGTCAGCGCCTCGCGCACCGTGATCTCGTTGCCCGGCGTCCCTTTCACCGGCTCAATCACCTTCTCGCTGCCATCGAACCCCAGTGCCTTCAGCACCTCGTCCACAGCCTCTTTGCGATACGTCGGAATCACTCCAAGCGCATCTCCCGGGATATACGTCATCCCCTCGGCGAGTTCCATCTCAACGTGGATGGTCTCCTTCTCCGACTGGGGGCCAGTGAGAAGCTCATTGACCAATACCGTGGCCGAGTACGGATTGCTTTTGCTGTAAATGCTGGCTTCACCCGCGCCAGCGGCGACGGTCTCTGCAGTAGGGGCTAGTGTCGTTTCACTCATATAACTCCAAATTATATTGATTTACCGGGTTGTTGATTGTGACGGAAGCCACAAGGCTCGATAAACGAACATCGCCACCCAACAGCGGACACTCCATCGCCTTTACATCTACATCGCTGGTGGGTGATGCACGTCCACCACCGCATGCGCGCTCGCAGCGTTACTCCTCTTCGCTCCGTTCGCCTCACCCGGATTCACCAGGTCGCGCAGCTCTTTGCTTGGCTTGAAGTACGGCACCCTCTTCGCCGGAACTGCAACCGATTCTCCGGTCTTCGGGTTCCGCCCGGTGCGTGGCTTGCGTTGTCGCGAGCGAAAACTCCCAAATCCACGCACTTCAACCTTATCGTTGGCCTTCAGTGCATCGATGATGGAGTCGAACAGCGTCTCGACGATCACCTCGCCATCGCGGCGAGTCAGATCCCCAAGTGCAGTCACGTGATCGACCAGGTCAGCTTTCGTCATGAACCCTCCTGCAGTAATGTATGTCGTGCGTACTCTATATCTCTATCTCTGACGGGTTTCGCCACGGGCAGGTTGCTGCAACCTTGGAATACTTGCGCCAATACACGCAAAGCCTCTGTTTCGTGCAGCATAGCTTCACCTATCCTAACACCGTGTCGCCCCCCGACAGTTCTCCCCGGCCCGTAAAACCCACACCCCGCCGCCCCCGGCCTCCGCCTACTTCCAGAGAAAGTAAAACCCCGGCGACCGGTTCAGCATCTGCGACGGATTCGCAAACAACCCATCCGCATCATCGTTCAGCAGCCCCAGCAGCCCGCGCCTGACCTTCGACGGCCGCACCACATGCGGCTCCCCCTTGATCCCCACCGACCGCGCCGTATCCATCAGCGCCTCCCGATACCCTCCCTGCGCATCGATCAGACCCAGCGGCAGCGCCTGTTCCCCCGTCCACACCTGCCCCGTCGCCAGCGGCGTAATCTTCGCATCGGTCGAGTGCCGTCCCACCGCCACATCATGCACAAACTGCCCATACATGTTGTCCACCAGCGATTGAAAATACGCCTGCTCCTTCGGCGTCATCTCGCGCGTCGGATCGCCCGCATCCTTATACTCCCCATGCGAGATCGTCACATGCGTCATCTTGGCCCACTTCAGCAGATCACCATAGTTCGTCCACTCCATAATCACGCCAATCGACCCCACCACCGACGCCGGATTCGCATAGATCTTGTCGCACGCCGAAGCAATGTAGTACGCCCCTGAAGCACCCACCGACTCCACCGACGCGACCACCTTCTTGTGCTGCTTCTCCCGCACCCGCATCACCTCGTGGTAAATCTCCTGCGACGCCGCCGCTCCCCCGCCCGGCGAGTCGATATGCAGCAGGATCGCCTTCACCCCATCGTCCTTCCCATACTTCTCCAACTGCTTATCGACCGTGTCCGCGTCCACAATCACGCCCGACACATCGATCACCGCAATCGAGTCATCGCCGAAGTCCAGGCCGTCCACATTCGCATCCGACCCCAGGCTCTTCACCATCGAAGCCACAATCCCCACCATCGCAATCGCGACCACGCCCACAATCGCCACCGTAATCGCCGCCCAGAACCATCCCGACCGGCGTGCCCGCTGCGGCGCATACGCTCCGCCATAGCCCGGCCCATAGGGGCCCCGAAACCCCGGCTGCGCCTGATACGCCGCCGGATACGGCGGTTG
>JAJXYW010000200.1 GCA_021780415.1 Acidobacteriota bacterium
GTTCTGCTTGTGGGTGGATTCCTCTATGTCACCACCCATCTGCCCACGCACGTTGGCAACTTCTCTTTCCTCGGCGGCCACGGTTCCAGTTCGCCGCTCCAGCTCACTGAGGCTGAAGCTGCGCCCGCATACAATGCTGACGAACTGAATAACATCGCGGTCTACAAGCGCGTCCTTCCCTCGGTCGTCAACATCACCTCCCGCCAGGTCGTCTTCGACTTTTTCTACGGCGCGGTCCCGCAGGAAGGCCAGGGCTCAGGCTTCATCCTCGACAAGGCCGGGCACGTCCTCACCAACTACCACGTCATCGAGGGCGCCAATCGCGGCATCCAGGTCACGCTCAGCAACAAAACCAGCTACAAGGCCACCGTCGTCGGCTCCGATAAGGTTCACGATCTCGCCCTGCTGCAAATTGATGCGCCCAACCTTCAGCCCGTCACCCTGGCAGACTCGTCGGGCCTCTCCGTCGGACAGGAGGTCTATGCCATCGGCAATCCCTTCGGCCTCAGCGGCACCATGACCCGCGGCATCATCAGCTCCATCCGCTCCATCCGTGGCGCCAGCGGCGCGCCCATTGAAGACGCCATCCAGACCGATGCCGCCATCAATCCCGGCAACTCCGGCGGGCCGCTCCTCAACTCGCACGGAGACGTCATCGGCATCAATACCATGATCCTCTCCAACTCTGACCAGAACGCCGGCATCGGTTTCGCCATCCCCATCAACACGGCCAAGGCCGTTCTCGGCGATCTCACGCGCTACGGCCGGGTCCGCCGCCCGTCGCTCGGCATCGTCTCCCTCGCCATCGGCCCTGACCTCGCAGAGCAGATGGGCCTCGCCGCGAACTACGGCGTACTCATCCAGAAGGTCATCCCCGGCGGAGCCGCCGATCGTGCCGGCCTCCACGGTGGCAATGAATCCGCCTGGCTTGGCAACCAGCCAATCGTCCTCGGCGGCGACCTCATCGTCGCCATCGATGGTCAGCAGGTCACCGGCCCTGAAGACATCAGCGCCATCATGGACAAGCACCAGGCCGGCGACACCATCTCCATCACCATCCTGCGCGGACGCAAACAGATGATCCTGAAGCTGACTCTTGGCGAAGCCCAGGAGCTCAACACCTGAGCCGGCACATGGGCGAACTGACCACTCCGCTCAACCCCGCCGCCTCGGTGCGCCGCCCCCGCGTGCTCATCATCGGCGGGGGCTTCGGCGGCCTTCATGCAACTCTCTCTCTTGCCCAGCTTCCGGTCGATGTCACCCTCATTGACCGCCGCAATCACCACACCTTCCAGCCACTGCTTTATCAGGTGGCGCTCGCCGTGCTCTCCCCGGCCGATATCGCCCAGCCCATTCGCGGCATTCTTCGGCAACAGCCCAACGCACAGGTCCTCATGGACGAGGTCACCGGCATCGACGTCGAGACCCGCCGCGTCACATCGGCCTCCGGCGCGCAGCTGGCTTACGACTATCTCGTCCTCGCCACCGGCGCAACGCACTCCTACTTCGGCCACGATGACTGGGCGCCTTTCGCTCCCGGCCTCAAGACCGTCGAAGACGCCACCGAAATCCGCCGCCGCGTTCTGCTCGCCTTTGAACTCGCCGAGCGCCAGATGCTCGAACAGGGCTGGCATCCACCGCTCAACTTCCTCGTCATCGGCGGTGGTCCCACAGGCGTCGAACTCGCAGGCGCCATCGCCGACATCGCCCGCCTCTATATGCGCCGCGACTTCCGCCACATCGACCCCGCAAAAGCCCGCGTCCTTCTGCTCGAGGGCTCGCCCCATCTGCTCGCCGCCTACCCCACCGATCTTTCCGCCAAAGCCCAGTCCGCACTCACCCACCTCGGGGTCGAGGTGCACACTGGCACACACGTCACCGCCATCGGCCCCGGCTGGGTGCAAGCGCAAAGCCAAAGCGGCACCTCCCGCATCGACGCTGCCGTCACCCTCTGGGCCGCCGGAGTCCAGGCCTCATCTCTCGGCAAGCTCCTCGGCGCTCCGCTCGACCGCCGCGGATGCGTCCTCGTCGACGACCGTCTCAATCCGCCTGGCCTTCCCGAAGTCTTCGTCCTTGGCGATCTCGCCCACCTCGAGCAGGACGGCCACCAGGTTCCAGGCGTCGCGCAACCCGCCATGCAGATGGGCGATCACGTCGGCCGCATCATCGCAGCCGATCTCGCCGGCCAGCATCGACCCGCCTTCCGCTATTTCGATAAGGGCGATATGGCCACCATCGGCCGCAGGGCCGCCGTCGCCAACGTCCAGTGGCCCTTCAGGGCACACATGAGCGGCCTGCCCGCATGGCTCACCTGGCTCACCGTCCACATCTGGTTCCTCATTGGATTCCGCAACCGCATCTCGGTCTTCTCCACCTGGGTCTGGAGCTACTTCACCTTTACCCGCGCCGCCCGGCTCATCATCGGCGACCTGCACTTGCCCGGATGGCAGGATCAGGTCGCCGCAGGGCGCACCGATACCGGGCAAGCAGGCGACTCAGACTCGCCCGCTCGCCTTGACCCGTAACCTTTCCCGAGCCTGTCACCACAACTCGCTCCCCGCATGAGGCAAGCATGGAACAGCGCATCAGCGTCATCACTTTGGGCGTCGCCAACCTCGATCGCAGCAAAACCTTCTACGAGCGTCTCGGCTGGAAGCGCTCCATGCCCGGCGCCGAAGGCGTCGTCTTTTTTCAGGCGGGTGGATTGATTCTCTCCCTCTACCCGCGTCGCGATCTTGCGCACGATGCCCAGCTCGCGCACGACGGCCA
>JAJXYW010000105.1 GCA_021780415.1 Acidobacteriota bacterium
AAGGTATTGAACCTGGTGCCCGAGAGAAGGCGCCCAGGTGTGAAGGCGGTGCGGCCACGCATTGCGGAGGTCATTCACGACGAGAGCCGCAACGTGGACTTGAGGAAGCAGATAGCTTTCAGCGGGCAGGAGTTCACAATTGAAGACCCCTTGTTTAGATATTTCCTATCGAACATGAAGGAAGACAGCATTTATCAGCAGCTAGGAGTAGAGAAGGACAGTGTCGAACGCGCACGAGCCTACACCTACGATGTTGGCTTTTCATTTGCAGGGGACGTAAGACCGATAGTTGAGTTAGTGAATTCAGAACTCAAGGCAGAAGATGTTTTGACGTTCTACGACTTCGATCAGCAGGCGGTTCTCTTAGCCGAAGATCTTGAGAGGCTTCTCGAAAAGGTATATTCGGAGTCATGTGCCTACTATCTAGTTTTTATCGACCAACATTATGCTTCTAAGGTTTGGACGAAGTTCGAAAAAGACATAATTACGCACTCGGGCAGATCCGGGCACATCATACCAGTGGTCCTCGATGAATCAGGAAGCAGGGGCGTCGTAGGCATAGCCTCGACGATCGGACGTATCGATCTGCGCGACCAATGGTCAGAATTACAATCCGGTACTGCCGCCTCGGACACACTCTTGGGCACGGTCAGGAATCGTTGCGTTATACCGATTTTGGAGAAGCTGAGCCTGCAAATTGCTGCTGGCGGCACGCCCAACATGTTTGAGCAAGCTGCATCTGCGACTGTGCCCTGATGGGCTAGGGCTCGTGGGTGGATAGCAGGCTTTGAAGATCGAGCGCGTGGGTGAACATGGTGAGGTTGCCGTCGGGGTCTCGGGGCCATTGGGATTCGGGGCGGTCCCAGTAGAGTTCGACGCCGTTGTGGTCGGGGTCGTGGAGGTAGAGAGCTTCGCTGACGCCGTGGTCGGCTGCGCCGTCCAGGGAGATGTTGGCGGCGAGGAGGCGACGGAGCGCATCGGCGAGGGCGGCGCGGGTGGGGTAGAGGACGGCGAGGTGGTAGAGGCCGGTGGTTCCGGGCGGCGGAGGCTGGCCGCCGAGCGACTCCCAGGTGTTGAGGCCGATGTGGTGGTGGTAGCCGCCGGCGGCGAGGAAGGCCGCGGAGTTGCCGAGGCGCTGCGTGACCTCGAAGCCGAGGACGCCGTGGTAGAAGGCGAGGGCGCGGTCGAGGTCGGCGACGCGGAGATGGACGTGGCCCATGCGGGTCTGGGGATGGATGGCAGCGGTGCTCATAGGGTAAATCGTCCTGTGGAAGCTATGGCGCGATGCTCCCGTGTCTTAGATGCGAGAGATGCGGCATCCGATTTGTTTAGGGGGTGGGGAGGCCGTTGGTGGGGGGAGGCTCGTTGGCGCTGGCGTCGAGGGCTACTTTCCACTTGCCGCCGACCTTTTTCCAGAAGGTGATGTAGCGGCCGGTGAGGGTGGTGGATTTGCCGTCCTTGGCGATGGTGGTGGCGTCGTAGTGGCCCCAGGTGAAGCCGGCGTCGTTGGAGGCGAACATCTGTGCGCCTTCGGCGTACCAACTGAGCTTGTATTGGGCGGGGTCCCAGTTGGCGATGGCGGCGATGGCGGAGTGGCCGCGGACGGCGGGTTGGCCGTTGTTGAGGGTGACGCCGTCGTCGGCGAACCAGGAGCTGAAGGCGTGGCCACCGCCGGCGGTGACGGCGGCGGAGAAGTCGCCTTCGAGCTTGAGGAGCTCGAGCACGCCGGGGGAGAGGTTGGCGGTGTGCAGGGGGGTGTAGGTGAAGGGCGACTTCTTCGGGTTGGCTGCGGGGTTGGTTGGCGTGCCGACGGAGGGGTTGGTTGTGGGGCTGACCGTGGTGGGTGGGGGGAGGGTCTGGATGCTGGTTTGGGCGTGCAGGCGGGCGGGGAGCAAGAGGGTTGCCGCGCAGAGCAGAAGGGTGGGGGCGGATCGACGCATGAGAAGAATTGTACGTCGGGAGGGGCGCGGCTGATATGCTTCGGGCCATGGAAGATGGCGGGAAAAAGAGCGGGCTGATGGTGGTGGCGACGGGCGCGGCGGTGCTGGGAGTTGGCGTTGCGCTGGGGGTGACGGGGGCTTCTCATGCGGTGTCGATGAGTGCGCGGTGGGCGGGGTTGGCGCTGCTGATGGTGTTTGCGTGGCGGCGCCGGAGTCTGACGCCGTGGATCTTTGTGGCGATGCTGGCGGGCGCGGAGCTGGGGTTCGATGCGCCTCATGCGGCGGTGCATCTGCGGGTGCTGTCTGATATTTTTCTGCGGCTGATTGGGATGATTGTGGCGCCGTTGATATTGGCGACGCTGGTTGTGGGGATTGCAGGACATGGGGATTTGAAGAGCGTCGGGCGGATGGGGTTGAAGGCGCTGGTGTACTTCGAGGTGGTGACGACGCTGGCGCTGGCGGTGGGGCTGGTGGCGATCAATGTGAGCCGTGCGGGAGTGGGGTTGAAGATGGCGGCATCCGGTGCTGCGGCGGTGCAGGCTCCCGGTGTTGTGGGGGTTGCGACGCGGTGGGATGACGTGCTGCTGCATGTGTTTCCGGAGAACCTGGCGAAGAGCATGGTCGAGGGGCAGATTCTGCAGGTGGCGGTGTTTGCGCTGCTGTTCGGGATTGCGCTGGCGACGGTGAGTGAGGCCAAACGAGCTCCGGTGCTGAGGCTGTGCGAGAGCCTGAGCGAGGTGATGTTCCGGTTGACGAATGTGGTGATGTACTTTGCGCCGGTGGCGGTGGGGGCGGCGATGGCGTATACGGT
>JAJXYW010000292.1 GCA_021780415.1 Acidobacteriota bacterium
AGCCGACCTCGGTGGCGTACCGGATGAGCGGTTCCTGCACAACCGCACGCTCGCTGCCGAGGCTAGGCATCGGGCGCCCCCTTTCGGTCGAGCAGTGGTGTGACCCGAAGCTGGCCGGTCATGAGCTGAGCAAGGGCGGCGTGGAAGAGCTCCTCATGGCCCCGGACGCTCCTGGCTGCCGCCCGGTACCTTGCCGAGATTACCCCAGCCAATCCGCTGATTTCACGCTGCTCCGCAGTTGTTGGGGGGAGCGGGATCCGGAGCGACCCTAGGTCACCTTGGTTGAAACTCGCCTGCGCCACCGCGGGTTTTGCTGTCGCAAGGAAGTGGGACTTCGCTGCCGGCGACAGCAGATAGAGGGCGAGGTAGTCAGGGCGAAGCCTGTCCTCATCAACCCCAAAACGCATCATGTTGGATTCGTAGACCGTAGTTTCTGGTAATGCGGGAACCAAGAGCGACTTCCCAAGGTGGGAGAGGCTATTCACCCGGTTGATTAGGATTTCGCCCGGGGATAGGCCATACGTTCGCACCTCATCGGGGGTCAGGCGTACCCGCCGGAAGTCCAGTGTCGAGAGTTCGCCCTCTTGATCAAAGGTGTCAATGCGAACGATCGGACTGCCGATACCGTACTCCGACGCCGGCTTGTAGAGGCCATTCTGCGGCCCACGAACGATGAGGTTCCCCAGGTGGGTGACACTCCAGCTGCGGGGGATTGCGCCGATCTCACTCTCCTTTACTGGCTCACCTCGGAGGCCCTCGCGGAAGACCTTCGCCATCGTCGCGGCCTTGAGCTCCTTGAGCGCTGTGATGCGCTTGTCCTCTACCTCGACCGCCCGCTGGATCTTCGCCAGCACCCCCGCGATGCCGCGCTGCTCTGGTACTGGTGGCACCGCACTGGAGAAGCGGGAGATCTCTTGCCACGACGTTCGGGGGTGATTTACACCGGAGGTGGTTGCGATAGCGTGGTCAAGGAAGGTCCGGGTGTGGAGGAGCAGCGCCAGGAACCACGGATCAGCCTCCTCCAGGTCAGGAGCTAGGGTAAGAATATCCGTCGAGCAGACGCCGCCCCATTCGGCAAGAGCAGCCTTGTCCAGGTACGGCCTGAGCTTTCCGTACAGTACGTCTCCACGGTGAAAGCGGCTCTTGGTGCTGCAGACCTCGCGATCGGAACCCCACCTCCGAATGCTGATCCACCCCGGATCCAGGTGCTCAAGGCCGACGTAGCGGTTCGTCCCGTCGGCGCTTGGCTCCTCAAGTTCTCGTCGAGGCGAACAGAGCTGAGCAAGCGATTTGGTTGCCCAATTCACCGAGCGCCCCCTTTCGGCACCGCAACCCCGATGGACCGCTGGGGCTGTGCAGCTAGGCTTGGTGGCGGCTGCATTAGCGCTCGGATGCTGTCGAAAACGATGCAAAACTTCGCGTCCACGTTCCGCTCCAGCTCGTCAAGCCTCTTGGCGAGCTCGCGGTTGACGGCCACCAGTTCGCGTAGCCGAATGAACGCCCGGGCCACTAGGATGCTGGATGCCACAGCGGTCGGACTATTCAAGACGCTCGCGAGCATCACCGCCCCGTGCTCGGTGAAGGCCCGTGGGCGGGTGCGCCGGCCGCCCCAGCCGGATCTTGAAGTCGCAAATTGCGACCTCAAGATGCTCACCTCCGCCGCGGTGAACTGGAACATGAAATCCTCGGGGAACCTCGCGCGGTTGCGCTTGGCCTGCTCGTTGAGCCTCTTGGTCGTGACGTCGTAGACCCGGGCCAGGTCCTCATCCAGCATCACCCGGACACCGCGGACGAGGTGGATGCGCTGTTCGAGGGAGGCCGCCGGCATCAGAGCGCTCATGTCTATACCTCCTCGGGGGTGGTGTGGCCTGCCAAATCCGCTGCGCCACCCGGAGCGAAGCCGAGCCGCTGGAACACGTCGGCGAGATCGGCGTCGACGCGCCGCGCCTCGGCGTCGATGACCGCCAGCTCGTCGAGGATCGTCTGGATCGGCCGGTGCTCGACCGCGCCGGCCGTGTCGATGTAGCGCGAGGGCGACAGGTTGTAGTCGTTCTTCTCGACCTCCTCGCGGGAGACGACCTTCACGAAGCGCTCGGCGTCGGTTCCCGCATGGAACGCGTCGGCGATCCTGGCGATGGTGGCGTCGGGCAGGAAGTTCTTCGGCCGTCCCTTTTCGAACTCGGCGCTGGCGTTGACGAGGATGATCCTCCCCTGGCGCTCGGGGCGCTTGGCGCGGTTGAGGACGATGACGATGCCGGCGGCGGTGGTGTTGTAGAACAGGTTGTCCGGCAGCAGGAGCACCGCCTCGATCCAGTCGTTGTCCACAAACGCCTTGCGGATCGCCTTTTCCTTGTTGTCGCCCTGATTGCCGCTGCCGCGGCTCACCGCGCCGGTGTCGAGGACGACGGCGGCGCGGCCGTGGTCGTTGAGCGAGGCGACCGCGTGCTGGAGCCATGCCCAGTCGGCGCTCGAGCCGGGCGCGTACCCGGCCGTGAAACGCTCGAACGGATCATTCTCGTAGGTGGCGGGTTCGAAGTTGTTCTGGTTCCACATCGGGTTGGCGACCACGATGTCGAAGCGCCTGAGCTTGGCGTCGTCGAGGAATTTCGGGTTCGTCATCGTGTTGCCGCGCACGATCTCGGCTTCCATGTCGTGCAGCACCACGTTCATGCGAGCGATCGCGTACGAGGAGCCTGTCAACTCCTGGCCGTAGAGCTTGAGCGGCCGGCTGA
>JAJXYW010000130.1 GCA_021780415.1 Acidobacteriota bacterium
GAGGATTGCGGAGTCGATGCCCGTGGGGTCGTCGCGGAGCTTGAAGAAGATGGTTGCGGCAGCGAGGTGAGGTGCGCTGAGGGTGGTGCCGGTGTAGCCATCGGGCACAGGAATGGGCTCGGAGAAGTCGGGGGCAGAGGAGACGGCCTGGAGCAGGAAGAAGTTGTTGCCGGTGATGGTGCAGGACTGGGCAGGGTCAGGGGGGCATTGGAGCTGGGTGAGGGTGGGCAGGCGGACGAGGGTGACGAGAGGGAGCCAGTCGCTGGCCGGGGAGGAGGTGTCCTCGGCCGCAGTGGAGGCTGCTGCGTCGTTGCCTGTGGCTGGCTCAGGCGGGGAGTGGTGGTCGTTGGCGGGGCTGGTGGTGGCAGCGGGGTACATGGCACGCATCCTCAGGGCTCCAAAGGCGCTGGGGCCGAAGGAGCGGAGGGGATCGAGGGTGGCCACGATGGTGTGAGGGTCTTGCAGGAGCAGTCCGCCGGAGGGTGCCAGGGTGAGGACGGTGCGGAGGGTTCCGTCAAGAGTCTCAATCTCGATCTGACCGTTGCGGGGGAAGCGATCGGGGCTCTTCAGGGTGAAGGTCAGAAGCGATGTAAGCGGGAGATCGTCCGGGTTGGAGAGATAGATGTTGGAGGACCTTGCGTCGGGGAGGGTCGATTTGCGCAGCAGGGTGATGACCGGGCGGGGTGCTGAAACGGTCAGGGGCAGAGAGAGGGTGCGGCCGTCGCGGAGGGCGATGCTGGCCGTGAGACTCTGGTTGACGTGGGTGGACGGAGCGGGCGCGCTGGCCGGGAGAGCGAAGTGGAGGGTTCCAGGGACAGAGGAGTTGGTTGCCTGGATGTCGTAGGATGCGTCGGGAGCGGGGCTGAAGATGAGGTCGCCGACGGTGATCTTGTCGATCTGACCGAGGCGCGTGCCGGTGACGACGAGGGTCTTATCCGCTGCGTGGAGTTCGATGGCAGTGACGGAGGAAGGCTCGGAGAAGGTCCGGGTAGCGAGCTCGTCGGCCGTAGGCTGGTCGTACTGCTGAATGGCTAGGTGCAGGTCGCCGGGAGTGAGATGATGCTCGAGCGGGAGGGTGAGAGCGATGAGATTGGGGTCGTCGGGCCTGGGCTGCGGCTTGAATGGGACGGGGAACTCGGAGTCACCGTCGGGATGCGCGGTCACGGCGTGAACGCAGGCAGAACCCGTGGAATGGATCAAGAGCGTAGCGGTGTGGCCGGCGATGAGATTGTAGGTGGGCTCTTTGTCGGTGCCGGAGGACGGGACGATGGTCCAGTTGGAACCGGGGAGTTGCTGGAGATTGACGATGGGGCCGGTGAACGCGTCGAAGCCCCAGCGGCCCTTGATGACGCCGGTGAGCAGGACAGGCTTGGGTTGGGGCGTGACCGTTGGCGCGGCCGGGGGATGATGCGCTGCGAGGCTGGGGTTCGCGAAGGGGTTGGGCTCGCTGGAGGCCGGCTGGAGGAGCGCCTGATCGCGGAGCGGGATGTGGTGCTGCTGATCCTTCTGGAGGACAAGACCGCCGTAGTAGGCGTCCGGGGTGAGGGGGATGTCGGGTTCCGTGGGTGCGCCGGGGGGAGTGTTCAGGTGCAGGACGAGGTCGTGGGCGAAGTCGGTGGAGAAGACCAGAGGAGCGCCGTCGATGGGCAGAACGACGGAGGGCTTGATGAGGCAGGTGACCTCGTTGGGGTCAGCCGGACGTAGTGGAGGCTTGGTGACAGGCTGTACCGCGGGAAGTGCAATGACCAGGACGGATTTGGGATTATGGAAGGACGGTGGAGTGTTGAGGCGCAGGTTCATGGCGTCGTCCTGCGGGAAGCTGATGGCCGGAATGTACTGGTACACCGCGGTGTGCAGGTTGCTCATGATGCGGACGACGTCAACAATGGCCCCGACGTAGGCGGAGTAGAGTCCGCCGGCTGCTGCGGGGGAGTAGCTGGCCTGGGCGATGAGATCCGAGGTGGGGCCGTTGAGCGCGTCGGCGACGGTCTTACCGTTACCGTTGTCGAGGACGATCTGCTCCCCGGACTGGGTGAGACAGGTGAATTGCATGTCGATGGGCTGCTTGAAGCAGGCGTCGTTGGGCTTGAGCGCGAGGGTGCGGGCGAGCAGGTCGGAGTGCTTCAGTAGTTCTGCGGGGTCGGCCGGCGGAACGCGGCGAATGGAGGCGATGTACTTCTCGATGCGAGCCTCTTCGTAGCCAGCGTTGATGAGGTCCTGGGAGGCGCGAACGAAGGCTCCGGGACGGCCGCGGACGGCGGACTTGATGGTCTTGAAGTCGCCACCGGTCTCGGGGGCAAGGAAGAGGAGGGCCTGCTGGGCGTCTGCGGGAACGGTGAGGGTGGTGCCCTCTGTCTTTACGTCGCGGTTCCAGGTTTCGATGCGGTAGAACCAGTTTTCGGGAGGCGGATTGGTGTTGCCGCGCAGGAAGACGCAGATCAGGAGGTATCGAACAGACTGGGTGGAGGGAAGATCGGGATGGATCCAGAGCTTGTCGCCGGGCTCAAGGTTGGGAACGGCGGCGATGGGTAGGGTCTGGCCGTCGCGCGTAACACGGACGTCAATCTTCGGCCCAATGAGGTCGAAGCGTGAATCCACGGCGCGCATCTGCTTGCAGCAGCAGAGGAGAAGGGGAGCCAGCAGCAGAGTTCGGATGCGCTTATCCATCATCCTAGTTTAGATGCGCGGGTGGGGGTGCGGTGAGCAGATAAGCCCCCGAGGGCTGA
>JAJXYW010000032.1:0-1143 GCA_021780415.1 Acidobacteriota bacterium
GCTGTGCCATGTCCTGCTGCGTGGTTTGCAGCGTCATTGGCTGCAGGTCGGCGGGGCTGAATGCGAGCCAGCCCTGGCTGGTGGTGGTGAGCGCAATGCCGACGGCCACGGTGAGGCAGGCCGTTGCCCAGCCGAGATGACGCTGCCAGAGGATGCGCTGGCGGAAGTGGATGGGGGTGGTCAGGGTGGCGGAGCGGCGTTCGCTCCAGGCGGTGGTGACGCGGCGGAAGCTGGCGAGAGGGGCTGCTGCTGCGGCAACCCGGCGGGTGCAGAGCGGGCATGTGGCCAGATGCGCGGCGCGGTTAGCGGCGAGGCAGCCGATGAGTTGGTCGTCGACTTCGTCGGCGGAGAGATGGGCTGAAGGGGCGATACTGCAAACGGCTGCCTTGGCTGCGGCGGCACTGGATGCGTGGGTGGAGCCGAGATCCGGAGAGCTGCTCATGCGGATACTCCGGCGGGCTGGGATCGTCCAGTGGCGAGGGTGCGGCGGCGGGTGGCGGCTGAGGATTTGCGGGAGACCGGGTTGGCGGCAGCCGGGCGGGAGTCGTCCGGGTTAGCCGCCTGCGCTGCGCGGACCTCGGCGCGCACGGACTTGAGGGCGCGATGGAGGTGGGTCTTGACGGTGTTGACGGGGATTCCGGTGATGGCGGAGATCTCGGAGAGCTCCAGATCCTCGGAGAAGCGCATGAGGAAGACGTTGCGCTGGTTGGGAGAGAGATTGAGCAGGGCGGCCTGAACCTGGTTGGCCTTTTCCTTGACGAGGAGGCGGGATTCGGGAGAACTCTCGTTGCTGGGCAGGAAGTTGGCGGCGTCGGTGATGTCGATGGCGGTGGCGCGGGCCTGACGCCAGAAGCGGAACTTCTGGAGACGCTGCTGATCGCGGATGAGATTGACGGCGATGCTGGTGAGCCAGGTGTTGATGGAGCAGTCGCCGCGGAAACGGTCGCGTGCGTTGTAGGCCTTGAGGAAGCAGTCCTGCGTGATGGACTCTGCGAGGTCGGCGTCGCCGATGGAGAAGGCGACGAAGCGGAGCAGCCGGGGCCGGTAGGTGCGGACCAGGGTCTCCATGTCGTCCAGTTCCGAGGTCGCGCGCTCGGTGGTGGGGAGATTCGCGATCGATGCATCGAGAGCTAGCTGCATATA
>JAJXYW010000032.1:1243-2725 GCA_021780415.1 Acidobacteriota bacterium
CTCGCCTTCGAGCATGAAGTAGATGCAGAGGACCAGGGAGGTGACGAGGGCGAAGAAGCGGCTGAGCCAGAGCGGTGCGGTGGCCAACATGTATTGCGCGGTGGAGGCGATGACGTCTTCGCTTTTGGCGGCGAGGGTGTCGAAGCCGAACTTGTCGGCGAAGGGCAGGTGCTTGATGTGGGCGATGATGCCGGGAATGCGGCGGGGAAGCTCGGCGGCGAAGTGCTGCACGTCATGCATGACCGGCGGCAGGGCGAAGATGAGGAAGAGCGTGAGCGTGATGAAGACCGAGAGCACCAGCGTGATGACGGCCAGCGGGCGCGAAGGCGACCAGTTGCGAATCCTCAGGCTCATGATGTTCTGCACCACGGGCATGAGGACGACGGCGAAGAGAGCGCTGACGTAGACCAGCTCCAGCACCGGGAGCAGACGCCAGGCCAGGGCCAGAGCCAGAGCCACGGCGAAGGCGAAGAGGATGTGCCCGCGAATGGCGGCGGACTGCCTGGAGCGCTCTTCGGCGACGTTGGACTGATAGGGCTCTAGCGACAGCGGGCACGCTCCTTGGCAGGGGGATAGGGATGGGATGCTCTCTCTAGGATGCGGCGAGAGGCAAATGGGCTGGCTGGCTGGATATGCCGGGACGTGGGGTGGCGAGGCTGATAATCGTTGGCGGCATTGCGTGTTCTCCGATTATGAGGCCTCAGCGCGCAGCAGGTGCAGGATGGCGTCGGCGGCTTGGTCGAGGGTGAGGTCGGCGGTGTCGAGGGTGTGGGCGGCGATGCGCTCGTAGTGGGGGCGGCGTAGACGGAAACGGCGCTCGGCGGCGGCGCGGTCGGCGAGGTTGGGGCGGGCGGTGGCGGTGGGGTCGGCGGCCTGGGCGGTGCAGCGGTCGACGAGGGTGTCGAAGGGCGCGGCGAGGTAGACGACGGCGGTGTGCGGGGTCTGCTCGAGGAGGAGGCGGTTGCCGAGTGCTTCGGGGGCTCCGCCGCCGAGGGCGAGGACGACGTTGCGTTGGCCGAGAAGGGAGGCGAGGGCGGCGGACTCGAGATGGCGGAAGTGGGCTTCGCCGTGCTCGGCGAAGATCTGGGGGACGGTGCGGTGGTGGCGGGCTTCGATCTCACGGTCGAGATCGAGGAAGCGCCAGCCGAGGCGCTCGGCGAGCAGGGCGCCGGTGGTGGTTTTGCCCGAGCCCATGAAGCCGGTGAGCACGATGCGGTGGACTGCGGGCGCGAGGAGGGAGTCGGGGGTGCGGGATTTGGGCTTGGTGGGCATGTCGAGCGTTGCTGTACTCATTGTCGTCTCCGGAGGGCTTCGGTTGGAAGCGGATGGGGTTGGGGGCAAAAGAAAAACCGCAGACCCTGTGGGCTGCGGCTCGGTGGATGGCTTGGATTCTCGCTAGGTGTGATCAGAGAAGCGGATCATGAAAGCGCCAAGGCCGCCGGGCCGCTGGGTATACCAGTAGCAATAGCTAAATCGGCCGGT
>JAJXYW010000282.1 GCA_021780415.1 Acidobacteriota bacterium
AGCGTGCCCAGCGCCACGGGGATCGTGGATCCCGCCAATCTCCGGTACACCATCCAGGTGAGCGTCACCGGCCCCACCAACGGCCTCATGACCGTAACGATCTCGGTGGTTCCCAACACCACCGCCTCGAACGCCTCGGGCGCTCGATATTTGGGCAACAAGATCCGCTGGAAGGAGGTGGATTATGCCATCCAGCTCCCGGCCTGACCGCCGGAGCCGAGGCTTTACCTTGGTGGAAGTGACCATCGCCATGTTCATCCTGGTGATCGTCCTCGTTCTGTCTGGCACCCTCCTCGTCTCCATGCGCTCCTTCGCCCAGAAGCAGCAGGCCTTCGCCGAGCCGAGGCAGACGGCGCGGAGGGCCATCGACTACCTCGCCTATTACGTGCGCGGCGCCTCGGACATGAACTTCGTCCACCAGGCCAATCCAGCCCCCAACGCGCTCATGGTCTGGTATAACAATGCCAGCGGCACTCCCGTTCAAACGTGCTGGGACAACGTCACCGACGCGAGTATGGCCATGCCGGGAACGGACATCCTCACCGTGGCCGAGCCGTCCGTGGGCAGCAGCCCCCTAGCCATCGTCAACTGGATACCGAAGGGCTCCCAATCGGCCAACTTTGAAGTGGCCGACTATTCCCAGGGCTGTCCCGACGATACGCAAAACCTCATTGATTTCCAGCGGCTCATGGGCTGCGACCCCTCCTGTATCGGCACTGGTTTATGCAACAGCGTCCCCTTCATGATCGTGGATTCCACGGGTAATTGGCAATTCTACACCATCACCAACTTCCACACGAGCAGCTGCAGCAATCTCAGCAACATCCCGCCTGCCTCTACCTCTACCTTCACCCAGATTATGATCAGCCCGGCCAACGGAATGAACCCGCCTGGCGGGTCGCACAGCGTTACCTGCAACGACAACACCAATCCCTGCCACATCATGGCCGGGGTTCAGTTCGTGACCTTCCGCGTGGCTCCCGACGCCACTACCGGGATTCCCCGGCTGGAGGAGCTCAACGTGCCGGGTCTTTATAATCCGGCCACGCAGACCACCGGGGCCAACGATCCCTTCACGCCCCTGCTCGACAACGTGGAGGATCTTCAGATCGCCTATATTTACAGGGACGGAACCATTTGGAATACTTCGCAGCAGGTGCTCTCTTCCGCCCTTCCAGCCAATACCTACATCAACAATGTGCCGACGCAGGGCAGCGCCTACACCTATGACGCCCAAAACGTGGTAGGGCTGCGCGTGACGGTGGTGGCCCGGTCGGCCCGGCCCATCCCCACCTTCCTCGGCGGCCCCGGGGGCAAGGTGGCGCCCGTGACCCACCCGGAAAACTCGGCGGCGATCTACGCGGCGGGCTACTACCACTATCGCCTCACGGCCACGGTCATGATCCAGAACCGAATTCTGGGGAACTAGCCATGCGAGCTGCCAGAGAGAAGGGATCCGCACTGATCACGGTGATCCTGGTGGTGCTGGTGCTGACCATGATCGGATTGGCCGCCTCGCTCTACATGACCATGGAGGACCGCGTCTCCCAGAACGACAAGCTCAGCCAAGCCGCCTTTCACGCCGCCCAGGCGGGACTGAAGGCGGGCGAGCAGGTCTTCAACAGCGTCACCCAGAGCCAGCTCAACCAGCTCTTGAACCCGAACACCTTCAAGAATTCCGCAAACGATGAACCGCAATCCCTCGCCGACCTCACGACGGCGGCGCACCTGGGCACGGTGCTCTATAGCTCGGGGGTGGTCACTGGCGGGATACCGCTTCTCAACCAGCCGGTCGGCGGGGGCACGCTCGTGGGCAATCAGGAGCAGTTCAGTCTGTTTGTACGGAACGACCCCAATGACTGGCTTAACGGCGAGACCCTTTACGTGGACAACAACGGCGCCATCGTGCTCGTTAGCCGGGGCGTTGTTCTCAACGCCAACGGCGGGGTGGCCGCCGTGAAGATCCTGGCCGAGAAGATCGTCTTCGGCTCCAACAGTACCCCCCTGACCTCATTCCGGAACGGCCAGTGGGGCACTAGCGGCACGCAGTACCAGTGAGCACCTGAGGAGGAAAGGCCATGAGCCGTCATCACCCCCATCCGTTGCTGTCGCGGGCCCTCGGGGCCGCCCTCCTCGCCGTGGCCTTCCTGACCGGTCCCGTCCTCCACGCCGATGAGGGCTGGGATCCCTTCAAGCAGGCCACCAGCCAGATTTCCCGCCCGAACCTCCTGATCGTCCTGGATGTGAGCGGCTCCATGGCCTGGTCGCCCGTGAGCGACAACATCCAGCCCGGCGTGGACTCCTTCGGCCTGCCAAGGCTGAGGTGGAACTCGAGTTGGATTCAGGACAGCGACGGTAACTGGTTGATCCTCTGGAGTTTGACAACGGCCAATCGGCCTCCCTGCCGAATCGACATGTTCAAGAATGCCCTGGGCAACTCGGTGCCCATTTACGGTACCGCGTCCACGACATCCCCTTACTGGACCAGCCCGGCCATCACGTGGCCGAGCAGCTGGCCGACGGCTCATGGCGGGTATACGTATCAAGGAGGGGGACAGTGGACCAGCTATAACTATCAGCCACCCTTTAATGCCAGGTGGACAGCCCCCGACTATTCCACCAGCCCCCCGACCGACCCCACCATCGACGGATGGGACCCGGGGCTGACGCCTTCGACGCCGCCTCAGGATCTCGTGGGAATCTCCAAGAACAAGGTGA
>JAJXYW010000114.1 GCA_021780415.1 Acidobacteriota bacterium
TGGCTTCGCGGACGGTGCTGCCGAGGTCGCGGCCGCGGACGCTGTATTTGATGGCGACGTAGCGGCTGCTGCCTTCGCGGTAGATCTCCTCGGCACCATCCTGTACGGCGACGTGGGTGAGCTGCGCAAGGGAGACGCGCTCGCCGGAGGGCGCGAGGAGACGGATGTTGGAGATCGCTTCGGGAGTGGAGCGGAAGGAGGGAGCGTAGCGCACCATGACGTCGTAGCGTGCTTCCCCGTCGAGGACCTGGGTGACGGGAGCACCATTGATGGTGCCGCCGACCGCACCCTCGATGGCGGCCTGGATGTCAGCGACGTTGATGCCGAAACGGTCTGCGGCGGCGCGGTCGACGGTGTACTCGAGGTTTGGCTGGCCGATGACGCGGAAGAGGCCGAGGTCGGCAACGCCCGGGATGGTGCTCATGACCTGCACGATCTGGTTACCCTTTTCTTCGAGTGTCCTGAGATTGGAGCCGTAGAGCTTGACGGCAAGCTCGCCCTTGACGCCGCTGACGGCTTCTTCGACGTTGTCGGAGATGGGTTGGGAGAAGTTCCAGACTACGCCGGGTATCTTTTGGAGCTGATCGTTCATGGCTGCGATGAGCTCGTCCTTGTCCTCGTGGAAGACCGGACGCCACTGCTCCTTGGGCTTGAGGTCGACGAAGTATTCGGTGTTGAAGAAGCCGGTGGTGTCGGTGCCGTCGTCGGGACGGCCGGTCTGGCTGATGACCTGGGTGACCTCGGGGAAGCTGGCGAGAACGATGCGCGCGTGGTCGGTGATGGCGAGGCTTTCGGTGGGGCCGGTGCTGGGGGCGAGAGAGCCGCGGACCCAGAGGGCGCCTTCGTCGAGATGTGGGAGGAACTCCGATCCGATGACGCCGCCGAAGGCGAGGAAGGCACCGATTCCGAGGAGACAGGCTGCGACGCCGATGGGCACAAACTTGTGCTCGATGCCCCAGGTCGCGGTACGGCGATAGTGGGTGGTGATCCAGGCGAGAACGGGGTTTTCCCACTCGGTGGTTCCGTTGGGGAAGAGGAAGCTGGCAAGCACGGGCGCGATCAACATGGAGAAGATCAGAGCACCAAGAAGGGCGAAGGCCACGGTCCAGGCCATGGGCTTGAAGAGCCTGCCTTCGACCGACTGGAGGGTGAAGATGGGCAGGTAGGTGGTGATGATGATCGCGATGGCGTAAAAGACGGGCCGCTGGACTTCGTGGGCGGCTTCACGGATCTGATCCATGACGGAGCGGTCGGCGTGGCGCTCGTGGCTGAGGTGGCGAACGATGTTTTCGACCATGACAACGGCACCGTCGACGACCATGCCAAAGTCCAGGGCCCCGAGCGAGAGCAGGTTTGCAGGGATGTGGCGGAGGTCGAGGCAAATGGAGGCGAACATCAGCGAGAAGGGGATGGTGATGGCAACGATGAAGGCGCCGCGCAGGTTGCCGAGAAAGAGGAAGAGAATGATGACGACCAGGAAGATGCCCTTGGTCAGGTTTTCGAGCACCGTACGGGTGGTGAGACGGAGGAGATCGCTGCGGTCGAGGAAAGGAACGATTCTGACGCCGGGTGGGAGGACGTGGTCGTTGAGTTGCTTGACCTCGGCGTGGATGGCGGCGAGGGTGGTGTCGGAGTTGTCGCCTTTCTGGAGAAGGACGATGCCTTCGACGACGTCGTTGTCGTCGACGAGTTTGCCGTCGTCGCGGTGGATGACCTTGTCGTTTTGACCGCAGGTGCCGTCTTCGGGCTTACAGGTTTTGCCGATCTGGCCGAGCCGGATCTTGGGGCCCTGGATGACCTGCGCGATGTCAGAGACGCGGATGGCGGTGCCGTTGGAGGTCTTGAGGATGGTCTGGCCGATGTCATGGACGTTGGTGAAAAGGCCGACCTCCTGCACGTTGATCTGCTGCTCACCCTGCTCGATGAAGCTGCCGCCGGCGTTGACGTTGTTCGCGGCGAGCTGCTGCTGGACCTGCTGGAGGGTGAGGCCATAAGCGATGAGTTTGTCGGGGTCGACGATGATCTGGTACTCGCGGGTGAGGCCGCCGAAGCTGGAGACGTCGACGACGCCGGGGACGCTGCGGAAGGCCTTTTCGAGCTGCCAGTCCTCGATGCTCTTCAGTTGCATCGTGTCGACGGAGGGGTTGGTGCTTTTGAGGGTGTACCAGTAGATCTGGCCTACGGGGCTCCAGTCGGTGCCGATCTGGGGCTGCAGACCGGTGGGTAAGGTGACCTGGCTGAGACGCTCGAGGACCTTCTCTCGGTTCCAGTCGTCGACGCTGTCATCGTCGAAGATCATGGTGACGCTGGAGAGCCCGGCGAGGGTGGTGGAGCGGAGGTGGGTCATGTGCGGGAGGCCCGCCATGGCGATCTCGAGCGGGATGGTGACCTGTTGCTCGACGTCTTCGGCGGAGCGGCCGGGCCACTGGGTGATGACATTGACGTAGTTGTTGGCGACGTCGGGGTAGGCCTCGACGGGGAGATTGTGGAAGGAGATGATGCCCCAGGCGAGCAGCAGGATCGCCACAATCAGCACGATGAAGCGGTTGTTCAGTGCAAAATCAACTAACCGCTTGATCATTGCTGCTCCACGGTGTTCTCGAGGTCGAGGGCGTTGCCGACCACTTGCTGACCGACGTTGAGCCCGGCGAGGACTTCGAGGAGGTTGCCGGGAAGGGTGACGCCGGTCTTGACGAGGACGCGCTTGAAGGTGCCATCGCCGGCAGGCTCGAAGACGTAGGTGCGGTCGTGGAGTTGGAGCACCGCGTCGGCGGGGACGACGGTCTGCTGCACGGGGTGCGAGCCCTCGAGGGTTCCGGTGGCGAACATGCCGATGCGGAGGAGATGGTCGGGGTTGGCGACCTGAATTCTTACCTTCGCGGTGCGGAGATTGGGGTCGAGCTGAGCGCCGATGTCGCTGATGGCTCCGGAAAAGACCTTGCCGGGGAAGGCGTTGAGCTGGATGTCGGCGTGCTGGCCGAGATGGATGCCGGCGAGATCATTCTCGTAGACGTCGCAGATGATCCAGACGTGGGAGAGGTCGGCGATGGTGAGGGAGCCGGTGGAGCCTGCGTAGGTGATGCCCGCTGCTCCGGCTGCTGTGACGTTTTGAGCGATGATGACGCCGCTTGCAGGAGCGTAGATCTTGACGGTTTCGGTGGGATGATTTTTGTCGACGCCGAGGATGGTGAGTTGTTGATCGGCAGCGATGAGATCGGCTTTGGCGTCGTCCTCGGCATCCTGCGCTGCTTCGAGCTGGGTCTTTGGGATGGCGCCTTTGGCGAAGAGGAGCTTGTCGCGGTCGAGGGTGACGGCGGTGAGGTGCTCGTCGTTGACGGCTTTGAGATAGGCATCGAAGGCGGTGGAGACGTCGGGGCTTTGGACCTCCATGACGAGCTGGCCTTTGTGGACGTAGTCGCCGAGACCGACGTGGAGGGCGATGACGCGGCCGTTGGCGAGGGAGAGGACGGGGATCTCTCGGGAGACATCGGGGTTGACCGAGCCGGTGACCTGAAGCGTGCTGCGGATCTCACGCGAAGTTGTTTGCACGAGCGAAAAGCGTCCAGCGCCGTCCACGTGGACGAGGTTCGATCCTGCGATCTCCTCGATCTGCACTGAGGCGGGCGGTGCGCCGGCGGAGGCCGGGGACGCGTCGTGCTTGCAACCACTGAGGGCGAAGGCGAAAAGAAGCGCCGGTGCAGCGATGCGGCGCAGACGGGTAGAACTCTGGCTCGGGCTGTCTTGATCTTGCTTTTTCAGCGTCATGTTCATAGATTTCGGGGGATGCTGCGGCGTTCCATTCGGCAGGAAACAGTTAGGTTAAAGGGTATCGCAGAAGGAATGTGGTTCGTCCGGCGTGAGGTGTATCTTCCGATAGCCACTGTTATCTTTCGATAGGATGCGCTGGTCAGAGGTGAATTTACCAATAATGAAGACAACGATGAGACGCGCAGCCACCGTGATGACGAGCAAGACGTTCCGGCTTGTGACGGGCGTGGCGGGCATTGCGCTCATAGGATATGTTGACCATCGGCTGAGCGAGGCGATTCCGCTGGCGCTGCTGTACCTGGCGCCGGTGGTGCTGATGAGCACGGCGCTGCTGCGCTGGCAGATTCCGCTGCTGGGTGCGCTGTGTACGGTAGTGGTGGAGTTCGCGAATGGCTATCCGTGGACACTGCGAGAGGGGATTGCACGCGATGCGCTTTACTTCTTCGCGTACACGGCAGCGGGTCTGTATGTGTCGGAGGTGTTGACGCGCCGCACTACGGAGCATCTACACCTTGAAGCGTTGGAGGCTGAGATTGAAGCCCGCCGGGGGGCCGAAGAACAGTTGCGGCTGGTAGTGGCCAACTCTTCGATTGCGATTGTTACTTCCGACGGGACGGGAACGATTCTGCAGGCCAATGACGCTGCGGAGCGCATGTTTGCTGGTGATGCGCCGGGCGGAGGAGCGCGACTGGAGGGCTCATCCTTGCAGGTGTTCGTGCCGTCTCTGGCGCGGGTGCAGATTCAGCGGCAGGGATGGGAGCATTTGAAGACGATGCTGCAGTGCCAGGGGTTGCGCGTGACGCAGGAGCCATTTCTGGCGGATGTGTGGGTGTCATCGTATAGCACGTCGCGCGGTGGACGGCTGACGGCGATGATCATTGACGCGTCGACGGAGGTACGAGACCGCGAGGAGGCGAATCTTGAGCAGGTGCTGGTGGGCTCGCGACTGGCGGTGGGCGCGCTGTTTCATGAGATTCGAAATATTTGTGCTGCGATTGCGGTGGTGCAGCAGAACCTGCGAGGGACGTTTGCTCCGGTAGAGCCTTCGGAAGACTTTGAGGCGTTGCAGCAGTTGGTGACGGCGCTGGAACGGATGGCGTCACTGGAACTTTCGCTGACACGACGGCAACCGACGAAGTTGAAGCTCGAATCGTTTTTGAGGGAGTTGCGGATTATTTTGATGCCTTCGCTACGCGAGAAGGGGATTGCGCTGGAGTGGCACGTGGAGCCAAAACTGCCCGAGGTCTGGGCGGATCAGCAGAGTCTGCTGCAGGTGTTTCTCAACCTGGTGCGCAATGCGGAGAAGGCGCTGGTCGCAGTGGAAGAGCCGAGGCTGACGATGGATGCAGTGGAGGTGGCTGGGCGGGTGCAGGTAAAGGTCTCCGATAATGGGCCGGGAGTGAGCGATCCGGCGAGTTTGTTCCGGCCGTTCGCAGGAGGATCTTCGAGTTCGGGACTGGGACTATATCTGTCACGGGCGATGATGCTGAGCTTTCATGGAGATCTCGCGCATGAATCAGGCGCAAGCGGTGCTACGTTCATCGTGGAGATGATTTCGGTCGAGGGAGAGGCATGAGGGCGAAGGGTAATCAGGCGGTAATCCGGCTGCTGCTGGTGGATGACCACACGCTGTTCAGGGAGAGCCTTCGGCGGTTGCTGGAGAGTGAGCCGGGGGTGGAGATCAGCGGAGACTTTGCGACGACAGAGGACGCACTGGCCGCGTTGCAGGAGGGCCTGACGTTTGATGCGGCGCTGATCGACTATGAGTTGCAGGGGCCTGGAAACATCGATGGGCTGGAGCTGGTGCGGCGGCTGCGTGTATTGCAGCCAGAGGCGCGGGTGCTGATGGTGACGGCGGGTATGGGGACGGTGGAACTGGTGCGGGCCGTGAAGGAGTTGAATGCGGGAATATTTTTGAAGACGGAGCCGACAGTGGAGTTGATGCTGGCAATCCAGCGGACGGCGCAGGGTGAGCGATGGATCTCGTCACGGGCGTCGGTGGCGATGCTGGTGTCGGGTGAGATGGTGGCGCCACCGGAACGGCAGGGTGGTGGGAAGTTGAGCGCGCGCGAGGCAAGGGTGCTGCGCGGGGTGCTGGAGGGACAGAGCAACAAAGAGATCGGGGCGGAGTTGGAGATGACCGAGAGCGCTGTAAAAGCGGTGCTGCAGAAGCTGTTTGAGTGGGCCGGAGTGCGCAGCCGGTCGCAGCTCGTGCGGTATGCGATCGAGGCGCAGATTGAGCCGAGGTGATTCGGAAAACAGTGGGTTATACTTAGAGACATAGGTGGTCTGGCGCATGCCCTTGGAGCCGTTTTACGACCCGGCAAAGTCCTATCTGGACAACTTTGAGCACGGCCCGTTTGGCCTCTTCGCCGACACCTCTCCTGCTTCCCAAACAATTGAACCGAAACATCAGTTTCTCGGGTATCCGGTATTTGCCCCGTTCGGGATTCCTGCGGGTCCGCTGATCAATGGGAAGTATGTGAAGGCTGCGCTGGATATGGGGTTCGATATTCCGGTGTACAAGACGGTGCGGACGCATCGGTATGAGTGCCATCCGTGGCCGAATGTGCTGGCGGTGAAGGTGGAGGGCGATCTTGCGCCGGACCGCACGCTGGTTGCGAACCAGAATTACAGTGAACCGCTTTCGATTACGAATTCGTTTGGCGTGCCGTCGTTCGATCCTGAAGTCTGGCAGCGGGATATGGCCGAGGTTGTTGCGTATGCCCGGCCAGGTCAGGTGGTGGTGGGAAGCTTTCAGGGAACGCTGCCGGAGAATGGGAGTGTGGCGGATTATATTGCAGACTTTGTGCTGGGTGCGAGGCTGGTGAAAGAGACTGGAGTCAAGATTATCGAGGTGAATCTGAGCTGCCCGAATGAGGGGACGGCGAATCTTCTGTGCTTCGATATTCATCGGTCGCGGCAGGTGGTGGAGGCGATCAAGGATGAGATTGGCAGTGTTCCTCTGGTGATCAAGATGGCGTACTACAAGGATGAGAGCCGGCTGGAGGATTTTCTTCGCGAGGTGGGAAAGACAGTTGATGGAATCTCCGCGATCAACACGATCTCGGCGGAGATTCTGGACGAGCACGGGAAGCAGGCGCTGCCGGGTGCGGGGCGGTTGCGGAGTGGGGTGTGCGGGAGTGCGGTGAAGTGGGCCGGCGTGGCGATGACGTCGCGGCTGGCGCGGCTGCGGGGTGAGTTGGGGATGAAGTTTGCGATTGTGGGCGTGGGCGGAGCTGGCGATGCGGCGGCGTTCGATGAGTATCGCAGGGCTGGCGCGGATGCGGTGATGTCGGCGACGGCGGCGATGTGGAATCCGATGCTGGCGCAGGAGATCAAGGGGCAAGCGCATGAGCTATGAGATGTTGCGTACAAGCTATGAGAGCAGGAGCCGCGAGATTGCAGAGGCGCTGATCGCGATTGAGGGTGTGGGCTTTCGGCCAGCGGCACCGATTACGTTCAAGTCGGGGATTCAGTCGCCGGTGTACTGCGACAATCGGCGGTTTCCATTCTGGCCGGAGCAGTGGGCGAAGGTGATTCGCGGGTTTGAGGGATTGATTGCGGAGCGCGGAATCGCAGTGGATGTGGTTGGCGGCGTGGAAGCGGCAGGAATTCCGCATAGTGCTGCATTGGGATTTTCGATGCGTACTCCGTCGGTGTTCATACGGAAAGAGCTGAAAGAGCATGGCACGAAGAAGCGCGTCGAGGGCGGCGACGTGACGGGCAAGCGGGTGGTACTGGTGGAGGATTTGGTGACGACCGGTGGCAGCAGCATTGCTGCGATTGAGGCGCTGCGCGATGAGGGAGCTGTGGTGAGCGATTGTCTGGCTATCATCAGCTACGACTTTCCGGAGGCCGTGGAGTTGTTTGCGAAGGCCGGTGTGCGGCTGCATGCAACAACTACGTTTCCAGTGGTGCTGGATTGTGCGCTGGAGCGCGGGATGATTGATGAGGCGGCGGCGGCGGTGGTGCTCGATTGGCTGAGGGAGCCGCGCTCCTGGGCTGCACGGCATGGGTTTTAACGGCATGGATTTGAATAGAGGACGATGACGACTGCGACCAACAAGTTCGATCGACGGGCGGAGGCGGCGGGTTCGCTGCTGTGTGTGGGGCTGGATCCGGAGCTTGACCGTATTCCGGTGCGATTCAGGGAAGCGGAGTGGCCGCTGTTTGCGTTCAATCGGTGGATCATTGAGCAGACGCATGAGTATGCGGCCTCGTACAAGCCCAATATGGCATTTTATGAGGCGCGTGGGACGCAGGGATTGCGGGAACTTGAGCTGACGATGGAGTATCTGCGCGGGGAGCATCCGGATATTTTTACGATCTGTGATGCCAAGCGCGGGGACATTGGCAATACGAATCGCGGGTATGCGGCTTCGATATTTGATGCAATGGGATTTGATGCGGTGACGCTGCATCCTTACCTCGGCAAAGAGGCGCTGGCACCGTTTTTGGAGAGGCGCGACAAGGTGAGTATTGTGTTGTGCCGGACGTCGAATCCGGGGGCGGGGGAGTTTCAGGATCTGGAGTGTGAGGGCAGGCCGTTGTGGGAGACGGTGGCGCTGCGGGTGAGTACGGAGTGGAACGCCGCGGGAAACTGCATGCTGGTGGTTGGCGCGACGTATCCGGATGAGATGCGGAGGATTCGTGCGGTTGCGCCGGAGATTGATTTTCTTGTGCCGGGAGTCGGCGCGCAGGGTGGTGATGTGGCGGCAGCCGTTGCTGTGGGGATGAATGCACGCGGCAAGGGACTTTTGATCAGCAGTTCGCGGGGGATTATTTTCAGCGATGATCCTGCGGCTGCGGCGCGTGGTCTGCGTGATGAGATTAATGCTGCGAGAGAGGCTGTCGATGCTGCGTCTTGAGGGTAGGATTGCGAATCACGATCGCGAGTTTGAGGGCGCGATCGAGATCAATATGGAGACAGGGCTGATTGAGCATGTGGGGCCGCCGACGGGCAGGAGCGATCTTGATCTTGGTGGACAGATTATCTTTCCGGGATTTGGCGATGTGCATATTCATGCACGAGATGATGTGAGCAAGTCGCAGGTCTATAAAGAGGATTTTGCGACGATCTCGGCGGCGTCGATCCATGGCGGGGTGACGCAGGTGGCGGATATGCCGAACAATCCTGTGGCGCCGGTGGATGATGCGCGGTATGCGGCGAAGGAGAGGCTGACGGCGGCGTCGGCGGTGCATGTGACACTGTATGCGGGGATTGGGCCGGAGACAAGTCCGCTCAAAAGGCACGTGCCGTATAAGGCGTTCATGGGGCCTTCGGTGGGGGATTTGTTTTTTGCCTCGCAGGAGCAGCTTGAGGGCGTGATCGCGAAGTATCGCGGGAAGAATATCAGCTTCCATTGCGAGGATCCGGCGATTCTGCGCGAGAGTAACGGGGCTGCGACGCACGAGCAGAGGAGGCCGGCGAAGGCCGAGATTGCGGCGACGGAGTTTGCGCTGTACTTGATTGAGCGATATGAGTTGGTGGGGAAGCTGTGCCACTACTCGACCAAGGGCGGCCTGGAGAAGATTGCAGCGGCGAAGGCGCGGGATGTTCGGGTGACGGCAGAGGCTACACCGCATCATCTGTTTTTCGACGATACGATGCTGACGGAGGAGAATCGGCTGTGGCTGCAGATGAATCCTCCGCTGCGCGGACGTGAGGACAGGCTGGCACTGATTGAGGCGCTTAGGAATGGGCTGGTGGATTATGTGGCTACAGACCACGCTCCGCATACGTTGGAAGAAAAGCTACAGGGCGTGAGCGGAGTGCCGCATCTAGACACGTATGGAGCGTTTGCAACGTGGCTGATGGCGGAGCACGAATTTTCTGCGCAGGATGTTGCACGGATCTGCGCATATCATCCGGGCAAATTTGTAAATGAATTTCTCCCGCAGGGCTTCGGAAAGGGATATGGAGTGATCGAGCCGGGATATGTTGGTTCGCTTACGATTCTCAACCCGAAGGCGCCGTTTGTGGTGCGGCGCGAAGACATGAAGACGAAGTGCGGCTGGTCCCCCTTTGAGGGATATACGATGCCCGGCCGCGTGACTTATACCGTGCTGCAAGGCAAGGTTTACCCAGCAAGTTGAGGGAGTGTTCGCCGCGATGGAAAAGCTCAAGCATGTAATCAGCGCACGGCAGTTCAAGGATCCGGAGTTTCTGCTGTGGCTCTTCGAGTCGGCTCATCAAATGGAGCGTGATGATGTGTTTCGCGCACTGACGGATCCGTTGCGTGGACGGATTCTGGCGACGTTATTTTTCGAGCCCAGCACGCGTACACGGTTTTCGTTTGAAGCAGCGATGCAGAAGTTGGGCGGCGGCGTGCTGACTTCGGAGAATGCTCGCGCGAACTCGTCGGCGACCAAGGGCGAGACGATCAGCGATACGATTCGCGTGGTGAGCGGCTATGCGGATGCGATTGCGATGCGGCACTATGAGGCTGGCGCGGCTGAGGCTGCGGCGAAGATCTCTCCGGTGCCGATTATTAATGCGGGCGATGGGATTGGTGAGCATCCGACGCAGGCGCTTGCGGACATGTACACGATCAAGAAGGAGTTGGGGCGACTGAGTGGATTGCGTGTGGCGCTGGTGGGGGACCTGCTGAATGGGAGGACGATTCATTCACTGCTGCCGCTGCTGTGCCTGTATCCGGGGGTGACGATCGATTTGATTTCGCCAGCGCAGTTGCGGCTGCCGCAGCGGGATCGCGAGGAACTGGTTGAGAAGGGGATTCGGTTCTCCGAGGGGGAGAGGCTCGAAGGCGTGATTGAGCAGGCGGATGTTGCGTACATTACGCGCGTGCAGAGCG
>JAJXYW010000134.1 GCA_021780415.1 Acidobacteriota bacterium
CCGGCACTTCTTCAGCCGCGGGGTGGGGATGAGCTTCCAGGTGACCTACACGCACATGGCCTTCGATCCGAGCGTTGACGTGGGGGATGGCCGCGTCGGCCTGGTGGTTCGCTTCTGAGGACGCCTTCTCCTCAATTCAATCGCGATCAGCACGGTTGTAGGCCAGCAGGGCGGCGCACCTGCGCCTTGCGGCCGGAGCGGCGGAAGCCTGGGCCCTCAACCTTCCCACGAGGCGTGGGGCGGTCGGTTCCGGCCGATGTAGTTCCAGAACAGCCAGCCGTAGGAGCGCTCCGGTATCCCCCGGGCTTCGAAGAAGGGGGACAGGAGGGCGTTGAGGCGCCCGAGGTTGTAGAAGGGAACTCCAGGGAAGTAGTGGTGCTCCAGGTGGTATCCCGACCACAGAAAGGCCCAGTCCCAGAGGGGTGACCGGCGCATCCGGGTGCCCCAGCGGGCGGGATCGGAGGGGTCCACGTCGTAGTGCTGGCCGAGGCGGTTGAGGCTGAAGGCCAGCGGGAATCCGACGAGATAGGGCATCAGATAGATTCTCAACAGCGCGTAGGAGCCTCCGATCCATAGGATCGCCGCCACGGCCGCCGCGTGAAGAGCCAGGCAGACCAGCCGCTCCCTTCGAACGCGCCTCCTCAACGCTTCCGGATAGGTGGCCGTCTCTCTGGCCGCGGCGGAAAAGTAGATGACGAAGAGACCCGGCGTGAAATACAGGAGCTTGAGCCAGCGCGCGTTGCGCTTGGGGGAGAGACGATGGCGCTTGGGGTCGAGCGTGGTGGAGCCCAGTTCGGCGTGATGGTCCAGATGCCAGCGAGCAAACTGCGAAGGAGAGAGACCGCTCGGCAGGGCGTAGAGCCACATGAGAAGGCCTCGGGCCCTCTCCCGCCGCCGCAACCACACGAGTCGGTGCAGGGCCTCGTGGAGGAGAACCGTGCAGTCGAACAGCAGGACTCCCTGCAGCAGGGCGAGGGGCACCCAAAGAGAGGGGCGTCGAAGGACCGCGAGCGTCAATTCAGTGAGGGCCATCAGGGCGAATAGGCAAGCGGCCACGAGGAAATGCCGAGCGGGGGAAAGCTGGTGCAATTCCCGAAGCGCCCCTCGAGGAAGCATCGCGGCCAACTCGCGCCTGAGCTCTGCCGTGTGGCCGCTCCAGAATCTGGGGCTGGCCGCCTCGGCGGCATGGGCCCCGGCTTCCTCAGCCCTGACCGATGCTTCCATGCCTGTCTAAACGCCGGTCGGGGTTGCTTTATGGCGGACAGACCGGGGGGGCCGCCGCCTCACTCCGCGTCGGCCTGAAGGTCCGATGCCAGTTCGCGGCGGAGGCCATCCTGGACCTCCACCTCGGCGGAGCAGAAGGGGTGCGTCGTGCCGATGTGCAGGGCCTCTCCGGCAAGAAAGCGGCGGAGGAACGAGGGCGTCAGTGTCCAGGTGAGGTAGTGGACCGTGCTGGTGTAGTCCTCGCGGCTGCGCCCCTCTTCTCCCACGGCCCGAATCCGCTCATCACCGATGCGCGCGTAGAAGGAGTGTTCGATGCCGGGCAGCTTGGGGAGGGTGGCCTTGAGCCGCGGCTCGTCCGGGATCTCGATGTAGAGCGTGGTCTTCCATTGGTCGGGGCCGGGGACGAGGGGACCGTAGGCGTCGATCTCCCCCTGGATGGCCGCGTCCTCCACCATGCGCTCGGCGCGCGCCATCTCCTGGACCTGGTACCAGACCGTTCGACGGTTCTCGAAGAGCAAGGTGAGGATCTCGTTCACCGGCAGCCGCCGGTTCACCTTCATGGCCATCACCTCTGCACGGATCTCCTTGCGGCGCCTTTCGTATTGGGTCAGGTCCAGGATGTCCGACAACTGGAGCCTCTTCATGCGATCTCCTAAAGAGAGCCGACGGGAGAGGAGAGCAGGGTGCCGATGGGCCGGTGGGTCTCGCCCCTCTCCCCGAGGGCCGGATCAGTCGTTGGCAGAAACATGGATGCCGTAAGCCTTGGCCAGCAGGACCACGGGGTGAAGGGCCTTCACTCCCGTGGCGTGGCCGATCTGAAGGGCGGAGAGGGGGCACTCGGTGACGATCTGGCCCTCCGCATCCTTCACCTTGTTGAAGAGCTTGCGGCCCACCTTCATGGAAGCCTCGTAGGTCTCTGCGCGGATGCCGTAGGTGCCGTCGTGGCCCGAGCAGGCATCCAGGACCTTCACGGTGGTGCCGGGAATATCGCGAAGCAGGTCGCGCCCCTTGAACCCGACGCCCATCTGCTTCAGATGACACGGCAGGTGGTAGGCCACCTCACCCAGCGGAGAGGGTTCCGAGGCCGGCCACAGGCCCCTGGCCTTCAGGGCGGCCAGGTAGTCGAAGAGGTCCCGGGTGGCTGCGGCCACCGCCTTGGCCTCCTCACCCGCGACGAGGAGCGGGTATTCGGTGGCTAGCGCCATGGCACAGGAGGAGACGGGAGCCACGATAGCCAGCCCCTGCTTGGCGTACGGGTAGAGCAGGGCCACGTTCTTTCGCGCCTTGGCGGCCGAGGTCTCGATGTCGCCGATGTCGAAGGAGGGAATGCCGCAGCACTCCTGGCCGGAAGGCAGCAGGACCTCCACCCCGCAGGCCGCGAGAAATGCCACGAGAGCCTCGCCCAGACCAGGGTAATTCCCGTCCACCAGGCAGGTCGTGAATAGGACCACCCGCTCGCGCGGCTCCGAAGGCCTG
>JAJXYW010000005.1 GCA_021780415.1 Acidobacteriota bacterium
GTGGCCTCGGCGGCGATCAAGGCCGACGATCTCGGCAGCGACTAGAGGCAGGGTCCGGGCTCCGGGTCAGGGGTCCGGAACGACAACGACGAAACAGCGGGCGCCCGGGGCAACCCGGGCGCCTTGCCGTCATGCACCCAGGTATTGCCATCGTTGACTGCTCTACTTGGGCCGCTTAGAATCGATCGCTTTTTTGAGGATATGAATGGCAAGAGCGAGAGCCAGACGGTCGTTGCGTGCCCTTCTACTCGTTGCAGGAGTCACGGGCGGCCGGTTTGCGGCAGCCCAGACTGAAGGCGTCGTCGGACCCGGTGCCTCATGGAACCTGCACGGCCAGGCGACGGTCATCGACCAGGGACATGGCGGCTTCCCGGCAGCCTATACCGGCGCCAACAGCCTTCTGCCGAAGCGTGAAAGCGACACCTCGACGACCGCCACCCTGTTCCTCACGGTCCGAGCCTGGCGCGGCGCCGAATTGGTCTTCGTCCCCGAGGTGGCAGGTGGCAGGGGTATCTCCGGTGTGACCGGCGTTGCGGGGTTCCCCAATGGAGACATCGTTCGTGTCTCCACCCCCGAGCGGAGGCTATACGTCGCACGCGCATTCCTGCGCCAAACGTGGGGCCTTGCCAGCGAGGTCGAGAAGGTCGCTGGAGGTCCGATGCAGCTTGCCGGGGAGCGAGCTCTCTCGCGGTTGACTCTGACAGCGGGAAGGTTCGCCGCCACCGATCTCTTCGATGACAACGCCTATAGCCATGACCCTCGTACGCAGTTCATGAACTGGTCGCTGATGGACGGCGCGAGCTGGGATTACCCGGCCGACACCCGCGGCTACAGCTGGGGGCTGGTCCTGGAACTCAACCAGCCAAGCTGGGCGGTCCGGGCGGGCAGTTTCATGGTGTCGCTCGAGGCGAACGGCCTGCCGCTCGACCATCACGTCCTGCAGGACCGAGGCGACGTCGCCGAACTGGAACTCCGCCATCACCTTGGCGGCAGGACCGGGAAGCTCAGGCTTCTTGCATATCAGAACCATGCCCGGATGGGCACGTACGCACTAGCGCTCATGGACGCAAGAGCGCAGCCGCCTGACGTTACGGCCACTCGCCGGCCGGGGACACTCAAGTACGGCTTCGGCGTCAATGTCGAACAGCAGCTCGGAGATGGAATCGGCGGGTTCGCGCGGTGGGGTTGGAACGATGGGCGCACGGAGTCGTGGGCTTTCACCGAGGTTGACCGCACCGTGTCGGCCGGCCTGCAAGCCGATGGTTCGCTCTGGGGTCGGAGCAACGACACCGCTGGCGTCGCTTGCGTGAGCAACGGCCTCGCTCCCGACCACCGAGACTATCTGGCCGCCGGCGGCCTCGGCTTCATCATCGGGGATGGCGCTCTCGACTACGGCCGCGAAGGTATCGCCGAGGTCTACTACAATCTCTTCGTTGGGAACGGCATCACCTTCGCCGCGGACTACCAGCGCGTCAAGAACCCTGCATACAACCGCGACCGCGGCCCCGTTTCAATCGTCGCGGTGCGAATGCACTGGGCGATGTAGGGCGAGTCGGAGCCTGTCGTCCCGGATCAAGGTCTCGTCATGACGAACCGCCGCGACTTCTGACCAATCGGTGGTTCGCCTTGACGACAGTGGGCCAGGACCGCGCGCTGTGTGACATCGCATGGTTCGCGCCGGAGTCCGCCTATGCCCAGCCTCCTCCTTCGGCGATCGAGCCGCAGCCCAGGAAGCGGTGCGACCGACCTGGCCCATTGACTGGCGGAGGCCGAGGTCCCCGTGCGCGCGCCATCCATAGGGAGTATGTTGATAGTGAGAGGTGGCTATGTTCGAAGGAGCGATGTCGCCGTGGCACTGGTTGTTAGTGCTTGTCATTGTGTTGCTGATTTTCGGGCCGCGGAGGCTCCCGGAGGTCGGCAAGGGCTTGGGGACCGCGATCCGAGGTTTCAAGGAAGGGCTGAAGGGGATGTCCGAAGAGATCCAAGCGCCAGACGCGAAGCCCAAGCATGACGAGAAACCATCCCCGCCCAAACCAGAGTTGAAGGGGTAGGGTGTTCCAAGAGTCCTCCTGGCCCGGCCGTATAGGGGCGGCGCTTCGGCCAACCCCCTACCGTGCACCTCAGAACTAGACGCAGATTGTCTGCGCCTCCGCCCCTCCGATCCGAGCGAGTGCCAAGTTGTGTCTGTCAAGTCCTGCGAAGTCCGGTCATGGGTGCCGGTTGTTGTTTGGATGGGAGCTGTGGGGTGGGGGCAGTGAGCTCCGCAGATTCCACAGTTTGGGTTGTCGGTCACGCCGCGGTGTCGAGGCGACGCAGCGGCTCCTCTTTGTGTTCCCGAGGGTCGTCCATGTTGCCCGCCTGACCGGTGGTGTGGGAGGGGAGCGGCGGCAATCTGTCGCCGCCCCATAGCCCGATCGGGCTGGCCGAGCGGCGCATGCGCGGCGGGGCGACGTATCATGCGCGAGCGCGGCCCGGGTGCGGCGGCGAGGAGCCGGTGGCGTTCGCGCCGGCGGCGCTCCGGCCCGCGACAGGAGGGGCGAATGCGCCAGGGGATCCTGCTGCTGCTCGTGCTCGCGGCCGGCGTCGCGGCGAGGGCCGCGTCCGGCTGCACCAACATCATCGTGACCAAGGGCGCCTCGGCCGAGGGCTCGGTGATCATCAGCTACTCGGTGGACGGCGAGTAC
>JAJXYW010000300.1 GCA_021780415.1 Acidobacteriota bacterium
GCAAGCCCCCACCCAGCGCTCCACCATCGCATGGCTATGCTTCGCCGTCGCCACCAACGCCCTCTTTGGCACTGCGCGCCAGATCGCCTGGCTCGGCATTCTCGTGATGGTGCCCTCCACGCTGTGGCTGCTGCGCTCGCAGCGACGAGTCCTCGCCATCGGAGCCATTGCCAACTTCGTCGGCGCGGTCTTCATCTTCGCCTGTCTGCAATGGCTCAAGCACCAGCCCTATTCCATTCCCGAGCACCTGCTGGTGGGCGCCTATCCTGTGTCCAGAATCTTCTGGCAACTCATGGATTTCTCCATGGATGTGCCCTTCCTGCTGCTCCCCATCGTAGCCCTATTTCTCCCCCAGATTCGCAGGTACCGTCCCCTCACCCTCTGCATCTGCGCCATCGTGTTCGCTGTCTATCTCATCATTGCACTCCAGCCGCAGCACCGCCATGGTCTGTTTATGCTGGAACCTACCACCGACGACTGGGTCAGTGTCTATGGGGTCTACCGATTCGTCGCCCTACATGGAGTTGAGCCTCTTTTTATCAACCCCGGCATGCAGGTATTGCTGACCATTGTTTCCTTTGGCGGTCTATTCGGCATCATCTCCTCTTTCTACCCTCCAATTCACCGTAAGTTCCCTGTGGCCGATGCCTCGCACGCCGGCACATGGAGGCAGTTGGCTGTACTTCTCGCCCCATACACCATCTTTTCCTATCTTCTTCTCATTCCCCGAGCCGGCACAGAGGTGCTCTTCGATCGATATATGCTTGGGATACTGCCAGTCGCGCTGCTTTGCCTCGTCCGCTACTATCAGGATCGAATCCAAACGCAGCTTCCACTTGCAAGTGTTCTCCTTATTGGGGTGATAGCAATCTACGGTGTTACCGTGACCCATAATATGTTTTCGCTCTATCGCACTCGTGTAGCGCTCGCCGCAGAGATCCGCTCCGACGGGGTCCCCGACACATCCGTTGACAACGGCTGGGAGTACAACCTCGGGGTTGAGCTCCAGCACGCTGACCACGCCAACTTCCCCACTATCAATGTCCCAGCACACGCCTACGTCCCCACCCCTCCGATGCCTCCTGGGCCGTGCATAATGATGAATTACGACTTCACACCCCACGTCCGCCCGCTCTACGGCGTCTCCTTCAGCCCCAACGCCTGCTACGGCCCCGCCCCCTTCGCTCCGGTCCACTACTCCCGCTGGCCCTACCGCACTCCCGGCACGCTCTACGTAGTCCGCTACACGCCGGATTCCGCGCGCTGAAAGCTGGCTGGCCGGGCCTGGGCGTCCGAGATCACATCTCATCGCCCGCGACCTTGCTATCCTGCTGCCACGACACCCGCAACCCGAGCGTCCGCACCGCAGGAGGCCGTCGTGAACACACTCCGCATTATCATCCCCGTCTACAACGACTGGATCTCCCTGGACATGCTGCTGCGTGAGCTCGACAAGGCCGCCGCCACGCTCCCCTTCCAGATCTTCGTCAGCATCATCAACGACGGCTCCACCGAAGATCCACCACCCGGCTGCGAGAATGCCTCTGACCTCGAGCACCTCGTCGGCGTCGAGATCGTCACCGTTTCAGTCAACGTCGGCCACCAGCGCGCCATCGCCATCGGTCTCTGTGTCGCCGCAGAGGACCACGACGCCGACGCCGTCCTCATCATGGACGCCGACGGCGAAGACCCTCCGCACTCCATCCAGGCGCTCACCCGCAGCACCGCTGGCCGCGCCGACTTCTGCTTCATCGCCCACAGCAAGAAGCGCGTCGAAACCCTCTCCTTCAAAGCCTTCTACATGCTTTACAGGTGGTTCTTCCGACTCGTTACCGGTCAGTCCATCAGCTTCGGCAACTTCTGCATCCTCTCCCGCAGCTACGTCGACCGCCTCGTCATGGTCTCCGACCTATGGAACAATCTGCCCGCGGCCATCATGCGTTCGCAGCTACCCATCACGCTGGTCCCCATCCGCCGCGGCCGCCGCTACGCTGGCCAATCCAAGATGAGCTTCTCCTCGCTCATCGTGCACGGCTTCAGCAGCATGTCGGTCTACGCCGACACCATCTTTGTCCGTCTGCTCCTGCTCTCCATCGGCCTCTTCGCCTCCTGTGCAGTTCTGCTCTTCGCCGGCTTTTCGTTCCGACTCTTCTCGCCCACGCACGCAACGCTCGACTGGGTGATCACCGTGGCCTTCAGCATGATCATCATCCTGGTTCAGGTCCTGCTCACCACCATCTCCTCAATCCTCGTGCTGCTCAACAACCGCGTGCAGCGCCTCTTCATCCCTCTGGTAGACTTCCGCCCCTATCTGGCCGGCCGCAGGCTCATCTTCGGCCGCACCCTCGCCGAGACGCCCTGAGCCTCCGCGCGGCTCCATCACCACACCGCGCCCTTGCTATCCTTGAAGGCACGATGTCAGCAACACGCAAATCAGGCTCCGCCTCCGCTCCCCCCCAGCGCTACCTCTGCGTCCACGGCCACTTCTACCAGCCGCCGCGCGAGAACCCCTGGCTCGAAACCGTCGAGCTACAGGAATCCGCCACCCCGTATCACGACTGGAACGAGCGCATCACCTCCGAGTGCTACGCCCCCAACGGCGCCTCGCGCATCGTCAACCAGCAGCGCCAGATCGTCCGCATCGTCAATAACTACGCGCGCATGAGCTTCAACTTCGGCCCCAC
>JAJXYW010000109.1 GCA_021780415.1 Acidobacteriota bacterium
GTTGTTGAACCTGGTGTCGTTTGTTGCTTGCCATGGGGCTCCTTGTGCAATTTCAATGGTAGCGCAGGCGAGAGCCCCAGCGAGCCCTTGTTTGCCAACGTTTCGGGACAGGGGGTCGCATCAGGCTCCGTAGAGATGATGCGCGCGTATGTAGGAGAGAACCGACGGGGGAAGCAGGTCGGCGCAATCGGACCCGGCGTTGAGAAGGATACGGATGGCAGTTGCGCTCGCTACTTCGTGGATACCTTCGAGTAGATGCACGCGCTGGAGCTGTGCTGGGGTCAGGCGAAGGGCGTCGAGCTGCTGCAGGGAGAAGCCGGGCCGACTAACGACGATCCATTCGGCGAGTTCGAGCAGCGCGTCGGGTGAGTGCCAGCGGCGCAGATCGAGAAATGCATCCGCACCGACGATCACAAAGATACTGTCATCGGATGCAATCATGCTGCGAAGGCCGGATAAGGTATTAATGGTGTAATTCGGTGCGTCGCCAGGAAGCGGTGCGTCGAGAGATGACGCCTCGAACCGTGAGGTGGCGTGGGTGGGCTGAAGGTCGCAAAGAAGGGCGACCATCGCGAGACGGTCTTCGAAGGACGCAGTGGCCCCGCCCGGCTTGAGCGGTTGATAGGCCGTTGGGGCAAAGAGAATGAGGTCGAGCGAGAATACAGCCGCAGCCGCACGGCCCACGGCCAGGTGCCCAAGATGAGGCGGATCAAAGCTGCCACCGAAGAACCCAATGCGCATGATGGCTGATTGTAGCTGGCTTGGTGCTGCATGCGGGCGCAATCTCGCGCTTGCCTGAACCATAGCGTTTCAAAACCGGCAGCCCTTCGAATGGAAAGAAAAAGAGGGCAGCAGATGAAGCCTGACCGCCCTCTTGTATTGCGATAGTTGGAGTTAGTGATGGCCGCCGCCACCGCCGCCAGCGTGCCCGCCGCCGAAGCCTCCATGGCCGCCCTCGCCGCCATGCCAACCGCCGCCACCGCCATGCCAGCCACCGCCATGCCAATCGTCGCCGCCGCGCCAGCCACCTCCCCAGCCGCCGTAGCCACCGCGCCAGCCGCCCCAGCCCCAACCACCGCCCCAACCCCAGCCACCCCAGAAGCCCATGTTGAAGCCCCAAGGGTCAAAGGCCCAGGGATAGCCGTAGTAGTAGGGAACACCATAGCCATAGTACGGATACCCGTAGTAGGGTGCTACACCGTAGTACCTGCCATCCTCCGCGTCATAGTTGCCGCCGGCGCGCGGAGTGTAGGGAATCAGGTCGGCACTGCCTTCTGCAGGATCGAACTCAAAGGGGCGAATATTGGGACCGCTAAAGTCTACTGCGTGGTTCTCCTTTATTTTGATGGGCTTCACGTTGGCAGTGTTGGTTCCGGGATAGGCAAGAGCTTCTCCCTTGAGCACGCGTACGGTGTTGGTTTCGGCGTTGAAGGTGTAGAAGCCGTCCTTGATGAGATCGGCTTGGCCGCCGGGGAGATCGACGATGATTTGAGCTCGACTGACAGGGTTATGGACGCTGATGTTGGCGATGCCGTGTTCGACGCGGAGGTCGATGTCCTGATTGGTGATGGTGACAGCGCGGACGGAGCTATCGTCACCGACGCGGAGGTAGACGCCGGGGGCGGGGAGGGCGCTGGCGACGCCTTGCTTCGGCGCGATGACCTGTCCGGGCTTGACCTTGGCGATGTAAGTGTTGTGAGTATAGGTAGTTACGGCTGGTTGGTCTTGGGCCGTCGTGTTGTCGGGCGGCGTGGTTGGAGCGGCTCGCACGATGGGGGCGGGCTGGGATTGCGTCGGAGCGGTGTTCGTTACGGAGTTGTCCTGTGGCGCGGGACTGGCGCTCTGGGCCGCGGAAACAGTGGGGATTAAGGCGAATGCGGTCAGAGCGAGCATGAAACCTTTGTGGCTTCGCATGTTCAAAAACCTCTCGGCCTATAAGACGGTAGTTTGGGGGAAAATGTTGCGGAGGGGCGCTGGGGGTGTGAGTTTGGTGTAGGGCTCAACGCAATCTTGGGCTGCGCGAGGAGGGCCTCAGCATGGTTTTGAGATGCGGGGGATGATTTTGACGGCGTCCTGCGCCTCTCACCCTGATCGGAGAACTGGTGACGACCGGGACGAGAGGGTTGGGAGGCTGTCAGGAGTGGGGTGTGTGGCGGGGGGAGCCGGGCTGATCGCTGGCGAGGATGTTGAGGGTGAGGCTGTCGTAGCGGCCGGCGAAGAAGGCTTGCGTGGCTTCGACGAAGAGCTGGTTGTCGGGGGTGGCGTGGGCGAAGAGGGTCATGGAGGAGTGGAACTTGAGGTCGTCGGGGGTGCCGAGGATTTCGCGGATGGGGAGGGCCCGGGCGAGGAGGACGAGTTGCGTGCATTCGCGGAGGCGCGGGCCGAGGATGGGGTGGGCGAGGTACGCAGTGGCTTCCGCGAGCGAGGTGATGGCGTAGGCGCAGGCCATGGGGCTGGAGCCGAGGCCGTGGAGTTGAGGGAAGATGAACCAGATCCAGTGGGTGGTCTTGCTGTGGTGGCGTAGCTCGCGGAGGACGTCGGCGTAGATGGGGGCCTGGGCGTCGAGGAAGCGGCCGAGGTTGTAGGGGTCGGGCATGGCGTGGGCTCTTGGGTTGTAGATGCCGGGGTCGGGTTTTGGGGTTGCGGAGCGTGAGGGGGTTCTAGCTTCTAGCTTTTAGC
>JAJXYW010000228.1 GCA_021780415.1 Acidobacteriota bacterium
GCACCCTCGATGGCGGCCTGGATGTCGGCGACGTTGATGCCGAAACGATTTGCGGCGGCGCGGTCGACTGTGTACTCGAGGTTGGGCTGGCCGATGACGCGGAAGAGGCCGAGGTCGGCAACGCCCGGGATGGTGCTCATGACCTGCACGATCTGGTTGCCCTTTTCTTCGAGGGTCTTGAGGTTGGAGCCGTAGAGCTTGACGGCGAGCTCGCCCTTGACGCCGCTGACGGCCTCTTCGACGTTGTCGGAGATGGGCTGGGAGAAGTTCCAGACGACGCCGGGTATCTTTTGGAGCTGATCGTTCATGGCTGCGATGAGCTCGTCCTTGTTCTCGTGGAAGACGGGACGCCACTGCTCCTTGGGCTTGAGGTCGACGAAGTATTCGGTGTTGAAGAAGCCGGTGGTGTCGGTGCCGTCGTCGGGACGGCCGGTCTGGCTGACGACCTGGGTGACCTCGGGGAAGCTGGCGAGAACGATGCGGGCGTGGTCGGTGATGGCGAGGCTTTCGGTGGGGCCGGTGCTGGGGGCGAGAGAGCCTCTGACCCAGAGGGCACCCTCGTCGAGATGAGGGAGGAACTCCGATCCGATGACGCCGCCGAAGGCGAGGAAGGCGCCGAGGCCGAGGAGGCAGGCCGCGATGCCGATGGGCACAAACTTGTGCTCGATGCCCCAGGTCGCGGTGCGGCGATAGTGGGTGGTGATCCAGGCGAGAACGGGGTTCTCCCACTCGGTGGTTCCGTTGGGGAAGAGGAAGCTCGCGAGCACGGGCGCGATCAGCATGGAGAAGATCAGAGCGCCAAGAAGGGCGAAGGCTACGGTCCAGGCCATGGGTTTGAAGAGGCGGCCTTCGACCGACTGGAGGGTGAAGATGGGCAGGTAGGTGGTGATGATGATCGCGATGGCGTAAAAGACGGGCCGCTGGACTTCGTGGGCGGCTTCACGGATCTGATCCATGACGGAGCGGTCGGCCTGGCGCTCGTGGCTGAGGTGGCGAACGATGTTTTCGACCATGACGACGGCACCGTCGACGACCATGCCAAAGTCCAGCGCTCCGAGCGAGAGCAGGTTCGCGGGGATGTGGCGGAGGTCGAGGCAGATGGAGGCGAACATCAGCGAGAAGGGGATGGTGATGGCAACGATGAAGGCGCCGCGCAGGTTGCCGAGAAAGAGGAAGAGAATGATGACGACCAGGAAGATGCCCTTGGTCAGATTTTCGAGCACCGTTCGGGTGGTGAGGCGCAGGAGGTCGCTGCGGTCGAGGAAGGGAACGATCCTGACACCGGGGGGGAGTACGTGGTCGTTGAGTTGCTCGACCTCGGCGTGGATCGCGGCGAGGGTGGTGTCGGAGTTGTCGCCTTTCTGGAGGAGGACGATGCCTTCGACGACGTCGTTGTCGTCGACGAGCTTGCCGTCGTCGCGGTGGATGGCCTTGTCGTTTTGACCGCAGGTGCCGTCTTCGGGCTTGCAGGTCTTGCCAATCTGACCGAGGCGGATCTTGGGGCCCTGGATGACCTGGGCGATGTCAGAGACGCGGATGGCGGTGCCGTTGGAGGTTTTGAGGACGGTCTGGGCGATATCGTGCACGTTGGTGAAGAGGCCGACCTCCTGCACGTTGATCTGCTGCTCCCCCTGCTCGATGAAGCTGCCGCCGGCGTTGACGTTGTTGGCGGCGAGTTGTTGCTGGACCTGCTGGAGGGTGAGGCCGTAGGCGATGAGCTTGTCGGGGTCGACGATGATCTGGTACTCGCGGGTGAGGCCGCCGAAGCTGGAGACGTCGACGACGCCGGGGACGCTGCGAAAGGCCTTTTCGAGCTGCCAGTCTTCGATGCTCTTGAGTTGCATCGTGTCGATGGAAGGGTTGGTGCTCTTGAGGGTGTACCAGTAGATCTGGCCGACGGGGCTCCAGTCGGTGCCGATCTGGGGCTGCAGACCGGTAGGCAGGGTGACCTGGCTGAGACGCTCGAGGACCTTCTCGCGGTTCCAGTCGTCGACGCTGTCGTCGTCGAAGATCATGGTGACGCTGGAGAGTCCGGCGAGGGTGGTGGAGCGGAGGTGGGTCATGTGAGGGAGGCCCGCCATGGCGATCTCGAGCGGGATGGTGACCTGTTGCTCGACGTCCTCGGCGGAGCGACCGGGCCACTGGGTGATGACGTTGACGTAGTTGTTGGCGACGTCGGGATAGGCCTCGACGGGGAGATTGTGGAAGGAGACGATGCCCCAGGCGAGCAGGAGAATCGCCACGATCAGCACGATGAAGCGGTTGTTCAGCGCAAAATCAACTAACCGCTTGATCATTGCTGCTCCACGGTGTTCTCGAGGTCGAGAGCGTTGCCGACCACTTGCTGACCGACGTTGAGCCCGGCGAGGACTTCGAGGAGATTGCCGGGGAGGGTGACGCCGGTCTTGACGAGGACGCGCTTGAAGGTGCCGTCGCCGGCAGGCTCGAAGACGTAGGTGCGGTCATGGAGTTGGAGGACCGCGTCGGCGGGAACGACGGTCTGCTGCTCGGGGTGCGAGCCCTCAAGGGTTCCGGTGGCGAACATGCCGATGCGGAGGAGATGGTCGGGGTTCGCGACCTGGATTCTGACCTTCGCGGTGCGGAGATTGGGATCGAGCTGCGCGCCGATGTCGCTGATGGTGCCGGAGAAGACCTTGCCGGGGAAGGCGTTGAGC
>JAJXYW010000009.1 GCA_021780415.1 Acidobacteriota bacterium
GGGGCTTTCCGGGTTGTCTTTGAAGGGGTGGTTTTGGAGCCACACGGTGAGGTAGGGGGCGCTGCTGATGATCATGGGGCTGCGCTGTCCCGTCTTGCCGTTCACATCGAGCGTGTACCCGTGGGGGCTCTTGGTGACGTGTTTGAGTTGGAGGTTGCCGACTTCCGCGATGCGGCAGCCGGTCTCCCACAGGATGCTCACGAGGGCTTTGTCGCGGGGGTTGTGGATGATCGTGAGGAGTCGCTCGATGTCCTCGGGTGTGAGGAGGTCTTTGCGTTCGAGGCGTCTCTTGTCGCGCTGTTTGACGTGGCACGTGATCCACGCGACCTGCGTGGGGACGTCCTTGGTGGTGGGGAAGCGGTCGGGCGCGATGACCCACGTCATGAAGTTCTTGAGCATCGCCTTGTACGTGCCCAGCGTTTCTGGACTGTAGGGTGGTTGTCGCGTGACGAGCGACGAGACCAGGCGCTCGATGTCCTCTCTCGTCGCCTGGTCGAAGTCTTTCTTGAGCGAGCGCGCGAGGAGGAGCAGGACGCCCTGGACCCTGATGAGGCGCACCCTGCCGCACACGTTCTTGAGGAGGCACGCGTCCCGGTAGCCAAGGATGAGCTGTTTGTTCCGTTCGCTCAACTCGCTGTCGCGCACTTGGCGCTCAGCGTACGCGAACTTCATCTCGTAGGTGTGGATGTCCAGTCCCATGTCGTGTCGTGCCATACCGCATTCCTCCGCAGATAAACAGCACCTGACAACCCGAGGGCCACCAGTGGCACGCGTGCCTGCCGCCGCCCCACGGCGGTCGACCTCGGGGAGACCCGCTCGACGACAACGCCGTCGAGCGAAAAGCCCACCGCCGAACCCTCGGCGGTACGCCATCTGCCACCCCTCACGACGACACAGGCGTACGACAAAACGCAGAACGCCGACGCTCAAGGGTTGGTGTTTGGCTCGCTGCTTTGGGTTCGGGTCCGGGCTCGTTGGAGTGTTGGTACCGTTGCTGCGGTGGCGGTTGGAGCGCGCTGGTACTTAATGGTTGCGCCGCTGCGGGGGCAGTGGTGTTAGGCGCAAGGCACGTGACACTCGTTGGCGGTGGGGGGTCAGGCGCCGCAAGCGGCTCCCAGTTCGGCGAAATGCTGGCGGTGACCGCGGGACGCTGTGCTCTGTCGGAGGCCGCGGGGCGACATCCTGATGGGGGTCGAGCGGGCGACCGCCGACGAGGTCTTGCACTTGACCAGGGCGCCGGGTTGGTGTACTGGTTGGTGCAGCGGGGTCCTGCCCTGTGGCCAGTTAACCGTCTCGTTTCGTTTTCCAGGGCGCTCGCTCTTCGGACCGGGCGCGGGAAGGTTACCGCCGGGTGGGATCTCGCTCTTGTTCTTTCTTTTCATACACACTCTCGAAGGCCGCTTCCCTGCGGACATCCAGGTGGTATCTCGCCCTCGTCAGCCAGTCCGTAGGGAAAGACACCCGCTCCCGGAAGACAGTGCGGATTGTTCTCGGGGTCGATCCGGGAAGAACGACTCGGGTGGTGTCGAACAGGAAGAGCCGACGCTCGGTGGTCCATTCGCCTCGGGAGGTCGGTGGCAGGCGGCGGACGCCGCGGAAGACTGTCGGATGCTCAGACACCCATTTCACGGAGGGGAGGAGGAGCAAGGACTGCGCGATGAAGCTCTTGGACCGACCCGCCCTTGTGAGGTGTCGCCAACCCCTCCAGCTCACGCTCACGTCGCCGAGGATGGGGTGAGCGAGCTTCTTCCCCAATAGGGCGTTCCTATAGTAGTTCTTTGCGACTTGTCGCAACCCGAATGACAGGCCGGAATGCAGCGAGGTGACGCGGCCGTCTTCCGACGTGGGCCGAAGCGAAATGAGCCTGGCGGCGAATTCGTAGGCAAGAGCTGGACTAACCTTGGCGCGTCTGGAGACGGAGAGGTACTGCGGTTGGGTCTTGTCGGTGATCTGTGTCCAGTGGCACTCCGCCGTGTCGGGGTTGACCCAGATCAGGGCGACCGGCAGGTTGCTGCGTTTCCAGACCTTCAGGTCCTCGGGGTTGGCTTTCAAGAAGATCCGGTGGGGGCCGACGTGCCGGACGTACGACCAGCCGGTCTTCACCTGGACCCCGAGGTACAGGAGACTCCTCGCCGGATCCGGGCCATGGAACTGGACGATGAGATCGAGTTTCTGGTCCGCTGTCCCCTGAAACTGCACGCCATGTCCAGATAGCGCCTGCTCAAGCTGAGTCCGGGCTTGACGCTCGCCGAAATCCGCGGTTGTGTCGTTGACGCCCATCGCCCATGACTTTACCACTGGCCGTCCACAGGGTCAGGTGAGATGGGCTCCTGGGCGAGCGCGTGGCCTGAGTGCCTACTTGCCCTTCTTCTTCGCTGTCTTCGTTGGTGCTCGTGGTTTGGGTGTTGGTTCGTCCGTGATGATTGGTTCGTCGAGGCCGTCGCTTGGTGTGGTGGTAGGGGCTGGCGCTGTTGCTTCCTGCTTCCATGCTTTGGTGGTGAGTCGTTCTTGGGCGATTTGTGCGAATTTGGGGTCGATTTCGAAGCCGAGGTAGTGCCGTTTCATGTATTTGCACGCGACGGCGGTGGTGCCGCTCCCGATGAAGGGGTCGAGAACGAGGTCTTCTTCGTTCGTGTACTGCTCGAGGAGGTACCGGATGAGGCGCACGGTTCACCGGACCTTTGGCGGCTCCTGTATGTGGTTCGCTGCTGTTGCGAGCAGCGCTTCGGCCGTGGCCTCGTGGGATTCTGTCAGCAAGCATTGGGTGTCGGCGGTGACGAACGTACCGAACGGTGAGGTGGTCGTGAAGTGGAAGGTAGGGACGGTCCTGCGCATCGCTGTCGTCGGGTAGAGGACTAGGATGCAGGTGTCGTCGAATTGATACAGGGTGTATGTTGGGTACAGTTGAAAGAGCCGAACCGTGACCTGTTTCTGGTGTGCCTGCTTGAGCCCGGCAAAGTAGCGGTACGCGTCCGCGACGAAGGAAGGAATGAACGGCCCGTCGTCGAAGTGCGACTGGAGCGCACGGATCAGCTCCTGGTTCTCAAGATCAGGGAGGAAGACGACGAGCCTTGTACCGTCTCTGTCGAGAAATGCTTGGAGGGCGTCGTTGTGGTTCTCGCGCCACCGCCGGCTGTGGATGAAACTGAGCGTGATGTGCCTTGCTGTGCTGATGCGTTGTTCGAACTCCTCGGCCAGCTGGTTGAAGAGCGACGCGGTGACCGTTGCGGGCAACGTGGCCGAGCGCTTTCGGACTGCCTTGCGAATCTTGTTGCATGCAGGCCCCAGTGCCGCGCGGAGGTTCTCGTCGGAGCGTCTGTCGTCGTATTGCGCGGTCGTGACGCCGTTGAGATCGCTGGGTAAGTGGAGGTCCTTCTTGGAGCGTGGCACGAGGAGGAAGCATCGTTCCCTGCCCAGGCCACCGGCGAAGAGCCCAAGTTCGAAGAGGACGTTGTCGCGCGGCACGGGGTGGGGTTTGCCCCGCATTGTCGTGATATCGTCCGCCGCCAGGATGAAGATACCGATGTCGCACGCGTGCAGAACGCTGAGGAGGGCGTCGAGGGGGTATTCCGACAGCCCGAACGTGTCCTGGTCCCAGACTTGGGTTTCGAAGTCGGCTTCGAGCTCTTCCTGGACGGCGTGGGCGAGTTCGAGTTGTTCGCGGGATGATGCGATGAACGCCCTGGCTCTTTCCGGCATGGCCCTTAAGCCTTTGGTGGCCGCAGGCTGGAGGCCAGCCGTTCGAGATGGAGGCCGTTGAGCTGCTCGTAGATGTCGTTGGCACTGGTCCGGATCGCCGCTGCTTCCCCTTCCTCGAGTTGGCTGAGCACGTGATCGACGGCCTTGTCGTAGTCGTTCTTGAACTGCTTATTGAGCTTCTTCCACTCGATGCCCGCGAGATGATCGAATGCTCCTGCTGGGGCTTGCAAGACTCTGAGCTCGAGGAGGGCGGCGATGATCGGATATCCAATGTACCCCTGCCAGAAGGAGGCGTTGTCGTTTGAGGCGAACTGGCGCCGGTCCAGCGACCACTCCACGCGATAGGTCTTGTCGCGCGCGGACGAGGTCACGTCCGCCGCGGTCTCCGTCAAGAGGTGAACCCGGTCGTCAGCAACAGCGCTCAGAGCCTCGTACACCTTTGCTCTTGGCGGCAGTTTCCATGCGGTCATTGCACACCTCCTCTTCTTGCCGGCCAGCGCGGCTACGCGACAAGGGCAAGGGCTTCTGAGACTTAAACGTTTCGCTGGTGCACTTCTTGTTCACCGTGCCGCAGTATACGCGCTTAGCCCAGCGCTGTGGCGAAGCGGACCGGGCAACAGATTCCTCAGCACCATGGAGACGAGGGGCCGCCGACCCCACTATGGGGACCATTGGGGGCGAGCGGGGTACAACTGGGGGGCGTTCTGCGCTTCCCGCTGGGCACCCGAAGCGGCCGACTGAATGACCGTGGCCCTCGAGAGATGGGGACCGGCTGGTCCGTCCCCTTCCTTCGCGTCTCCCGTGACGGTATCCTACGGCCGGCGACGACTCGGGAACGGGCGACAACGGAAGGGGAGGCTGATGGCTCGCGTCTACTGGGCGAACGCGCTGTTCAGCGCCGCGGATCGTCGCTTCAATGAAGCGTGCGCTGGCGTCCTCCGGGCATCAGGACATGATGTCTTACTGCCTCAGGCGGGGGCTGCAAACGCTCAAAATGCCCCTACCCCGGAGGTGATTTTCAGGGCCGATGCTACCGAACTGCTCTCCTGCGACTTCCTGGTAGCGTGTTTGGACCAAGAGACCATCGACTCCGGCGTAGCATGCGAAATAGGCCTCGCCTATGCAGCCGGCATCCCGGTACTGGCACTCTTGACGGACATGCGGCAGTTTCGCCAGGGTGAGGGGCGAATCTACAAGAATCCGTTTGTCATCGGTGCCATCGAGCGCGTGGGCGGTGTCTTTTCGTCCGTTGAAGAGCTCGCAGGGGCGTTGGCGGAACTTTCAGCGGCCCCACGGGAGTCTGCTGTCCACTTCGATCAAGTCGCAAGCATGTACGACGATTTCGTGGACCAGCTTGAGTCCTGGTACGAGCCGCGCTGGACAACACCCGACTGCATCGAAGATGCCCTGGGGAGCTTGCACCGCACGAACATCCTTGAGGTCGGCTGCGGCACAGGTCGCGTCGCAGCGAGAATTGCCGACCACATCCCTGAGGCTGACGTCCTAGGGTTTGATCCCGCCGAGGAGATGATTCTCGCGGCTAAGAACCTTCGGGATGGCCGCCGGCGGTTGCGGTTTACTTCGTCCAAAACGGTCGTTGACGAGGCTGCGGCTGCACAGGGATTCGACACAATTGTCACCACCTTCGCGCTTCACGATATTAGGGAGAAGAGCGGGTGGTTCAGGTGGGTCAGCGGTCTGCTCCGGGTTGGTGGCGAACTCCTGATTGTCGACCTCTCAGCATTTGACCTCTCGCATTTGGGCCGCCTCTTGCGGCAAGAACTGGCGGCTCCCGTCGGTGCGCCTGACCCCCGGCTCAACCCTGCGGCGCTCGCGGCGATGGCTGCAGCCACTGGCTTTGAGACTACATCCTGTTCGCTCTTCATGCCTTCCGTAACCTTTAAATCCCCGGAGGACCTCTCGTGCTTTCTGACGATCTTCGGCGTGGGTGCAGGTTTCGATTTCCCCCTGCCGGTGGCCGGGCTGTTGTCACACCTCGACGCCGACCTGATTATGAAGGCGTGCCGGCGGTTCCGGTTCCCACTCATCGATCGGAGGGCATTCGTGCAATGGAACCTTGTTCTGCACTAGAGAAGTGGCACGTTGTCGCGATCGAGGGTATTGATGGTAGCGGCAAGACCGCTGTCGCTGAGCAGACCGTGGAGTTGCTGCGCGCGTGGGGGGCACCCGCCATCCTGGCTGGCGAGAAGCAGTCGCCGCTGGCACATGTACTCCGCGATGAGTCGTTGGCGACCATGACACCGATAGTGAAGACGCTTGTGTTTGCCGCCGATCGAGCCTGGACCCTGGCGGCAAAGGTGCCGAAGTCGTCCAGGGATGGGGCACTTATCGTGTGGGACCGTTACGTAGCCTCAGCACTCGTCTACAGAGAGGCAGAGCTACCGTATTCGTCGGATGGGCTAACGTTGCAGTACGTGGAGACTGTGAACGCGATCTTCCCTCGACCTGATCTCACGGTTCTCCTTTCCTTGGACGTTGAACAGGCAAGAGCTCGGACCCGCGAGCGGGCAACTGTGTACGACGCAGCGTTCCTGCGGAAGGTAAGTGCCTTGTATCAAGCACGGGCTGCTCGGGAGGGGTGGATCACAATTGACGGTGCACCTCCCGTCGGGCAAGTAGCCGGCGAGGTTGCGGCACAGATCAGAGCGTCATTCAAGGAGTTCTTTTCATGAGAGTGCCTACAAATCAGGCGCGAGCCAGGGAGATCGCGCACCTGCTAGCTGGAGCGTTCAGTCACGCTGAGGGGATCCTCGCTGAGAGAGATGACCTGGTGGAGAATCAGATCCCTAGAGGGGCGGCGGCAGGTTCACGCGAGCACGCGGCTTTCCTTTTCTTCGTCGTGTGCCATGACCACGGGGTGCGATCGAGAGATCTCTATTGCCGGGCGAAAGACATGTACGGCGAGACGCCTTGGCTCTTCTCGGCACGCAGCGTTGTGAGTCGCTTCGCGGGGCCTGACGATCCGTCCCTGATTCACGCTACCGGGGAGCGTTTGGGCGCGCGATATCCGCGTGAAGCGGCTCGTTGTTGGTACCTGAACGCTCAGAGTCTCCTCACGGACTATCACGCCGAACCAGAGTGCGTCTTCCGAAGCTCATCGACGGCGTCGCAACTTCTTACACGAATTTGCGCGTTTCGTGGCTACGGCCCAAAAACAGGAGGTATGCTTCTGCGGGCTGCAATCGGATTGGGCCTTGCTGACGTTCGCGGCGAAGCTGAGGTCCTGGTTCCTGTTGACGTTCACGATGCCCGAATCGCCTTCTATACAGGGGTGCTGGACCGGGTAGATGCGCCCCTAGACGAACGTCTCTTCCGTGCATGCGTCCCACAAGTACAGCGCGTGCTGCGGGATGCGTGCCGAGAGGAGCGTGTCTCGTGGCTGGACGTCGATCGTGCGCTGTGGCTCATCGGTTCGCGAGGTTGTGTGTACCGCCGGTGTTCAGAGTGCCCTCTTCGGCATATCTGCTCAGTGGGTAGCCAGCGACGGGACGCCGGGCAGCAGCAACTCGCGCCCCAGGAATGAGTGGCAGTCCAAGGTGTGAGATGGCGACGGCTCTCGTCGCCGCCGAGGCAGCGTCCTCCCGCTATTCTGCGCCGGTTCCGACGCGGGGCTGCAGCGGGATTCGCTTGCCGCATACCAGGTGCGTGGGGATACGGCCTAGTGTAGCCGACGTTCCTTCTCGATAGCCGACTTCTGCTCGCCGAGTTCCGGGCCGCCGCGAAGGCTGCGAGGCGGCATACCCCTCCGCTCAGTGGTGATGCGCTGTTGCAGGCGTTCGATGACCTCCATCATGAGATGGTTGTAACGATGCTGCCGTTGGGGGCAGTGGTGAAGCGAAAGCTATAAGGGTGTGAACCTCCTCCCGGGGGAGATGGAATCACGAATCCCTTGGTGGAAGCCAACCCCCTTGGAGAAAGCGTTCGTCGCACTCAGCTACGAGGAGATTGCCCGGGTCCTCGACCGCGTCGGCACGCGCTACTTCGTCCCCATTGAGACGATCCCCAAACAGCACATCTTCGCTGCGCTCGAGGACGACTGCCCGGCGGAGGAGATCGAAGTCGCCATGATGGAAGCGAAACGAGGTACCGAGGAAGAGCGCCGCCGCCCTGCCCCGCAACCAAGGGCCAGCCGACCCGTCCCGCCTCAACACCAAGACGGCCTCAGCGATTTCACCCGATAAGCGACACGACGAGCGATTGGGATGGCTCTGGGTTGCTGAGGGCTGTTAGGCGAAAGTCGGTGGCGTGGCTGCTACTTTCGCTCCCGCTTTCTGCTGGGCTTCGTTGGTGCTCGTGGTTTGGGTGTTGGTTCTTCTGTGATGATTGGTTCGTCGAGGCCGTCGCTTGGTGGGATTGGGCCGGCTGGTGTTGGTTCTTCTTTCTTCCACGTGTTGGTGGTGAGTCGTTCTTGGGCTATTTGTGCGTATTTGGGGTCGCTTTCGAAGCCGAGGTAGTGTCGTTTCATGTATTTGCAGGCGACGGCGGTGGTGCCGCTGCCGATGAAGGGGTCGAGGACGAGGTCTTCTTCGTTCGTGTACTGCTCGAGGAGGTACCGGATGAGGCGCACGGGTTTTTGTGTTGGGTGTGGTTTCCAGTCGCGCAGGCTTCGGTAGTCCAGGATGGGGATGCTCCACACTCTGCTCACGCGCGCTTTGGGTTCGCGGCTCCAGACCACGATGCTTTCGTAGTGCGTGATGCTTTTCGTGTCTGGCTTGTGCCACACGTGGCGGGCGACTTCGTGCCAGCCTGGTGGTGGCATGGGGACGTCGAAGGGGTTCCAGAAGAAGACGACGTACTTCTTGGTTTTCTTGCACGCGAGGTAGAGCATGGCGAGGCCGTCCACCATGGCGTCCGGGAAGAGGTTGAGTCGGTTCGGGTATGGTGGGTCTGTGATGGTGACGTCCACGCTTTGGTCGTCGAGTTGGGTGCTGGCGGTGAAACAGTCTTGGTTGTAGATCTTGTCGTGTTCAAGCACGCGAACCACCTCCGTTGTACCGCCCCTTGTTGACTGGGGCGTGGTTTTGTTGCTCGTGATATGGGATGGGTGGGGGGCCGGCCTTTGGTGCCCGCGTTGTGCGGGCGGGCCGGTGAGCCCCCACCTTCTCTCCCCGGTTCCTTGGGAGTGTGTGTTTTAGGCGATGTCCTTGTGATCGTGTGGTGGGTTGATGGGTTGGTCGATGGGTTCCCCGTAGAGTTCCACGTACCGTTTGTACAGGGTGATCGCCCACGGCTCGTCGGGGGTCATAGGTCGAGGCGCGACGTGATGGCGCGCAGGAGGTGGTCGTCGTTTGGTCGCTCGGGGTGCGTGACCATGGTGAGCTGGTAGTGGAGGAGTTCTTGGAGGGCGTGGCTGATGGGTTGGAGCGTTTCGGCTTCCTGTTGGTACGCGTCGGGGTAGTAGCCTTGGGTGACGAGGTCGTGCGTCTTGTGCAGGAGGGCGTCCCATGCTTTGCGCTCGAGGCTTGTCGCCTTGTGGAGTGCTGGTGGCATGGGGGTGCCGACCCAGTGTTCGTAGAGGACTTCGTCGTCAGCGCTTTGTTGGCTGGCTTTGCCGAGGAGGTGGAGGTTGTCGTTGGCGAGTTGGTGGCTGGGAAGATCCTCGGTGATGAGGTACGCGTACCGGAGTCGGCGCAGGAGTCGGTGTTGGAGTCGTGCGGTTGGGGTTTGGTGGAAGGGCCACATGCTCTCCACTCCTGGTGGTGTGGGTACATATAGGGCGCGTGTCCGTTTCTTGTCCTGAGTGGTCACGCGCGCTTTAAAGCCGGTTGACACTCCTTCGTGTCGAAAACTATGGTGGGTCCGTTTTCGCCGCAGGTTCTCGCGTACCTCCAGGCAGTGCACGACGCGCCACGACCCGTTGGGCCGACCGTCTTGGACGGCTTGCCGGGCGTGGTGCGGGAGCGGACCGTGTACCGGTGGCAGCGTTCGTTGGGGTCGCGCCTCCAGTACTTCCCGAGTGTGAGCCTGAGCGCCCTGGGTCTGGTGCACGCGCACGTGTTTCTCGACGGTGCGAGTGAGCGGTGGGTGGCCTTGCCCGTCGTGCTCGCCGCGGCCTGGGTGAACCACGGTTTGGAGCGCCCTGGCTTGTACCTGCACTGCGCCATCCCAACGGGTGCCGTGGTCGCGTTTGAGAGCCTCGTGCGGGCGTTGGTTGGTGATGGTTGGGCGGACGCGAGCACCATCGTGTTCGCTGGTGATGGGTGGCAGTCCTTCGGTCGCTTGGTGGAGTGTCTTGATGGGCACGGTCGCCTTCGTGCCCAGCGAGCTCCGGTGGAGGCGTTGCGGGACGGATTCTTCCGGGCGTCGACTGAGCAGCAGGGGTTGTTGCGCTCGTACCCGTTCGTGGTCCCTGCGGTCTTCGAGGCGGTGGAGGAGCGTTGCAGCTTGCAGGAGGTGTGGCGTCGCGCGTACGAGCGTCTTGGCCCCTTGGTCTGGCGCTTCTTTCCTCGCGGGACGAGGCGGTGGCCCGTGAATGGGAAGCGGTACGTGCGGCACGCGCACGAGTTGCTTGTCGGCGCGGGTTTGTTCCGCCAGAACATCATCCGCTACCAGCCGCTGCTGGACCATGGTCTTGAGGCGTTCGTGATCCTGCCGGCAAGCGCCGGTCCCCTCGGTGAGCTTGTTGGCTTGTTTGGTCGGGTGTGT
>JAJXYW010000223.1 GCA_021780415.1 Acidobacteriota bacterium
CTCGGCAGCGAAGGCTCCGGCCTCCACGATCTGGTCAAGCGCACCTGCGACCACCTCCTGCGCATCCCCATGGCGGGCAGCGTCAGCTCGCTCAACGTCTCAGTAGCCGGCGCCGTCGTCATGTACGAGGCCATGCGCCAGCGCCGGACCGCCTCCAGCACCCATCTGACGCCGCCAGAGTCTAAACCCCCAAAGCCTCGCAAAGGCCTCGGCTCCTGACCGCCCGAAACCCTGCGCAACCTCATCATTCTGACGCAACCCATGTCCATCATCACGTTGATCCACCCTCATATGTATCGTCATCCTGAGCGAAGCGAAGGACCCCTGTAGTTGCTGTTGCACTTGCCCTTGCTGTTGCTGTTGTCGTTGCTGTTGCTGTTGTCGTTGTATTTGCTCTTGCTTTTCTGTCTGTCATTCCGAGCGAAGCGAGGAACCTGCTTCCCGCCCGCACCCCACCCGCATCACCGGAGTCGCACCCCTTGCCATCCCATCCCCTCGCTCGCCGCCTCCCGCTCGCCCTCCTGCTCGCGAGCCTGACCGCGCCAGCCCAAACCCCCACCAAGCCCCAACCCACCCCTCCGCACGGCGAAGTCCTCTTCCAGAGCCACGGCACCCCACCCCCCACTCCCGACGCCGACACGCCCGCACCCCCCGAAGCCGTCACTCCCGGCCACGAGCCCACCGGCCCCGTCCTCACCGACGCCCAGCGCTCCTCCATCCTCTTCACCGCCTACGACCTCGACGCCCGCCTCGCCCCTGACACCTCGCACCTCACCCTCCGCGCCCGTCTCACCCTCCGCAACATCGGAGCCCAGCCGCTCGCCCGCATCGCCCTGCAAATCTCCTCCTCGCTCACCTGGGCCAGCGCCAGCCTTCTTGCCCCCACCGGCTCCACCCCGCTCCCCCTCACCCAGCACCTCATCGACACCGACGCCGACCACACCGGCAAAGCCTCCGAAGCTATCCTCGACCTCCCCAGCCCCCTCGCTCCCGGCGCCACCCTCACCCTCGACACCGTCTACTCCGGCACCCTCCCCGCCAGCGGCGCGCGTCTCGAACGCCTCGGCGCCTCCGCCACCCAGGCCCTCACCACCGATTGGGACGCCATCGGCCCCACCGCCGCCGCATCCTCCAGCAACAGCAGCAGCTCGGACGCCTCCGCAGTATCCCCATCGAGCACCCTCGACGTCGCCCTCCGCGGCTTCGGCAACGTCCTCTGGTATCCCGTCGCCAGCCCGCAGCTCTTCCTCGGCGAGGGCGCAACCCTCTTCCAGGCCATTGGTCAGCAGCGTCTCGCCGAGCAGTTCGCCACCATCCATCTCCGCCTCGCCGTCGAGTACCACGGCCCCCCGCCCACCGCTGCCTACTTCTGCACCCGCCGCCAGCCCCTCACCGCCTTCTCCGACAACCCCAACGCCCCTCTCGCCGACGCGTCCGGCATCGCCACCGCCAACTTTCCCGCCCAGCCCCTCGGCTTCCGCCAACCCAGCCTCTTCGTCGTCCAGCTCCCCGAAATCGCCGCCGCGCCTCTCCCGGAATCCGCCTCCCAACCCAACACCGCCGACCTACTCTCCGTCGAAACCGCCGACCCCACCGATCTCGCGCACCTCACCGCCTCCGCCGAGCGCATCGCGCCCCTGCTCCAGACCTGGTTCGGCCCCCTCCCGCTCACCCCCCTCACCCTCCTCCATCACCCCGGAGACCCCTTCCAGGACGGCGCTCTCCTCGTTGCCCCCCTGCACCTGTTGGCGTCCACTAAATCCAGCCCCGCGCTCGCCCACTCCCTCGCCCACGCCTGGGTCCAGACCGGCCAGCCCTGGTTCGACGAAGGCCTCGCCCAGTTCGTCGACCTCCTCTGGGTCGAGCAGACCGATGGCCGCCCCGCTGCCATTCTCGCCCTCAACAACCTCATCCAGCCGCTCAACATCGCCGAAGTTGGCTTCGACTCCCAGCAGGCCGCCGATGCCCCCTCCGCACCCGCTGGCCAGCCCCTCGTCTCCGCCACCGACGAGCTCTACTACCGCCGCAAGGCCGCCGCCGTCTGGTGGATGCTCCGCGGCATCGCCGGCGACGCGCCGCTCCAGCAGGCCCTCACCCAATGGCGCACCCAGCCGTTCTCCCACGAGAACCCCACCGTCCAGGCCGTCACCTTCGAGAAGCTCCTCGAAAAGATCAGCGGCAAAGACCTCGGCTGGTTCTTCTCCGACTGGGTGCTCCGCGACCGTGGCCTCCCCGACCTCTCCATCGTCGCCGTTGAGCCCCGCCTGCTCCCCGCCGGCAAAGGTCACGACGCCGGCTGGCTGGTCTCCGTCACCGTCCACAACGACGGGGCCCCCGCCGTGGATGTTCCCCTCACCGTCCTCTCGGCCAGCTTCACCAGCACCACCCGCCTCCACATCCCCGGCTTCTCCAACGTCTCCACCCGGGTCATCGTCGAAGCCCCACCCACCGAGGTCATTCTCAACGACGGCAGCACCCCTGAGATTCGCGCCGCCACACACACCCGCGAGATCATCATCCAGCCCGCCCCCGCGTCTTAGCCCCCGGGCAACGCTTCGAAGCTGCGGAACGCGAGCGCTGCAACGCAAAACCGTGCTGAGAGTGCGGTGAAATTCGGGGTTTGCGCTCTAGCGGATACAATCGAATCATGAT
>JAJXYW010000014.1 GCA_021780415.1 Acidobacteriota bacterium
TTGCCTTTGCCTTTGCCTTTCTGTCTGTCATTCTGAGCGAAGCGAAGAACCTGCTTCCAGCTCGCAACGCGAGCGTCCGTTCTTGCCTCCAGCTAAAAGCTAGAAGCTAGAAGCTAAAAGCTAAAAGCTAAAACCTACCCCACCAACGCGACCTTCCCACCCTCACCCTCGCCGCCGGCAAATCGCTTTTGTCTCCTGCCGTCTGCGCCGGACACTCGCCGTCCGCGCAGGACCCTGCTAACGTTAGGAGACGATGGCAGTGCAGCACGAGCCAAAACTGATGGACGCGCAATCTCCCATGGACGCGCAATCTCCCCGCGCCCCCCGCGCGCCGCAAGCTCCCGCGCAGCAGGCTCCCCCCGTTGCGCCCATCTGGCTGCAGCGCATGAGCCTCATTGTCCTGGTCCTCTTCTGCTTCTACATCGGCGGCCTGCTCGCCGTGCTTCCCTGGTCGCCGCGCTACTGGGACCACAACGCCTGGCTGCTCGCCCACCCCACGCTCGATACCATCATCGGCAAGGGCTGGGTCCGCGGTGTCGTCTCCGGCCTCGGCTTGCTCGACATCTGGATCGGCATCAGCGAAATCCTCCACTACCGCGATCATCGCGCCTAACGAAAGCGACCGCCCCATGCCTGACGACACCACTGCCACCAAGCCCGCCCCCACGCCCCTCGACAACGCGCCTCTCGCCTACGAGAACCCCGACTTCCTCAACTCCCCCGACGCCCGCACCCTCCGCATCCTCGCCGAGTACAACGAGCCCATGGCCCGTTTCCGCCGCGAGCGCATTCAGGACACCGTCGTCTTCTTCGGCTCCGCCCGCTTCCGCGCCCTCGACGTCGCCAGCCAGCAGCTCGAACTCCTCGATAACACCGGCTCCGCGCAGCCCGCCCCCGAAGACGAGCAGCCCGCCCGCGACGGCGAATCCTCCGAGCTCCGCCACCGCCGCGCCGAAGCCGCCGTCGAGATGGCCCGCTATTACGAGGATGCCCGCACCCTCGCCCGCCTCATGACCCAGTGGACCCGCACCCTCCCCGGCCGCCGCCACCGTTTCGTCATCACCTCCGGCGGCGGTCCCGGCATCATGGAAGCCGCCAACCGCGGCGCCCACGAGGCCGGCGGCAAGACCATCGGCCTCAACATCAAGCTCCCTTTTGAACAGCTCCCCAACCCCTACATCACCCCCGCCCTCAACCTCAACTTCCACTACTTCTTCATGCGCAAGTTCTGGTTCGCCTACCTTGCCAAGGCCCTCGTCGTCTTTCCCGGCGGCTTCGGCACGCTCGACGAAATGTTCGAACTCCTCACCCTTGACCAGACCCACAAGCTCTCCAAACCCATCACCATCGTCATCTACGGCTCCAGCTACTGGAAGAACGTCATCAACCTCGAAATGCTCGCCGAAAAGGGCACCATCGCCCTCAAGGACCTCGACCTCTTCCAGTTCGCCGACACTCCCGAAGAAGCGTTCGCCATCCTCAAGGAGGGCCTCATCCGCAACCACCTTGACATCGAACACCCGCGCACCGAGGCTCCCATCCCCGACGAGCCCGAAGCCAACGCCCAGGAACTCCTCGGCCCCGACATCGCCCAAACCCGCTCCAGCAAAATCGATTCCTAGCGCGCAGGCACTCGCTCAGCCCATGCGTTCAGGGCATTTCGAGATCCACCCTAAGCGGCGGCCTCATCCCCCCGATGGGTCATTCTGGACCTCGAAGCATGGACAGGGCGAAGCCCGCAGCGAGCGTCTGCGCCTGGAGCTTGCAACCACGAAGCGCTCCACCTGCGCCAGGCCAATTGTGGCGAAGGCGCAAGGCCCATCACTCGAAGCGCTGATTGAGCTGGCATGTCGGCTATTCGGAAGCTACCCTGCAGCTTTCTCACCCGGTCAGTAACTCTTGCTCCGCATCCGATCAAACACTGAACAGTGGACGAGTGACTTGCTAAAAAAGCAGTCGCCCCCCAAGCTGAATGAATCGCATGGGAGATGCGCTCGTGATGGTGCCAAAGGTTCCGCTGTTGAGCGTGCCGGCAGGAGCGTTCAGGTTCACCATGTTGAACACATTCGTTGCCTCGCCGCGAAATTGAAACTTCACACGCCCGTGGATGGTGAAATCGCGAAAGATCGACGCGTCGACATCACGGTATCCCGGTGAATCCAGGGAGTTGGCTCTCACCGTTCCATCCAGACCGGACGGCCCAGCGCCTGCAGGACATCCAACGGCGCCATTGCGACAGTACGCCGCCGTATTGAACCACTTTTGCGTAGATGCGGTCCCAACAGATCGCGTGTAGGGAATCAAGTGCTCTGTTTGGCCGGGAAGAACGTTCGGACGATCATTCGCGACTCCGTTAAAGTTGTCGTCCGACCCTGTTGTAATGGTGAAGGGTTTGCCGCTATGCAGAGAGACGATTGCGGCAATCGACCACCCGTTCAGGATGGTTCGCGAAACTGCGTTGAGATGACCAAAGTAGTCCGGCTTCCAGACCGCGGAGACAACAGCCTGGTGGCGCATATCGTTGGTTTCGCGTTGCCTTTCCAGGCCCAGGGCGTAGTAATCTTCCGGCTCCGTTGCCGCGGTGCTGCCAATGCTGCCCGTTGACTGCAGTGAGGCGCTGGCAAGCCCTTTGCTCCAGAT
>JAJXYW010000118.1 GCA_021780415.1 Acidobacteriota bacterium
GAGGTAGAGCGTGTCCTCCCAGCCGTGGGCGAAGAGGACTGCAAGCAGCACGAAGCTGCCGATGACGATGCCGTGGCCGATGAACTTGTTTTTGAGGACGGTCTGCAGAAAGAGGGCAAAGAGGGTGTAGATGAGGACTTGCGGGAAGACGATGATGTAGAGCTCTTTGAAGTATTCGATGAGCTCGAAGTGGAAGTAGCCGGCGAAGGTCTGCGAGAGGATGCCGCAGAGCATGACGACGGTGAGGAGAACGAGTTCGATGACGGCGAGGGCGGCGAGTTTGGAGAGCCAGTCGGTGGACTCACGCATGGGGAGCGCGTCGTGGATGCCGTCGAAGTGGGTGTCGCGCTCGCGCCAGACGAGCTCGCCGGCGTAGAGGGTGGCGACGACGAGGAGGAGGATGAAGGAGTTGCCGCGAACGGCGTCGAGCATGAGAAAGGTGACGGGGTAGACGTTGCCTTCTTCGACGCGGCCGGCGAAGTGGCCGAGGAGCAGGGCGTACATCACCATGACGCAGAAGATGGCCCAGAAGGGCAGCTCGGAGAAGATGTTCCTGATGCGAATGCGGGTGAGCGAGAGGAATTGCGCGAGGGTGGTGGAGGCGCTGAAGACCTGATGGACGACGGGCAGGCGTCTGGCTACGAGCGAGCGGACGGGGCGTGCGGCGATGGCATCGTTTTCGCGTTCGCGGGCGGCGCGGCGGCCCTGCGAGACGGAGGTGAGGGTCTCGACCGAGAGCGGAAAGAGGGCGTAGACGACGATGAGGCTGAGGATGCCGACGCCGGTCCAGACGAGGCGGTTGTAGAGAGTGACGCCGGACCAGGGGAGTTGCAGGGTGTTCTGCTCGACGGGGGTCCAGTAGCGGGTGACGGCGTCGAGGAGGCGGAGGCCGACGGGGTCGAAGATGGCGGACCAGAAGTGCTCGAGCGAGCGGGTGGCGCTGAAGATGGCGTTGATGATGAGGTAGACGGCGAAGAAGACGACACCCTGCAGATAGACGACGAAGAGCTTGCGGGTGAGCGCGGCGATGGTGAAAAAGATCGAGCCGAGGAAAAAGATCTGAACGACGGTGATGAGGAGGAAGGCGTGGACGTACCAGTGGAAGGCGCCGTGCGCGATACGGGTGTGGTCGGCCCACGGGGCGAGGGTTCCGGCAGCCTCGCCGAAGATGAGGCCGGTGAAGACCAGGATTGTGGTGACGAACGAACCCGCCCAGCGGCCGCCCAGATAGGCGAACTTGGTGATGGGCTTGGTGAAGATGATCTGGTAGGTGTCGCGCTGGAAGTCGCGCAGGATGGACGTGCCGAAGAGTGCGGCGATAACGATGCAGCCGAAGAAGCTGAAGATGATGTAAATGACGGTGGTGGCGAAGGGGCCGTTGAGAAAGACCTTGTCGTTGCCGGTGTTGAGGAAGTCTTCGGCGGCGATGCAGAGGAAGCTGAGGAAGAACCAGAGCGCGAAGTAGACGTAGGTGGAGAGGCTCTTCGCGCGGAGCTTTAACTCGAAGGTAAAGAATTCCCAGAACTGTGCCATAGATGACCCTGTGTCTCCGTATCACTGCATTGGAATGCGGGTGGCCCGAGGTGAATCAGTTGGCTGCCTGAGTGGTGGACTGGCTGGCGGCGTGAGTGGCGAGGTTGAGGAAGTAGACGTCCTCGAGGCCGGAGTCGACGGGCTTGAAGTCTGCGCCGGGACTGGTGTCGGCGTAGATGCGGACCTCGTGCAGGCCGCCGACGAGATGCGTGGAGATGACGTTGCAGGAGGCTTCGAGGGTGCGGAGTTCGTCGTCGGTGGCGACGACCCTGGAGAAGATTTTGCCGTCAAGCGCAGAGAGAGCGACAGCGGGTGAGCCTTCGAGAAGGACTTCGCCGCCGGCGATGATGGCCATGCGCGGGCAGAGCTCGCGTACGTCTTCGACGATGTGGGTGGAGAGGATGACGGTAACGTTGGAGCCGATGGAGCTGAGGAGATTGAGGAAGCGGTTGCGCTCGGCGGGATCGAGGCCGGCGGTGGGCTCGTCGACGATGATGAGCTTGGGGTTGGCGAGCAGGGCCTGCGCGATGCCAAAGCGCTGCTTCATGCCGCCGGAGTAGGTGCTGAGCGATTTTTTGCGGGCGGCCCAGAGATTGGTCTGGTTCAGAAGCGCGTCGACCATCTGGTTGCGCTCGGTTTTGTTGGAGATGCCCTTCATGATGGCGAGGTGGTGGAGCATGTCGAGGGCGGACATTTTGGGGTAGACGCCGAACTCCTGCGGGAGATAGCCGAGGACACGGCGGACGGCGTTCTTGTCCTTGAGGACGTCAATGCCGTCGAGGATGATGGAGCCGGAGTCGGGGTCCTGGAGGGTGGCTACGGTGCGCATGAGCGAGGACTTGCCGGCTCCGTTGGGGCCGAGCAGGCCGAACATTTCATTGCCGATGGTGAGGGAAAGATTCTTGAGAGCCTTGACGCCATTGGGGTAGGTCTTGGAGAGACCTGAGATGGTGAGTGCCACGCGCTACCCTCCGATGTGGATGGTGCTGAATGATTGCAGTAGCCGGAATATATCACGACGTATAGAGGGTTTACGGCAATAAATCGGATTTGGTTCCAAGGTTGGGGTGGTGCGGGAGCTGCCTTCCGAGAGGCAGGAGGACGG
>JAJXYW010000319.1 GCA_021780415.1 Acidobacteriota bacterium
TCACCGGCTTAGTCAGCGAGATTGGCGGCGCCACCGGCAGCTCTCTCAGCCTCTTCCCGCCGGAGAACGCCACCGGCAACTACGTCAAAGTGGTGCAGCGCATCCCCGTCCGCATCAACTTCACCAACCTCGACCAGGAGAACAAGGACTTCGCCCTCCGCATCGGCATGTCCGTTATCCCAACGGTTCACGTCAAAAACTAACCCGCGCGCAGCGTTCTGATTGCACGCAGAAAAGGGCAGGTGGCTTCGGCCTCCTGCCTTTTTTGTCGTCCCAGGAGACCTGTGCTCTGCCTCCTCGTCTGGGGAATGCAAGGATCTGGTTCGGCTCTCCCCTCAATCTCTCGCCGCACCGATTCTCCACGGTCCGGCTCCGTCCGGGCCGTTTTTGCAACCGCAACCTTTCTGCACCGCGCGGCTCAATCCATCATCTACTCTGTAGAGCAAGCGATTCCTCTACCTGCGGAAAGGATAAGGCGATGCATTCAGCCCTGAGCTTGTTGGCCCACCACACCTACGCGCTGCTCTTCGGTTGGGTGCTGATCGAGCAGGGCGGCCTGCCCATCCCCAGTATTCCGCTCATGATCGCGGTCGGCACCATGAGCGCCGCGCACAAGCTCCACGTCGCCTACGCCATTCCCGTCATCCTGTTCGCCTGCCTCCTCGCCGACTCGGCCTGGTACTTCCTCGGCCGCCATTTCGGCTCCCGCGTCCTCAACATCCTCTGCCGTTTCTCGCTGGAGGCCGCCACCTGCGTCGAGCGCACCCACGGCACAGTCAGCAAGCGCGGCGCCTTCACCCTGCTCTTCGCCAAATTCGTCCCCGGTCTCAGCACCGTAGCCGCACCCATCGTCGGTCAGGTCAAGGTCCCCTACCTCACCTTCGTCCTGTATGACATGGCCGGCTCCCTCCTCTGGTCCGGCGCATGGCTCTTCGCCGGCCGCTTCTTTGGTGACCTCGCCCGCCGCAGCAGCGACTTCTTCGCCATGCTCGGCCACTTCGGCATCGCCCTGGTCTTCTTCATGGTGCTCAGCCTGGTCGTCTACCGCCTGCTCAAGCGCCGCCAGTTCCTCGGTCAGTTGGAGGGCTTGCGCCTCGAGCCCGAGCAGCTCATGGCCATGATTAACGACGCCGAAACCGCAGGCCTTGACCGCCCCTTCATCATCGACCTCCGCCACCCCCTCGACGTCCTCACCGACCCGCTCGTTCTCCCCGGAGCCCTGCGCATCGGTCCCGACGAACTCAAGCAGCGTCGCCAGATCATCCCCACCGACCGCGACATCGTTCTCTACTGCACCTGTCCCAGCGAAGAGACCAGCGCCAAGGTCGCGCTCGAACTCCATCGTCTGGGCATTCGCCGTGTTCGCCCTCTCCGTGGCGGCCTTCAGGGCTGGAAAGACGCAGGCTACCCCGTCGACGATGCCGTCTTCATCTGAGCATATTGAGTCCATCTGACGATTGTTGTGGCGCAATCTATCTCATTCGGTAGATGATGGTCTGCAATGTCCACCACCGTCCCATCCTCGGGCTCCGAAGCAGCCTCCGCTCCCGAACTCACCGAACTCGCCATCACCGGCCCTTCGCGCGTCCTCTCCGTAGACCTCCTGCGCGGCCTCACCATCGCCTTCATGATCCTGGTCAACGATCCCGGCGACTGGGCCCACCTCTTCGCTCCCCTCGATCACTCCCCCTGGAACGGCTGGACCCTCACCGACCTCGTCTTCCCAACCTTCCTCTTTCTGGTCGGCGCCTCCATCATCTTCTCGCTAGACGCCCGCGCCCGCAAAGGCGACTGCCGCAAGACCCTCTCCGGCCACATCTTCCTCCGCACCGCAAAAATCCTCCTCTTGCAATACATCCTCGTCTTCTTCCCAGCCATGCACTGGACGACGATGCGTCTCTACGGCGTCCTCCCCCGCATCGCTCTCTGTTATCTCCTCGCCGGCCTCATCCTCATCGCCACCATGAAGCTCCCGTCCCGCGTCCCCCTCCTCGTGGGGATCATCGCCGCGCTCCTCATCGGCTACTGGGTGCTGCTCCGCTGGGTGCCGGTCCCGGGCATTGGCCTCCCCGGCCGCGACATCCCCTTCATGGACAAGAATCTCAACCTCACCTCCTGGCTCGATCGCGCCGCCATGGCCTGGACGCAGCGCTGGCTGCACACCGGCACGCTCTATCTCAAAACCCGCGACCCCGAAGGCCTGCTCAGCACGCTTCCGGCGGTTGCCACCACGCTGCTCGGCGCACTCACCGGTCTCTGGATGCGCCAAACGCACGGCCCCCGCAACAGCCGCGCCCTTCGCCGCATGCAACTCGTTCTCGCCCTCGGCGGCATCCTCGGCATCCTCGCCGGAGCCCTCTGGTCCCCGTGGTTTCCCATCAACAAGAACCTCTGGACCTCCAGCTACGTCCTTCTCTCCGCCGGTTGGGCAGCGCTCGCTCTCGCCGCACTCTCGCTGCTCGTCGACCGCCGCCCCGAACCCTGGCCACGCTGGCTCCGCATCTCCACCTGGCCCTGGTTCGTCTTCGGATCCAACGCCATCGCCGCCTACGTCGTCTCGATCATCCTCGTCAAAACCTGCCTCTTCATCAAAATCACCGGCCCCGACGGCCTCAAGCGCACCCTCTG
>JAJXYW010000269.1 GCA_021780415.1 Acidobacteriota bacterium
GGCAATCGTCATCCCATGCTTCTCGCCGACGCGCAGCAACTCATCCGCACTTGAAAATGCATACGGCACATCGCGCTTTTTCGCACCACCATCGGCCGCAGCAAACTCCTCCGCCGACAAAATAAATCCGCCGCCCACCGAGTAGTACACCTGCTCCAACGAAACCTTCCCACTCGTATCCATCGCCGTAAACCGCATCCCATTCGGATGCGTCACTACCCCCGCTTCGGGATACATCTGGTCGCGTCGAAAGCGCAAATCCACCGCCGGATCGAACCGCACCGCATGCTCTCCCATCAACTTCAACATCCCTGTGGCGCGCAGCTTTTCAATACGCCCGCCAATCTCATCCAGATCCACCGTATCCGGCGACTCCTCCAGCAGCCCCATCATCACCGCCCGGTCCGTCCCATGCCCAATCCCGGTCAGCGCCAGCGACCCATACAGATCCACCGTAATCTGCTCCACCGCGGCCATCTCTCCCCTCGCCGCCATCTCCCGCACAAACCGCAGGGCCGCCCGCATCGGGCCCACCGTATGCGAACTTGATGGCCCAATCCCAATCTTGAACAGTTCAAACAAACTCGTATTCATCGCAGCATCCGCCTCACGTCCCAACGATTGTAGACGTCCACCCCCATCGCGAGCATCCGCAGCACATACGAAGTTCCTGCCTGAGTGCTACACTTGGCCCATTACGGCCTCAAGGACTTACCAGGCATGCTCTTCAAAGCTCGCAGCGCGGCCGTCTACGGAATCGACGCTCACATCATCGACGTAGAGGTCGACTTCTCCGGCATCAAAACCCAGGAAGAAACCTTCGCCACGGTCGGCCTTCCCGACGCAGCTGTCCGCGAATCCCGCGACCGCGTCCGCTCCGCCATCAAAAACTCCGGCTTCGATCTCCCGCCCACCCGCATCACCATCAACCTCGCTCCCGCCGACCTCAAAAAAGAGGGCTCCGGCTTCGATCTCCCCATCGCCATTGGCATCCTCGGAGCCTACGGCGCGCTCTCTATTAAAGACATCTCCGACTTCGTGCTCGTCGGCGAGCTCGGCCTCGACGGCTCCCTCCGTGCCGTCCAGGGCATGTTGCCCATCGCCATCGCCGCCCGCGCCGCCGGCATCAAAAATCTCCTCATCCCCGCCGCCAACGCCCGCGAAGCCGCCGTCGTCTCCGGCGTCAACGTCTATCCAGTCACCTCACTTCTCGAAGTCCGCCAACTCCTCAACTCCGCCGGGACCGGCAGCATCTTCGCCCAACCCCTCGTCGTCGACAGCACCGCCCTCCTCAACGAGGCCGTCGAATATCAGGCCGACTTCCGCGACGTCCGCGGCCAGCAGGTAGCCAAACGCGCTCTCGAAGTCGCCGCCGCCGGCGGCCACAACATTCTTATGATCGGCCCGCCCGGCTCCGGCAAAACCATGCTCGCCAAGCGCCTCCCCTCCATCCTCACGCCCCTGCGCTTTGAGGAGGCACTCGAGACCACCAAGATCCACTCTGTCGCCGGCATCCTCAACCGCGACGAAGGCCTCGTCACCCATCGCCCCTTCCGCTCTCCCCACCACACCGTGTCTGACGCAGGGCTCATCGGCGGCGGCATGATCCCCCGCCCCGGCGAAGTCTCTCTCGCCCACAACGGCCTCCTCTTCCTCGACGAACTCCCTGAGTTCCCCCGCAACGTCCTCGAAGTCCTCCGCCAGCCTCTCGAAGACGGCATGGTCACCATCTCTCGCGCTGCCATGTCCCTCAGCTTCCCCGCCCGCTTCATGCTCGCCGCCGCCATGAACCCCTGCCCCTGCGGCTACTTCAACGACAAGTCCCGCGAGTGCATGTGCACTCCGCCCATGATCCAGCGTTACGTCTCCAAAGTCAGCGGCCCACTCCTCGACCGCATCGACATCCACATCGAAGTCCCCGCCGTGCAATACAAGGAACTCCGCGGCGGCGTCAGTGCCGAAGGCTCCGCCGAAATCCGCGCCCGCGTCCTCGCTGCCCGCGAGATTCAGCACACCCGTTTCCTTGAAACTCCCACCCGGACCAAGCCCTCATCCCGCGCGCCCAGCCGCGCCATCTTCGCCAACGCCCAGATGTCCACCCAGCAGATTCGCACCTTCTGCGAACTCTCCACCGACGCCGAGCGTCTCCTCGAGCGCGCCATGCAGCAGCAAGGCCTCAGCGCCCGAGCCCACGACCGCATCCTCAAAGTTGCCCGCACCATCGCCGACCTCGAAGCCGCCCCCTCCATCACCGTTCCCCATATCGCCGAGGCCATCCAATACCGCACCCTCGACCGCAGCTACTGGTCCTGACCCAACCCCAGCCCAAAAACCCCAACCCAACATCCCGTTTTCCGTATTCACCTCCTGCCGTGTCCCAAAAAAAGGATTGACCCGCGCCTCTGCACACGGTATGGTTCAAGAGGCAGGTATTTAGGGACTAAGCTGTTCCCGTTGAGACCCCATACGTCCTTTCCGGCCTCGAGAATCACCGGTTCAGCAGACTTCAATCCGGACATTACTCCCAAATGTCGTCTTCTCGCCTTTCAAGAGGTTTCCCGTGATCAGGCGAGACGGGGTTTTCGCGCGATTGCAGACTAAGTCCTCATCTGACTGCAACTTAT
>JAJXYW010000003.1 GCA_021780415.1 Acidobacteriota bacterium
CCCGCCCAGCCCGGCCCATAGCCGCTGAACTCATTGCTTGCCTGCTCAATCCCGGCAAACCCCGCCACGATCACAAACGTCGCCGGGTCCACCAGCGCCCGCGTCGCCAGCTTGAACTTCTGCTTCGGCGTCAGCGCGGCAGCCTTCCAGTCGTACGTCACATAAAAGTTCGGAATCACTCCCAGCAGTCGCTGCTTTTCCTCCTGCCTTATCTGTATCTCCGCCAGCTCCTGCTCATTCAGCGACGACACCTCCACCTGCTCGCTCGCCGCCCCCACCCGCAGCACAATCGCCGGCAACTCCTCCGACTCATCCGCATTCAGTGCTCCCGTCTGCGTCGTGCTCTCCATCCCCGCGGCCGACACCGTCAGCGCGTACCCTCCCGCCGCCACGCCGCTGAAGCTGAAGTGTCCATCCTGTCCCGTCATGGTGCTGCGTGGCTCGCTCGCCCCCGCGCTCTGGAGCGTCACCTTCGCTCCCGGCACCAGCGCCCCATCCCCATCGGTCACGATGCCGCTCAGCGTCCGTGCCGCCAACTCCTGTGCCTCTGCGGTCATCGTCGCAGCCTGGCCCGCCGTCTGGCTGCCCGGCGTCTGCTGGGCCTTCGCCAATCCACACGTACAGGCCGTCAGGCAGCACACCAGCACCAAAACAAATCTCATCTCTCGAGCATATCCGTTCGCGCTCTCACCGACCAAAACACCGCGTCCCCACTACCCGCCAATCCCCTTGCCGTACAACCAATCCAGCGCGTTGTCATCCTATTCACCAGACGCCATCTTCAATTGCAGTCTTTCTGAGATGAGCGATCACGGGACACCGCGCCATCCCATGCCCCTATCGGAACCGCAGCAACCGTAGTCCATGAGGTTCCATATGCGCGGATTCAAATCTTTTCTGTGTGCAACAGCGTTGCTCACCTCTCTCGCTCTGGTCTCCCCGGCTCTTGTACCGGCGGCCGAGGCCCAGATCGGCATCGGCATCAACATCGGTGGCGGCCCGCCCATGTGCTCCTACGGCTACTACGGCTACGCTCCCTACGCCTGCGCCCCCTACGGCTATTACGGCTCGGGCTACTTCTACAACGGCATCTTCCTCGGTATGGGCCCCTGGTCCAACTGGGGCTACGGTCACGGCTGGGGCGACCATCGCTTCGGTGGTGACGGAGGAGGACGCTTCCGCGGCGGTCCCGGCTTCGGCGGCGGCTACGGTCGCGGCATCGGCTATGGTCGTGGCGACGACGGAGGTCGCGGCTTCGGTCACGGCGGCTACGGATATGGCGGTCGCGAAGGCGGCTTTGGCGGTCGCGGGGGCGGCTACGGCGATCATGGCGGCGGTAATCAGATGCGCGGTGGCTACGGCGGCCACGGTGGTGGACACGGCGGCTACGGCGGCGGCCACGGCGGTGGCGGCGGCGACCATGGCGGTGGTGGCGGACGCGGTGGCGGTGGTGGAGGCCACGGCGGTGGTGGCGGTGGCCACGGCGGTGGTGGCGGTGGTCACGGTGGCGGTGGCGGAGGTCACGGCGGTGGCGGGCACTAAATCACGCAGCACAAGCATCCTTCAGCGGCGGAGCCAGGCAGCTCCGTCGCTTTTGTTTTGAACCCTCGTATCCGCTCCAGATAGCCAGCCGCGCCATCCCTCCGGCCGCCGCATACATCCTGCCGCGCTTGATATCCTGTACCTGTGCTGAACCCGCGAACCTTCGTCGCCGCCTCCCTCCTTCCAGCGCTCCTGCTCGTCTTCACTGGCTGCCATGGCCACACGGCATCACTCGTCTCATCGCCAGCCCGTGCCCAGCAGACCGCCGAACTCGAAATCCAGCGCGAGCAGCTTGATCGCATCTCCGCTCCCACCAAGAGTACCTTCATGACCATCCACTCCTTTGACAGTTGGCAGAACCCCGTCCTCACCGTGCAGCCCAGCATGCTGGAACTCCACGTCCTGCTGGCCGACGCCAACACCACGCCCATTGGTGTCGGCGGCATGTTCCGCCCCGTCAATGCCCGCCGCCAGGAGCTCAATATCAGCCTCGCCTCCCTCGGCGAAGCCATCGCCGCCGTTCCCGACTCCTCCTGGCCCTACGGCCGCGTCGTCGCCATCGAGGAGGCCAACAATACCCCACCCTCCGCTGAGCCCGCCGTCCGCCGCAACATGGAGGCCACCATCAACCGCCTCAACGACCTCGGCATCGTGGTCTACGACCTCAGTAGCGGCAAAATCCAATAGTTTCGGAAGCGCGTACCATCAAGAGGCATCCCTGCATCGCCTCTGTACATCGAGCTCATGTAGGTAGAGAATCTGAACGTCCACGGTGATTGCCATGCGAGACAAGATCGACGCAGCCAAACAGCCCGCTCCAACTCCTCCTCCCATTCCAGAAGAAGGCCTCCTGCCTGATGAAAAAGACCTGTCGCCAGCGCTCATCGAGCACTCCGAAGTCCAGGTTGGCGGCGACGCCGTCGAGTCCCTGATTGCCGAAAAGCGCATTGGCCTGCGCATCCGCGCCCTGCGCCAGAAGGCCGGCCTCGGCCTGGCCGAACTCGGCCGCCACACGGGCCTCTCCTCCAGTTTTCTCTCCCAGCTCGAAACCGGCCGCGTCGTCCCTACTCTGCGCA
>JAJXYW010000074.1 GCA_021780415.1 Acidobacteriota bacterium
GGCCGCCACATCGTCCGCGAGCATCTCCCCCACGTCATCGAAACCCACGCCGTCGACCTCCTCGTCATCAACGGCGAAAACTCCGCTGGCGGCTTCGGCATCACGCCCTCCATCGCCGAGGAGCTCTTCGATCTCGGCGCCCACGTCATCACCACCGGCAACCACGTCTGGGACAAGCGCGAGATCTTCGAGTACATGACCGTCCCCGCCAACTCCCATGAGCGAGGACGCCGCATCCTCCGCCCCGCCAACTTCGCCCACGGCACCCCCGGCTTCGGCCTCTATGAGGGCCAGCTCGGCAACGGCACCAGGTACGCCGTCATCAACCTCCAGGGCCGCGTCTTCATGGCCTCCTCCGACGACCCCTTCCGCAAGGCTGACGAACTCCTCATCCTCATCGAGCGCAACACCAACGCCAAGGTCATCCTCCTCGACTTCCACGCCGAAGCCACCAGCGAAAAGGCCGCCCTCGGCTGGTATCTCGACGGCCGCGTCACCGCCGTCCTCGGCACCCACACCCACGTCCCCACCGCCGACGAGCGCATCCTCCACCACGGCACCGCCTACCAGACCGACGTCGGCATGTCCGGCCCCTTCGACTCCATCATCGGCGTCGAAACCGAACTGGTCCTCAAGCGCTTCCTCACCGGCATGCCCGGCAAGTTCGAAGCAGCCAAAGGCAACCCGAAAATGTGCGCCACTCTCATCTCCTGCGATGGTGGCACCGGCCGAGCACACCATATACAACGTCTCATGCTAGGCGAATAACGCGCGCACTTGCCTCGGATCGCTTTGCGCTCTATCCTGTTCGCGTTCGGCACCGAACGCATCCATTCACAACCGGCCCGCGAACCCACTCCCCCAGGCCATCGAAGCAATCTTCGACGTCCGTGCAGTCGCACGTCCAAATTGGAGCACGCCCGAATTGGACTACTCCTCCCCGCACGAGCCTTACACTGGCCACACAGCTTGAAAGGACCCCCACCCATGAGTCTTCCCGCAGGCATAGAGTTCCACGCCCCTCTCGCCGACCGCTACGCCCCCATCCTCACCCCCGAGGCCCTCGACTTCATCGTCACGCTGCAGCGCGAGTTCAACCTCCGCCGCAAGGAACTCCTCGCCGCACGCATCATCCGTCAGCAGGCCATCGACGCCGGCGCGCGCCCCGACTTCCTCCCCGAAACCGCCAACATCCGCGCCGCCGACTGGAAGATCGCACCACTCCCCGCCGACCTTCAGGATCGTCGCGTCGAGATCACCGGCCCCGTCGACCGCAAGATGATCATCAATGCCCTCAACTCCGGCGCCAGCGTCTTCATGGGCGACTTCGAAGACTCCACCACCCCCACCTGGGAGAATCTCCTCGACGGCCAACTCAATCTCCGCGACGCCATCCGCCGCACCATCACCTTCTCCGACCCCACCACCGGCAAGGACTACAAACTCATCGACAAGCCCGCCGTCCTCATGGTTCGGGCCCGCGGCTGGCACCTCGAAGAGCGCCACATCCTCGTCGATGGCGAACCCATGTCCGGCAGCCTCTTCGACTTCGGCCTCTACTTCTTCCACAACGCCAAAGAGCTGCTAGCCCGCGGCTCCGGCCCATACTTCTATCTCCCCAAGCTCGAGTCCCACATCGAAGCCCGCCTCTGGAACGACGTCTTCATCCGCGCGCAGCAGCTCCTTGACGTCCCCCAGGGCTCCATCCGCGCCACCGTCCTGATCGAGTCCATCCTCGCCACCTTTGAGATGGACGAGATCCTCTACGAACTCCGCAACCACTCCGCCGGCCTCAACTGCGGCCGCTGGGACTACATCTTCTCCTTCATCAAGAAGTTCTCCGCCAGCCAGACCCTGCTCTTCCCGGACCGCTCGCAGGTCACAATGACCACGCCCTTCATGCGCTCTTACGCGAAGCTCACCATCAAGACCTGTCACCATCGCAACGCACCCGCCATCGGCGGCATGAGCGCCTTCATCCCCATCAAATCCGATCCCGTCGCCAACGAAACCGCCATCACCCAGGTCCGCGCCGACAAGGAGCGCGAAGCCACCGATGGCCACGACGGCACCTGGGTCGCGCATCCCGGACTGGTCCCCATCGCCAAGGAAGTCTTCGACCGCGTCATGCCCCAGCCCAACCAGATCTCCCGGCAGGTCCCCGACTACGGCGCCACAGCCGCCGAACTCCTCGCCATCCCCACCGGCACCATCACCTTCAACGGCCTCAAGCACAACCTCGCCGTCGGCCTCGGCTACCTCGAAGCCTGGATGCGCGGCACAGGCTGCGTGCCTCTCTTCAACCTCATGGAAGATGCGGCCACGGCTGAAATCTCCCGCGCCCAACTCTGGCAGTGGGTCCACCATAACGCGAAACTCCAGGACCCCGAGCACGCCGGCCAGCCCGTCACCGCCGAACTCTGCGACGAACTCATCGATGCCGAAGTGGCCCGCGCCATCGAGAACGCTCCGCCCGCGCGCGTCAAGGCCTACAACCTCGCCGCGACTCTCATCCGCAACCTCATCGACGCTCCCAGATTTCAGGAGTTCCTCACCCTCTCCGCCTACAACACCATCCTCAAAGAGGAAGGCTACAACGCTTAGC
>JAJXYW010000099.1 GCA_021780415.1 Acidobacteriota bacterium
GGAATTGCCTGCGTGCCTGCTGTTGCGCTGTTTGCCCAGCAGGGCGCCGAGAAGCCCAAGCCTGAAGAGACCGAGGTGTGGCAGCCCGTGCCGCCGGTGGTGACGCCAGCGGCCGTGCCGGGCGGCGCGCCGTCGGACGCGATTGTGCTGTTTGACGGAACGAACGAGAACGAGTGGGTGAGCGCCGCGGACCACACGCCGGCGCAGTGGATTGTGCATGATGGCATTCTGACGGTGAGCAAGGGTACGGGCAATATTGAGACCCGGCGGCGGTTCAAGAACTACCAACTGCATCTCGAGTTCCGGATTCCGGAGAACATCACGGGCAGCGGGCAGGCGCGCGGGAACAGCGGCGTGTTTCTTGCCTCGACCGGGCCGGGCGATGCGGGCTATGAGCTGCAGGTGCTGGACAACTACAAGAACGAGACGTATGTGAACGGCATGGTGGGGAGCCTGTACAAGCAGGCGATTCCGCTGGCCAATGCGGCGCGCAAGCCGGGCGAGTGGCAGACGTACGACGTGGCGTGGACGGCGCCGGTGTTTGACGCGGCGGGCAAGGTGGTGCGGCCGGCGTACGTGACGGTGTTCTTCAACGGCGTGCTGGTGGAGAACCACTTCGAGCTGCAGGGAGAGACGCTGTACATCGGCAAGCCGTTCTACAAGGCGTATGACCGCGCGCCGATCAAGCTGCAGGCGCATGGAGACAAGAGCGAGCCCATCAGCTTCAGAAACATCTGGGTGCGGGAGCTGCCGTAACCGCTATACCGCGACGGTGAAGCTGGTCTCTGTGCGCGTGACGGGGTGATAGAGGGTGTCGCGCTCGACGGGGATGCGGCCAGCCTCGGTGATGAGGCGGCTGAGCTCTTTGCGCGTCATGCCCTGCGGGGTGGTGGCCCCGGCGTCGTGGTAGATCTTCTCTTCGACGACGGTGCCGTCGATGTCGTCGGCGCCGAAGCGGAGAGCAATCTGCGCAATCTTGGGCGTGAGCATCTGCCAATAGGCCTTGATGTGCGGGAAGTTATCGAGCAGGAGGCGGCTGACGGCGACCTGGCGAATGTCTGTGAGGCCGGTGGTGACGGGCAGGTGGTCGAGCGGGGTGTTTTCCGGGTGGAAGGCGAGCGCGATGAAGGTCTGGAAGCCGCCTGTTTCGTCCTGCACCTCGCGGAGCTTGATGAGGTGATCGACGCGGTCCTCGTCGCTCTCGATGTGGCCGTAGAGCATGGTGGCGTTGGACTTAAAGCCGAGCTTGTGGGCAAGGCGCGCGGTCTCGAGCCACTCGCTGCCGTCGATTTTGTGGTCGCAGATGATGGAGCGGACGCGCGGGGAGAAGATCTCCGCGCCGCCGCCGGGCATGGAATCGACGCCGGCTTCGCGGAGCTTGAGGAGGGTCTGCTCGATGGTGAGCTTGGCGCGGCGGGCGAAGAAGGCGACCTCGACCATGGTGAAGGCCTTGATGTGAACCTGGGGGAAGCGCTCTTTGAGTCCGCGGACGAGATCGAGGAAGTATTCGAGGGGTAAATCGGGGTGGAGACCACCGACGATGTGGAACTCGGTGACAGCCTCGGAGTAGCCGGAAGCCGCGGTCTGCCATGCCTCTTCGAGGGCCATGGTGTAGCCGTGGGGATCGCCTTTCTTTCGGCCGAAGGCGCAGAGCTTGCAGGCGGCGACGCAGACGTTGGTGGGATTGATATGTCGATTGACGTTGAAGAAGGTGGTGTCGCCATGCAGGCGTTCGCGAACATGGTTGGCGAGCCAGCCGACGGCGAGCACGTCGCGGGAGCGATAGAGTGCGAGGCCGTCCTCAAAGTCGAGCCGCTGCTGAGCCATCACTTTGGCGGCGATGGGCTCCAGCTTGCGGTCGTAGGTGCGAAAGGACTGGGTGGCGCGGGGAGCTGCGGTATCTGCCTGCATACTCTTTTGATGATACCGGAGTTCGCGCGGGCGCATCACTTTTGGCCGATTTCGGCTCCGGCGGGATGCGGCTCAAGGAGGACGCCGTCAAAGAGTGAGGCGGCAAGGAGGCGATTGCCGGAGGAGCGGACGGCGGAGAGCTTGTAGCCTGTCTGCCACCACTTCCAGTTGAGGGTTGTGGGATTCATGGCATAGACGAAGTCACTGCCGCGGGAACTGACGAGGACGCGGTCGGTGACAGCGTCGTAAAAGAGGTCGTCAATGTCAACCAGGGGCAGCCTCTGGGCCCACATCCAGGTTTTGCCATTATTGCGGGTGAAATAGACGCCTTCGCGCGCGCCGAGCCACAGGGTTCCATCACCAGAGAAGATGACACGATGGATACGGGTGAGGACAGTAGGAATGCTCATGGGCCACCAGGTTTGGCCACCGTCTTTGGAGAGGACGACGGAATCAGGCCGGGCGGCGACCATGAGGGCGCCGTGGGTGGTGACGGAGAGATAGCCTGCTACCCCCATGACAGGGCCTCCCTGCCAGGTAGCGCCCTGATCGCGGCTGGTGAAGACGCCGCCGTCGGTGGCGGCGAGCCAGGCAGAGCCGGAAAGGTCAATGGCGTACACGCGGCCGTCCATCTGATAGGGCTGCGCCTTGACATGCTTCTCGACATTGACCCGGGTTCCACGCACCTTTTCC
>JAJXYW010000259.1 GCA_021780415.1 Acidobacteriota bacterium
TCCACCCCGACGGCTCGGCCACCCTCGCCATTCCCGGCGGAGACGCCCTCTACGACAAGCTCTCCGGCGGCAAGATTCCCACCATCGGCGCCACCTGGACCCTGCCCCCCCTCGGCGCCGGGCGGCCGTCCACCCCCGGCCATCCCGCATCCGGGAGATCCTCGCACTGAACATCGGCCGCCCACCCGAAAACGCGAGACGGACGACGCGAGATGGGACGCGAGGCGCGAGGAAAGACCCACCACGGAGACCACGGAGAACACGGAGAAGAAAGGGTATGCAGATGAGGAGGTGAGGCTACCTGCAAAGCGCCCACATCCGTCCTCCGTAATCGCAGGTAGGAGCGCTCTCCAGAGCGCGACCGGGCGATGACGTGATGAGGTGATGAGGGCGCGGGCAGGCCTGCGAAGAAAGACCGCCGTTCCTGCACGGCCAGCCCTCCGCGCCGTCATTCCGAGGCGTCTCTTGCAGCGGGCTCCCCTGGAGGAATCTCGGCCAACGGTCCGGCAGGCGCCACCTTCGAGATCCCTCCGGGGCACCGCGTCGAAGCCGCCCTCGGGATGACGGCAGAAAGAAGGCGCGCCAGCCCCGCCCCGCCCGGCCCGCCCACCGGCCCCCAGAACCACTGCGGAGAAGCCGACGGCGCGCAGGCACGAGCGCTTCCCAGAGCGCGAATGGTCACCACGGAGATCACGGAGCGCACAGAGAGAGGATGGAGACAAGGCATTGGGGCGGCAGGGCAAAAGGTCCTACGCCGCACATGGCCAAAATGGAACCCATGTGGCATTGCAAGATGTGACCCCCGCTACTCTTCTTGCAAGATGTGACCCCCGCTACTCTTCTTCACCACCAAGGACAAGGGCCGCGGCACCGGCCTCGGCCTCTCCGTCAGCCTCGGCAACGTCCGCCAGCACGGCGGAGACCTCCTCCTCGAAAAGACCTCCGAGCAGGGCAGCACCTTCTGCGTTCTCCTCCCCGCCGCCCAGGTCCCCGGCGAGATTGAGGGGGAAAGGCGCGGGGAATAGGGAGCGAGGCGTGAGACGCGAGACGCGAGACGCTGGAATCGGTGATGAATGCAGGCGATCGGCCCTCGGGGTGCCTTCTTCCTGCAAAGCGCCCACATCGGTCATCCGCCATCTGTCATCGCGCGTAGGAGCGCTCTCCAGAGCGCGACCGGGTGATGAGGTGATGAGGTGATGAGGTGATGAGGGCGTATGGGGGGGGCCTTCGAAGCGGGTTATAGCCCCGTAGGAGCGCTCTCCAGAGCGCGATACCGTGAGGAGGTGACGAAGGCGGGGGGAGGTCTTCGAAGGCAAGGCATTCGCTGTAGCGGCCGATGCTCGCATCGGCGGGCGCCGTTTCCCCTTAGGCCGACGACCGGGGTAGCGCGCTTTTGTTCGAGGGGACGTCCACGAATGCGGTGGACACTCCCACCGAGGAGAAGAATGGGCACCGGGACTAAAGCAGGCGGCATAACAGCGCGGGCTAACAGCGCGGGCTATCATGCCGGAGTGGAATATGGTAAGTTTTGCAGGGGATAGCTGATGATCGGAGTCTGGTTTCTAAGGCAGGATGGGCGGAAACCTAGCAGAATAGGCCGAAAAACGACGTGCCTATCCCGTCGGTCTAATATGCGTTAGGCCCAAGAATGGAGCTGACCATGCCCGTTACACGATTCCTGGCTGCTGCCATCCTTTCTATTTTTATCCTCCTTGCCCCTGTGCGGGCACAGGCCCCCGCAGAGTCGGTTCAGCCTATTGAATATGTGGGCGTCGTCGAAGTACCTGGCGTTTCTGCTAGTGAGCTCTTTGTCCGCGCCAAGGTCTGGTTTGCGGATACCTTTGTGGACTCTAAGCATGTTCTTGAGGTTCAAGATAAAGATGCAGGGGTCTTGGCGGGCAAAGGATCCATCCATTTCGTCCCACACTTCCTGGTAGCACGTGATCTCGTTGCCGGTGAAGTAACGTTCAATATCAAGGTGCTGGTCAAGGACGGTAGATTCAAGTACATGTTCACCGACTTTGTTCACCGCGGTACTCCTTCGAGCATGGCAGCACCGATAGATTTCGGCCTCCTTACAACCGCAAAGAATCCACCCGATGTCAAAAACATCCCCAAAGGGAATCGCGAGAAGGCGTGGGATGAGCTTCACCAACTAGTGGAGGCGCACGCAACACTGGCCATTGCACAGCTGAAGCAACAAATGGCGGCTGCGCCAGGCGGCAATTCGAATTGGTAGGTTTGGGCCTAACAACGCGTTGCAGCGGACCGGTCCCTGCGGAACGCGGTCCGCTACCTTGGGAACTTGCCTCTGCTGACCATGTGAACCCGTTGTGCCCGGCCGCTGAACGCAGGCGTTGACTGAAAGGGAGAGTGCAACTCGTGACCGTTGGGGTATGTCGCTCCTGCAATCAGCCAGTCGACTCTGTCAGTTCTGTTTGCCCAATATGTGGCGAGCCGCGCCCACGAGGGGCTCGGCATCCGTTGCAAGTTCTCTTTGGCGTGCGTGCCCGCGAAAGCAAGAGCCAAACAGTTGCAAGGCTTTTGCTCGGTGGCAGCAGTCTTGCCTTTCTAGTCCTGTACTTCTCAACCGTATTGGTGG
>JAJXYW010000210.1 GCA_021780415.1 Acidobacteriota bacterium
GAAGCCGTATTGGCGGGCGAGCTCGACGAGGCGCGCGAGGAAGGGCAGCTCGACGCACTGGGTGGTGGGGTTCGACGGGAAGTTGACGATCAGCGCCTTGGGGCGCGGCGTCATGCGCGGGATGAGGTCTTCGAGCTGCGCGAGGAAGGTCTCCTGGTCGTGGATGGGGACGCTGACGACGTGGGCTCCCGCGATGACGGGGCCGTAGATGTGGATGGGGTAGCTGGGGTTGGGGACGAGGACGGTGTCGCGCGAGTCGAGGATGGCGAGGCAGAGGTGGGCGATGCCCTCTTTGGAGCCGATGGTGACGATGGCCTCGCGGTCGGGGTCGAGATCGACGTTGTAGCGGGACTTGTACCAGTTGCAGATGGCCTTGCGTAGGCGGGGGATTCCCTTGGAGACGGAGTAGCGATGAGTGACGGGCTTCTGCGCGGCTTCGATCATCTTATCAACGATGTGTTTGGGCGTGGCGCCGTCGGGGTTGCCCATGCCAAAGTCGATGATGTCTTCTCCGCGGCGGCGCGCGGCGACCTTCATCTCGCCGGTGATGTTAAAGACGTAGGGCGGGAGGCGCTGAATACGGCTGAACTCTTCCATGATGACTCCAGTGTAAAGGGACGGAGGGACTGAGGGACCAAGAACTAGGGACCAGGGCCTTGGACCGATGGCTTCTGAGAGGCTGGCTGGGATTTGGGATGAGGAGGAGCAGTCGTTAGGCGGCCGGAGCCGCAGCACGGGCCGCGCACGCGGCGGTGGCCGGCGCGACGATGAGGGTGCGAGGCTGGGCCGTGGACTGCATGAGGGAATTATAGCGGGTAAGGGCAGTCACGGGGTGGATGGCGCGTCGGTGAGGATGCGGTGGCGGGACCTGAAGAGGTGGTAGCGCGAAAAGGTGACGCTATTGAGGGCAGTTGCGAAGGGCCCGTAGACGCCGAAGGTAGTGTTCCACTGGTGCTGCATTTTGAGTGTGCGGAAGCGGGACACGGCGACGCTGTGCAGGGGGACAACGTAGGTTTGGCCGCCAATGGAGACGGCGCCGTACTCGACCATCATCTGGGAGCGGATGATGGGAAGGCGCGGTGGAAAATCGGCCTGGGCGGTGACACGGAGGACGGCGCCGCTGCCCGGGTCCAGAGTGATTTCGCCGTGGTAGGCGCTCGTGCGATTGAAGGGCACCGTGCCCCCGGAGTTCGCGAGGCAGCAGAAGCGCGTTTGAAAGTGAGAGGACGGCTGCGGGACGATGTATTGAAAGACGGCGCGCGGGCCGGCGGCGTCTAGCTCCCAACGGCTCCATGTGATGCGGCTGTGTGGCGCGACGGCGTCGACGACGGCGACGATGGCGAGGATGGGGCCGAAGGTGCCAGTGGTGGTGAGGCTGTGAGTGGGCGCGGCGGGGCTTTGCGAGTGAGAGGTGGGCGCTTCGGTGACTTCCTTCCAATCGCGGATGAGCACGGTGACGGACTGGGGCGCGGCGGCTGTGAGGGATTGGTCGGGCGAGGCGAGCTTCCAGGAGACGGATTGCTGTGAACGCTCTTCGTATTGGACGGTGGTGCGCGCTGCGAAGAGATCGGGGATGGTGGGGATGGTGGTGTGCAGGTAGTTGACGGTGCGCTGGAGCATGCGTTGCTGCTCAGAAGGGATTGGGGCTGGCGTGGAGGGAATGCTCGCGGCGGGCGGAGGGAGGAATGCGGATTGGTCGGCGAGAAGGATGAGAGCTTCGCGCGATTTTCTACCGTGGAGGTGGGGCAGCATGGAATCAAGCTGCGCCTGGCTGAGGCGGCTGGTGAGTATGAGCGTGGAGAGATGCTGGGCGGCCTGGGAGTCGGAAAGGGAAGGGAGAGATGCGATGGTCTGTTGGAGGTTGTCGGCAGTGATGGGCTCGCGTGGGGCCGCGAGCTGATCGTAGAAGGTGGGCTCGTTGTAGTAGGCGTGGTTGGTGCGAACGGAGAGGTTGGGTCTGTTCACGGCGACTTGGATAGCTTGGTAGTCGTCTGGGCGTGTGGTGGGGGGTGGATCGAACGTGAGGGTATAGAAGTCGTCGACGTGCTCGATGCACTGGCGGATCAGCATGGCGAGGTGTGAGGCGGCCGGCACGACCACTCCGCCGCTTTGTGTGGCGAGGACGTCAAGTGACAGGTTGCCGGGCACGGCTTCTTTGGCGAGGCGAACACCCGTGAGGAATTTCTGGTACATGAAGGCGCCATCCGGGGCGGGCCATGCGGTGATGCTGTCGAGCTGGACACGTGCTTCGCGGAGGCGCGTGGAAAACTCGACGATCTCGTCGAAGGAGGAATTGCCACCGGCCTGCACGGGCCAGCCGGGGCCGATCCAAAGAAGGAGCTTGTGGCCGTGCCTCTGCCGTGCCTCAATCGTGATTGCGCCGAGAGCCTTGAGTGAAGAACGATTGCGATCATTGGCGTATTCGGTGGTGAGCTGAGGCTCGATGAGGCGGACGGGTTCGCGCCAGACGGCGCGCAGGGCGGATGGGTCTGCGATTTGCCGGGCGAGTGCGTCGCCGTCTGTGGATTGCTGCGAGGCGAAGAGGCCGGAGTCGCTAAGGCGGTAGACCAAGGTGGGGTGATCGAGGCGGCCTGCTGTCT
>JAJXYW010000044.1 GCA_021780415.1 Acidobacteriota bacterium
CCAACACGCGTCCGGCCCCAACAGGTGAACGAGATCGTGCACCATGGCGTAGATGTCGGCCGATGGCGCCTCCAAGCGGGGCAAGGCGAGCACCGACCGGAGCGCGGCGAGCGCCGCCGCCTTGTGCGCACGCGCCGCCAACGTCCTCACCTGCGTCTCCTCGTACAAGGAGGGTGGGGAGCAGAGAGGCGCGGGTTCCTGGTTAATCGCCGCGAACGCCAACTCCCAAACCCACGGGTACCGTCGCCCCAGCGCCTCGATCATGGGGCCATCCACCACGAGGAACCGTACGTTCCCACACAGACCGGGGTCACCCGCAGCCACCTCAGCAATCGCGCACTCGGCGGCCCTTAACGACAACGAGCACACCACTACCACCGTCGTCCGGTGGGGCAACACGCCGTCTTGTTGGGCCGCCACGAGCGCAGTGCGAAGATCCCCGACCACCCTGGCAGGGTCCTCCGTGTACGGCAAGAAGCACGCGAGATGCACCTCTGGTCCGAAACGAAACTCTTCCACGCACGGCAACAGGGCACGGTCGGGCTGGCGACGACGCCAGTACCACGGGTCTGGCACCGGGTTCTCATGCCAGGACAGCAACGCCCGCCCCATGGAACGAAACGCTCGCTCGCGCCCCACGAAGGCTCGCACCGACGGAGACTGCCGAAGGCAGAACGACAAGTCAACACGCCCCACGTCTCCAAGCAGTGGCGCCACAAAGTCAGGCGGTTGGAGCAACCACCACAACCGCTCCTCCGAGCTCGCCTGCACCAGCCACTCCTGGTGTCGCACGCCCAGGACGTACACCCCAGGCAGCTTGTCAGCGTCATGACCGACCAGCAAGGCCCCGCGATACGGGACCCGAGCCTGCCCGTGCGCATGCGCGATCGCTCGATACGCCGCCTGGTCCCGCGCGGAGAGATCGCTCGAGGATTTAGCGTACACGCGCACGTCACCCGTCTGCCAGTCCTTCCAGCGCGGGCTTCCAAAGAAGCGCCGGAGTCGCGGCCACAGGTACCGGTCGCGCTCCAACAACCGAACAACCGCGGCCATGCTCGAGCCGTACATCCGAGATTCGTCATCACGAAAGAACTGGTGCGGTCGCACCCACAGCACATCTCGCAACGCCGAGTACCCACAAGAAGCTCTCGACCTCTCCGGCTCCCCAAACGGAAAATCATCCAGCGGCGGCGTTCGGTCCTCAACGTCCCGTTGTTCAGGCGTGAGAAGCACACGCACCGCCCGCTTCATGGCCTCGTCAGCAGGAAGCACGTCCTCCGCAAGGGCCAAGACCGAATACACGAGCGCATACGCCCGCAACGCCCGCCGACGAACAGTCCGCCCCGCGCCCCCCACCACGGCACGCTTCACCACCCCAGGAGCGTCCAACCGCCGAATCCCCACACCACAAAATTCTAAACCCTTTCACAACCAAACCTTCGCAGTGCCACAGTTCCGGACGATCGCCGGGTCGGTCTCCCGGGCACGGCGCCGGACACTATGACCATGAAGCGCGACGCCCACGCCCGCCAACACCACGAACCCGTCAGCGAGCCTAGCCCCACGCGCAAGAGCGCGGCCTCAGCGGTGCCCTCGAGCAGCCCGGGGCGGCTCGCCTTCCCGCCGGTCCCGGCCTACCACGAACCGTCGCCGAACCTCACGACCAAACCGGCCGGCCAGGTCATCCAGACCCGCGGCGAACCCACGCCCACACCGACGACCCACGCGCTAAACGGCGCTTGGGCCTCCAACCAACGCCAGGAGCCACGCGACACCCCCGTCATCACGCTCCAGCCCACCGACCCATCCTCGTACCACTATTCCTTCCTCCCAATGCCCGCCGCTCCGGACAAGCCCCACACGGCAGGCCACGTCATCATGTGCCCCAACCACTACGACCCGCCGTCGAACTTCGATGTCGCGTCGTGGTGGTACCAACAGACCGGCCAGTTCAACGTCCTGCCCAACAACCCCTACGCCACCATCCTTGCGCCGCCAACCCGCCCCGCACCAGCAGCCACCGCGGACCCCACCGCTGATGCCGAACAGCCACCGCCTCTCCCCGAGGACCCATTCCCCACCGAGCCGAACGCGGAGGTAAGCATGGACGGAAACGTTGGGGCCACCCTCGTGGCGTTACTCAAGCACATGGATGAACGAATGAGCCGCATCGAAGAGCGACAGGACGCGCTCGGCAACGCCTTCTCCCAACAGAACCAAGTCATCGCGAGCCTGGCCACGACCACGCCCACACGCCTCCCCACCAACACGACCTTCCCCGCCCTCCAAGCCAACATTCCCGGCACCAGCATCCAGCCGGCCGCTCCCGCGTACCCCGCCCCAATGCTGGGAGGCATGTACCCGACAGCGTACCCACAACCAGGCCAAGGCATGCCGTACGAACGCCGCGAAGTTCGGAGGGTCGTGGTGAACTACCCCAACGGGACCAAGAAGACCCTGACAGAAGCAGAGTCCCTCATCACACTCGACCCGCGCACCGGCACCGAAACAAGCGAGGTCACCCAACACCGGTACACCAACAGGGGGGGCGAACTCCTCGACCACAACGAGCAGCTCTGGACGTGCTGCGACTGCG
>JAJXYW010000046.1 GCA_021780415.1 Acidobacteriota bacterium
TCGACTGCCCCGTCTGCGACGCTGGCGGCGAGTGCGAACTCCAGGACATGACCTTCAAGTACGGCGCCGCCGAGAGCTTCTACGCAGAGCCCAAGAACCACCGCGAAGAGCAGAAGTGGTCGCCCGTTGTCTACTTCGACCGCCCCCGCTGCATCCTCTGCTATCGGTGCGTCCGCATGTGCGGCGAAGGCATGGACATCTTCGCCCTCGGCGTCCAGAACCGCGGTTCCAGCTCCGTCATCGCCCCCAACGTTCCGGCCCAACTCTCCGGCGTCATCGAGAACGGCGTCGAACTAGCCCAACTCGACTGCGAGCAATGCGGCATGTGCATCGACACCTGCCCCGTCGGCGCCCTCACCTCCGGCACCTACCGCTACAAGACCCGCCCCTGGGAGATGAACCACACCGCCACCGTCTGCACCCACTGCGGCGACGGCTGCAAGACCACCCTTGGCGTCCGCTCCGTCTCCGACGGCTCCCAGATCCTCCGCGGCGACAACCGCGACAAGTCCGGCATGAACGGCGACTTCCTCTGCAACAAGGGCCGCTACGCCTTCGACTTCGCCAACAACATCGAGCGTCTCACCTCTCCGCTCGTACGCAAGAACGGTGCACTGACCCCCGTAAGCTGGGAAGAAGCCCTCACCTTCGCCGGCACGCGCCTCCGCGACCTCCGCCAGGAGCGCGGCCCCAACTCCATCGGCGTCATCGGCTCCAACCGCACCACCAACGAGGAAAACTATCTCCTCCAGAAGTTCGCCCGCACGGTCCTCGGCACCCACAACATCGACCACCACCGTACGGCCGACTTCGTCACCCTTGCCACAACTCTTCAAGGAACGACCGGCAAATTTGCCTCGCAGCGCGACGTCGCAACCTCCCCGGCCATCCTCCTTGTCGGCGGCGACCCCACCAACCAGGCTCCGCTGACCGCGTGGAATATCCGCACCAACGTCCGCCTCAACAAGGCCCGTCTCTACGTCGCCAACCACGAAGAGATCAAGCTCCGCCGCCAGGCCAAAGCCTTCGCCCCGGTCGCCCAGTTCGGCTACGGAGCCTTCATCCAATCTCTCGCTGAGGACAACGACTTCAGCAAGTCTCTCCACGCCGAAGAGAAACTCGTCGTTGTCATCGGCAACGAACTCCGCGGCGGCGAACTCGCCTCACTCATCAAGGCCCTGCCCAACGCCAGCTTCGCTCTCCTCGCCGACTACGCCAACTCCCGCGGCGCCTCCGACATGGGCCTGCTCCCCGACGTCCTCCCCGGCTACCAATCGCTCGCCGGCTCCACCATCGCCAGCGAATACTCCGCCGCCGACGCCCCCGGCCTGGACCTCCTCGCCATGTTCGACGCCGCGGCCGCCGGCAATCTCAGTGCCCTCTACGTCGTCGGGTCTAATCCCCTGAAGCGTTACGGCATCGACCCCTCGACCCTGAAGTCCACCTTCCTCATCGTGCAGGATCTCTTCCTCACCGAGACTGCCGCACTCGCCGACGTCGTCTTCCCCGCCGCCAATCTCTACGAAAAATCAGGCTCCGTCACCAACAGCTACGGCGACCTCCAACTCGTCAGCAAAGCCGCCGACAAGGCCGGCACCCGCTCCGACTTCGAACTCATCGTCCGTCTCGCCGACCACATGGGCCACGACATCCGCACCCTCGTTCCATTCGGCAAAGGCCTCCGCGCCGACATGGGACAGACCCGCGGCGCCTCGTCCGGCGAAGCCGACCGCCACGCCGTCTGGCTCACCGCCAATAACATGGAACCCAAGCTCAGCCCCTTCGATCCCTTCGCCATCCTCGACGAGATCCAGCGCCTGGTCCCCGGCTACGACAAGCTCCTCCGCCTGCAGTTGCTCTCTGGAAATGCTCAGCACATCGCCCCCGCCTCCACCGGCCTCGTTCAAATCACCACAGCCCGCAAGGACCTCGTCCTTCCCAGCTCCGACAACCTCTTCACCTCGGGCTCTCTCACCCGCTACTCGCCCATGCTGCAGGACGTGCAGCGCCACCAATCCACCGAAGCCCCCAGCCACCTGGCCTCCGCCGACTAACACCTCCAACTGAGATCTGACCACTGAGAACCGGGAACCCCATTACGTCATGAGTCACCTCAACCACTTCGAAATCTTTCTGCTCCTCAGCATCGTCAAGATTCTGATCGTGCTGGTCATCACGCTGATGGCAGTCGCCTACACCGTGCTGCTGGAGCGCAAAGTCCTCGGCCGCCTGCAAAATCGCTGGGGCCCCTCGCGCGTCGGCCCCTTCGGCCTCCTCCAACCCCTGGTTGACGGCCTCAAGCTCTTCCTCAAGGAAGACATGATGCCCCTCGCCGTCGAGCGCCCCCTCTTCATCATCGCCCCCATCATCGCCCTCGGCTGCGCCCTCATCTCCATCGCCGTCGTGCCCTTCGGCGCCACCACCATGGTCGATGGTGTCGATCTCTTCCAGATCGCCAACCTCAATATCGGCCTGCTCGTCATCCTCGGCGTCACCAGCATCGGCGTCTACGGCGTCGCGCTCTCCGGCTGGAGTTCCAACAACAAGTACTCGCTCTTCGGCTCCCTCCGCGCCACCGCGCAGATGATCAGCT
>JAJXYW010000216.1 GCA_021780415.1 Acidobacteriota bacterium
ACCTCGCGAAACGGCACTGGTTTCAAATTGGCAAGGCATCCTGGTATGGCGGGAAGTTCAACGGGCGGAAGACCGCGGACGGAGAGACGTACGATATGTACGCCATGACGTGCGCGCATCGGACGCTGCCGCTGGGAAGCTGGGTTCGGGTGACGAACCTGAGAAACCGGAAGTCGACGATTCTGCGAGTGAACGACCGCGGACCTGTGCCGATGGACCGGATTGTGGATCTTTCCTATGCTGCGGCCCAGAAGCTGAGCATGGAAGGTCTGGCCAAGGTTCGGGTAGAAGAGGTGAACCCAAGCGATCCGGCGCTGGCGGAGCAGATGGTCGCGCAGTTGCACATGGCAGACCCGGTGAAGGTGCATCCGGTGGATGATCTTCCGAATATGGGCGTGCTGACGCCTGGGTTGCCGATCGACGCAGACCGGTAAGTTGTGCGGATTTAGCGGAAAGCCCTGCGGCTCCCTTTGGGGGTTGTGGGGCTTTCTGGCTTTTGGGGGTGGGGTGCTCGCTTTTAGCGAAAGGCGGGTTGGGTGGGACGTGGGGGCTTGCTTCCCCACCCGTCCGCAAAAGGCGCGGACGAATGGGGCACCCCGGGGCTATTTAGCTGCCAACTTCTGGCGAAGGCAAGAACGGGCGCGCGCTGCGCACGCGGGAAGCAGGTTCCTCGCTGCGCTCGGAATGACAGACAGAAAGGCAAAAGCAAGAGCAACGGCAAGAGCAACGACAGGGGTCCTTCGCTGCGCTCAGGATGACGGTGCGTTGTCTGTTGGGTCGCAAAAGGCCCGAGCTGGGCTCGGGCCTTGGTTGGAACGCGGTGGGTGAGGACGATGGGCTAGAAGGCTGGGTTAGGAGGCTGGGGTCAGGCCCAGGCGGCTGTGGGTGATGGGGAGGTCGCTGAGGCGGAGGGCAAGGGATTTGGCTCCGCCGCCGCCCTTGATAAACTCGCTGAGCTCGAGCTGGACGACGTCGAAGCCGGCGTCGAAGAGGCGGGTGGCCAGTTCGCGGGTGATCTCGCCGGTGAAGACGGTGCGGCCGAGGTTGAGAGCGCAGCAGGCCATGTGGGTGGCGTCGAGCTCGGAGACGGCGATGCGGCGGTCGGCGGGGTAGGCGCGTTCGATGGCCGCGTTGGAGGCGGCGTCGAAGGCCTGGGGATAGTAGAGGATGTAGCCGCCGGCCTCTCCTGAAGGATTGGCGAGCGGGGTGAAGCAGGTGTCGAGGTGGTAGAAGCGGGGGTCGGAGAGGTGGAGGGAGGTGACAGGGACCTGCCAGGCGTCGGCCACGTGACGATGCGCTGCGCGACAGGTGCGGACGCCGTGAGCGGCAAAGAGAGCTGTCCCGGTGTCGTTGAAGGCCACGTCGCCTTCGCCTTCAAAGGGGATCTCGCGGGGTGTCTCCCAGAGGAGGAAGCCCTGGCTGGTGAGCCAGCGGCGGAGGTAGGCGGTCTCCGCGCGGCGCTGCTGCGGGCCAAAGCTGGAGATGGCCGCAACGCCGTGATGGATGAGGGCGCCATGGGCGAGGAAGACCATGTCGGGGCAGCCGGGTTCGGGATGCAGGAGGCGGACGTCGGCGACGCTGCGGAGAACGTTGTGGAAGCCCTTCCACTGGGCAAAGGCGAGATCGCGGGAGGATCGATGGACGTTGCCGGCCATCCAGGGATTGAGAACGTAGTCGACGCCATACCACTCTGGCGGACACATCAGGAAGGTTGGACGGGTGAATTGAGGGGTGGAAGCGAAGACGTTTGGAGCGGAGGTTGAAACTGCGGTGCTTGTAGCCATAATGATTTGTTTCCCTAGTACCGTTGTGGAGTGTCCTCCCGCGAGATAGCCGTCGTCAAGTGGGAAAGGTTACTCAATGGGATACATTCCTCCCATAACCGAACAACTTGTAAGACGTGCAGAAAATGTAAAAGGTCCGCCGGGAGGCGAACCTTTTTGAGGACGTAAAATTGGTCTTGGATGCGGGTTTTGGACCGCGGGATGCCGGGTTAGAGCTTCTCGAAAAAGTCGCAGGCCGAGCAAGAGATGTAGACTCCGCCGGGGATGCCGCGCTCACGGTCCTTGACGCGCTTGACGATGCGGGTGGGCTTGGAGCACTTGGGACAATCGGTGCTCTTCTGTGTATCCATGACCTTCTTGCGGTCGCCGGTCTTGGCAATCTTTGCCATTGTGATGATCTCCCTGGTGCGAATGTTTGGCTTGCCCGGATGCGGCGACGAAGGGTGCGCGCGCGGCGACCTGGCTTGATCCGTGGAGGGCTGGGCTGGTGGGCTGGCCGAACAGGAGGGTCGCGAGGGCGCTGGGCCGGGTAATGCTCTGGTAGAAGTTTACACGATTCGGCTGTGGGGTGGAGATACCAGCTGCTAGCTTTTAGCTTCTAGCTAAAGTGGGGACAGGTTGGGGCTTGCTTCCCCACCCGTCCGCAAAAGGCGCGGACGAATGGGGCACCCGCAGGGTGGTGGTTGTCAGTGGGGATGCCGTTTTGCTGAGAACTGACAACTGACGACCTCGCAGCGAGGAGATCGAACGTTGACTAAAGGGGCGGGTCGCGGCGGAGGTGGTCTTCGATGGTGGGGTTGGTGGAGGGA
>JAJXYW010000104.1 GCA_021780415.1 Acidobacteriota bacterium
CCGAATGTCGTCTCGCCCACAATGAGCGCACGGTCGTGATCCTGTAACGCACCTGACACAATCTCCGCCGCCGACGCCGTGTTCCGGTTCACCAGCACCACGATCGGGAAGGTCTTGCCGCCATTGCCGGTCGTCGCCGTGTATACCTGGTCCGGGAATGCACGTCCTCGCTGCGACACAATCACCTGCCCCTTCGCCAGCAGATGGTTGCAAACCTCTACCGCCTGGCTCAGAAGCCCGCCCGGATTCCCGCGCAGATCAAAGACAAGTCCCTTCAGGTCGCCAAAGTTGTTGATCGCGTCCGTCACTTCCTGACCCGTCGTCTCCTGAAACTGCGTCAGGTGGATGTAGCCAACCCCTGGCTTGATCTCAAAGGCCAGATCCACTGACGGGTGCGAAATCTCATCCCGCACCAGGTCAAACTCCAGCGGCTTCGGCTGCCCCACGCGAGTCATCGTCACCTGCACGTGCGTGCCCTTGGGCCCCTTCAGCGCCTTGGCCACTGCGTCGGAGGTCATACCCTCCGCCGGCTTCCCATTGATGGCCGAGATTACGTCGCCCGGCTTGATGCCCGCCTTGAACGACGGCGTGCCCTCATAGGGAGTAATCACGAACACCTTGTTGCCCTGCTGCTGGATCACCATGCCGACCCCGTAATAGTGGCCGCGCTGATCTTCCTCCATCCGCGCGTACGCCTTGGGATCATAGAAATTGGAGTGCGGATCCAACACCCGCAGCATCCCCGGGATCGCCCCGTCGTAGATTGCCGTGTCCGCCTTATCTCCCTGAATCGGCTCGGCATAGTTCTGCTCCACCGTGGCGTACACATCGGCAAAAGTCTTCAGGCAGTCGCGAATCTGGCTCTCGTCCTCTGAGGACTCCGCCCCAACCTTGCGCTGCATCACACTGCCAGCTAACGCGCACACTGTAAAGAAGATGACGAGGAAAAAAGATGCCCGGCGGGCACGAGGGGTCATAGAAGGAAGAAACCTCCGGACGGCAGGTGCGACGGTCAACGTGAAGGGGCCTCGCAGGGCGGACTTAGTCGCCAGTATACCATCCACTCAATTAGACGCGCCCCGCCCCAATTCCGTTTCCCGCTCCCCACCTTCCGCCCCGCTTGCCGTACAGTGTTAGCCTTCCTTCTGCGAGTCAAAATAACCAGGGGGAAGTCGTGAAACTCACTTTGCATTCCTTTGCCGTAACCGCCGTCGCAATCGCATGTACCCTCGGAGTAGACCTTCAAAATCCAGCCATGGCCAACGCACAAAAGACACAGACCAAGCCTGCCGCCCGCATCGCCGAAGCCCTTCCCGTTGACAACCCCGTCGCTGACCCCGGCGCCGTCGTCACGCAGGGCAATGCGCGCTTCACCGTCCTCACCCCTCAGCTCATCCGCATGGAGTGGGCTGCAGACGGTAAGTTTGAAGACCACGCCTCCTTCGTCTTCCTCAACCGCCGCCTGCCCGTGCCAAAGTTCTCCCACACCGCGTCGGGCGGCAAGCTGACCATCAAGACCAGCGCCCTCACCCTCACTTACCAATCAACCGGCAAGGGCCAGTTCACCCCGGCCGACCTCTCCATCGCCCTCACCGTCAACGGCCAGCCCGTTACCTGGCGTCCCGGCATGACCGACCCCGCCAATCTGCAGGGCACCACGCGTACCCTCGACGGCGCTCTCGGCAGCAAGACCCGCGAACCCATCGGCCAGGGACTCGTCTCCCGCTCAGGCTGGACCCTCGTCGATGACTCCACAGGCCCGCTCTTTGACTCCGCCGACTTCCGCTTCCTTCAGGGTGAAAAGAGCCCCTGGCCCTGGGTCATGGAGCGCCCCGCCGGCGACCGCCAGGACTGGTACTTCTTCGGCTACGGCCACGACTACCGCCAGGCCCTCAGCGACTACGTCAAAGTCGCCGGCCGCATCCCCCTGCCGCCCCGCTTCGCCTTCGGCGCATGGTGGTCGCGCTACTGGGCCTACAGCGACCAGGAACTCGCCCAGCTCGCCCGCGGCTTCCGTGAGAACTCGACCCCCCTCGACGTCCTCGTCATCGACATGGACTGGCACATCAACTACGAGCAGCTCAAGGCGATGGGCCAAACGGACCAGTCGGAAGCTGCCGCCCGCGCCATCGGCGCCTCGCACACCCTTGGCTGGTCTGGCTACTCCTGGAACAAGTTGCTCTTCCCGGACCCGCAGCAGTTCCTCGACAGCATGCACGCCGACGGCCTGAAGGCAACCCTCAATCTCCACCCCGCCTCCGGCATCCAGCCGTGGGAGACGGCCTATCCCGCCATGGCCCGCGCCATGGGTATCGACCCCGCGACAAAGCAGTACGTCCCCTTCGACCCCACCAACAAGAAATGGGCGGTCAACTACTTCAACCTCGTCCTGCACCCGCTGGAAAAGCAGGGCATCGACTTCTGGTGGCTCGACTGGCAGCAGGAGCCCAACACCAAACTGGCCGGCGTCAACAACACCTGGTGGCTCAACTACCTCCACTTCACCGATCAGCAGCGTGAAGGCAAGCGCCCGCTGCTCTTCCACCGCTGGGGCGGCCTCGGCAACCACCGCTA
>JAJXYW010000279.1 GCA_021780415.1 Acidobacteriota bacterium
GCGAAGAAGATGACGACGCCGAGCCAACTGCCCTGGGTGATGTGTCCGATGAGACGAATAGAGGGCTTGGAGGACTGGAGGCCACCGCCATAGTGGTAGAGGAAGACCATGAGGACGGCGAGGCCGCGGAGACCGTCGAGGGCGGTGTCGCGGCGGATTTTGGGGGAGTTGGCAGTAGAAGAGGCGGGATGGTCGGGCAGGGACTCGACGGGGGGACCGATTGAGAGTTCGCTGGAGGTTGCGTCGGGAGCCATTGGGCTCAGCGTAGTGGGTTGCGAACCGGGCGTCAATTGGAGGCTTGGGATGTGATAGTTTTTGGGGGAATGAATGAGATTGAAGCGGTGGGGGCGGAGGTCGTCGCGGAGGGTGCCGCTGGGGCTGCAGATGGGGCTGCCGGCGAAGCTGTGGGGATGGAGCCCAGCGAGCGGCCGTGGGTGTTTGGGCTGCTGCCGGCTCCGATTGCGGTGCTGGCGAATGGGATTGTTCAGGGGGCGCTGTCGTTTCTCATGCGGCGGCAGGGGGTGAGCGTCGAGCGGATTGCGGCGATTGTCTCGCTGCTGATTCTGCCGCAGACGATTTATTTTTTATGGAGTCCGATTACGGACTTTCTGATGCGGCGGCGGACCTGGCTGATGGTGGGCGCAAGCAGCGCGGGGCTGCTGATGGCGTTGGCGTTCCATGCGCGAAACCTGGCGTCGCCGGTGGCGGTGGCGCTGATGTTTTTGAGCGCATGCTGCGGGCAGTTGGTGGTGTCGAGCTGCGGGGGAATGATGGGGACGCTGCGGAGGGAGCGTTCGCGGCGGGTGGCGAGCGGGTTTTACCAGGGAGCTTCGCTGGGGTTTGGGGCAATCGCCATCTTTGTGCTGACCATGCTGGTGACGCAGATGCGGCAGGGCTGGTTGGGATGGGTGGCGGCGGCATTGATCGCGCTGCCTTCGCTGGCGGCTCTGGCGGCACCGGCGCAGGCGGTGATCGTGGATGAGGGGGTGGGCCAGACGCTGCGGCGGATATGGACGGAGTTCAAGACGACGTTCCTGTGCTGGCGCGCGGTGCCGTATACGCTGACCATGCTGTTTCCGATTGCGAGCGGGTCGGCGATTGGGCTGCTGCCGGGGGTGGCGCAGGATTATGGCGTGAACAGCCACCAGATGGCGTGGATGAATGGGCTGGCGGGGGCGCTGCTGATGGCCGCGGGATCGTTTGCGGCAACGCTGATTCCGGCACGGATTCGGGCTTCGGTGGGATACCTGACGGTGGCGCTGGTGAATGCGGCGACGCTGGGAGTGCTGTGGCTGGGACCGCTGCGGCCGGGCACGTATTATGTGGGGGTTACGCTGTATCTGTTCACGATTGGCGCGGCCTATGCGATGTTTACGGCGGTGGTGCTGGAGTTTCTGGGGAACTCGGGGAAGAGTGGGAGCGGGAGATATTCGATCATCAACTCGCTGGGGAATGTGCCGGTGGCGTATATGACGGCGATGGATGGGTGGGGGGACAAGACGTGGGGTGCGAAGGGGTTGGCTGGAACCGAGGCGGTGATGGGGGCGGTGGGCGTGACGATACTGCTGGCATGGTTTCTGACCCACGGGCGGGCGAAGGCGGGGGAGTCAGCCTAGTTTCGGCGTGGGGTGGGGCTGGCGGGGACGTCTGGATCAGAAGTGGATTTGAGGGTGACTGAGGTGGTGAAGCGGCGGTAACTACTGAACTCGTCGGTGCCGATGAGGTGGAGGGTGAAAGGGATGAAGTGCCATTTGAGATTGATCGTGGTGTCGGCCGAGGTGGAGGCGGGCAGGAGGACTCCGTTGACGTAGGAGTTGCGGGTTTCGAAGAGAGTTCCCTTGCGGAAGCCGTTGTCGGTGGCGAGGAGTTCGACATGGGATTGGAGGATGTTGAGGTTGCTGGCGTCGAGGGTGAGAAGGATGTGGCGCTGTAGTGGCGGGGGCGCGTCGGGGTGGAGGGGGGTGAGGTCGAGGAGGATTGAGGGGTGACCGTCGAGGGTGGGGTGGCCGGCGATCTGGGGGCGGAATTGGGATTCGAGCTGGTCGAGCGGGGGCAGGGATTGGACGGAGTGCGTCTTCTGGTTGAGGAGCTTGCTGCGGACCTCATCGGTGAGGCCAGTACGCTCGCGGAGGGTCTTGTCGTAGAGTTGGTTCTCGTGCTCGAGTTCCTTACCTCGGAGGGGCTTGCCGTTGTGCTCGATGCGGTGCACATAGGGCAGGCCGCCGATGTAGATCATCTCAGACTTATAAGTGTCGTCTCCCGTGCGGATGCCGTGGACGTAGTTGAGATCGCGATGCAGGATGAGGAAGGTGTAGGCATGCTGGTTGTTGGGGGCGGATGTTTCGTGTTGGACGAAGGCGTGGGTGAGGTCCGCGGGGGAGAGTTGGGAGAGGGGCTGCTGGGCGGGGAGACTGGCGGGGATGGTGAGGAGGAGAAGTGTGCTGAGGAGGGCGAGCGGACTCATGGGGGCCTCGGCGGAAAGTGAGTGGGTGCAGTGTACTGCGGGATGGGGAGGGAAGAAAAGTCTGGCAGGACCGGAGCATCTTCTTGTGGATTTCTGCATCATATTA
>JAJXYW010000224.1 GCA_021780415.1 Acidobacteriota bacterium
CATTGAGGTGAAGCTCCTTTGGTGATGCCGGGGGCGCGTTGCGCCCCCGGCAGGAAGGTGGATGCTAGAACGTGGTGGATACGGTGAGGCGGAAGGTCTTACGCGGTTCGCGGAAGAGATTCTGTGCGCCATAAGCCTGAATTGCCTGGCCGTAGGTGTAGTCGCCTGCGCCGCCGGGCGGGAACATATCGCGGGTGATGAGCTCGGCCGAGCAGCTCTGCACCTTGGCTCCAAGCTTGATGTCGTTGCAGTATGGGTGCTCGTAGAGGCGCAACGGGTTGTAAGCGAAGTAGAGCCGGAAGGGCGCATTCACGACGGGCATGATGACGCCGAGCTCGCCGCCGAAGGACATGCGGGGCACAAAGTTGGTACCAGCGATGGGCCGGATATTCTGCTGGAATCCGACCTGGGAGCCGGGAATGCCACCCTGGCAGGAGCCGTTGTTATACACCGGACAGCCGTAGAGCGGCGCAACCAGGGAGGCGAAGCCTTCCGGGCTTTGCTGGAGCTGATTGCGGTTCACGGCTGAATCAATGCCAAAGTCATCAAAGAACGAGAAGCTGACCGAACCGGCGATGGGGATGCGGTATTCGAGGTTGCTGGTGAAGCTGGTGTCGCCGCCGATCGAGGCAACGCCGTAGACCGGGATCGGCACCTGAATGCACTGGCTAATCTGCGTCTGGGTGGGATCACGCGGGACGCAGCTTCCGTCAGGGTTGGTGAGCTGGACCGTGGTGCGCGTGGGCACGTAGCCGTAAGGCGTGGCGCCGCGAATATCGAAACCGCGCAGGTCTCCGTCGCCGCCGGTGTAGAAGCGATTCTGGGGCGGTGCGACGTCGCCACCCCATCCTGTGACCCAACCGAGCTGGGCGCGGATGCCGAGCACGTTGTGGCCCATGGCGGAAGGCGTGAAGTAGTGCATGGAGCGGAAACTCTTGTACGCGATGAACGGGGCGACGTAGCGGAGGTTGCCCCATGCGCCGCCTGCCTGAACGAGGGCGGTCCACTCCTTGCCGCTGCGCGGACGGAGGGGATCGTTGATGGTGTTGTAGATGTAGCTGAGGGAGACGGAGCTGTCGACGATGCCGCCCAGCGGATTGGAGCTCTTGATTCCGGACCGGAAGCTGATGGTCTGGAAGAAGGTCTGCGATGCCGTGCTGAAGGCGGAGATGGTGGAGCGATTGAGGCTATAGGTGAAGCCCACGCGCTGGAAGGCGTGGCGCTTGAGCGGATAGCTGATGGAGAAGTTCAAGCCCGTCGAGGCCTGGTTGTAATTCTGCGTGAGGGACTGCTGCGCCTGGGTGAGGTTGAGCGCCTGGCCGGTCGTCGCCTGATAGGCGTGCGACGGGTTGTAGTCCATCTTGTTGCTGAAGATCTGGAAGCCGAAGTTGATGGGCCGGTTGTGGATGTAGGGCTGCGAGAAACCGAAGAGGAACTGGCGCTGCGCGTTGCCGAGGTTGCCCTGGACGCTGAGCGTTTCACCCAGACCGAGGAAGTTGTTGGTCTGGTAGTTCACGCCGAGGAAGGCGCCCTGCAGGCCGCTGACGCCGCCGTTGAGGCCGATGGAGTTCTTGCCCTTCTCCTTGACTTTGAGGAGTAGATCGACGGTGCCGGCCTCGGGATTCTGATGGGCCTCGGTGTCCTGATCAACCTTGAGCGGCTCAAAATACTCGAGCTGATTGAGGCGCATGAGGCTGTACTCCCAGAGCTGGGAGTTGTAGACCTGGCCTTCTTCAAGCATCAGCTCGCGGCGGATGACGCGGTCGCGGGTGATGGTGTTGCCCTGAATCTCGATGCGCCCGACATAGAAGGGCTTGCCTTCGTCGATGTCGACCTGCAGCGAGACGGTCTTCTTTTTGTCGTCGAAAATGGGCTTGGGCACGGCGCCGAAGTTGATGTAGCCAAGCTGGCCGTAGGCCTTCTTGAGGTTTTCCAGTCCCTTGCCGATGACCTGAGCGTCGAACCAGTCGCCGTCCCTGATATTGAAGGTGCTGCGCAGAGCCTTGACGTTGGTGACGGCCTTGTTGCCGGTGAAGGTGATGGTGCCGAGGCGATAGCGGTCGCCTTCTTCGATGGGCAGCAGGATGTCAATGCGCTTGCCGCGGCGCGGGCGGAAGGTGAACCAGTTCAGGCCGCCTTCGTCGCGAATCTGCGTCTGCGGGGTTTCGACGGCGGCGTTGTAGTAGCCCTTGTCGCGATAGGCAAAGCGGACGCGCTCGGCGTCTTCGTCGAGCTTGGAGGCGTCAAAAGTTTTGGCGAAGAGGTTCTCAAAGATCAGCGAGTAGGGAATGCCGATCGGCTTGAGGTTCTTCATGGCGCGGCGCAGGTAGGTGCTGCTGAGGTGTTCGTTGCCGGTGAAGCGGATGTTGCCGACTTTGACGGTGGGGCCTTCTTTGATATTGAAGTTGACCTGCACCGAGGCGGGCGGAATGGTCTTGACCTCTGTCTTGACCGAGGCGAACTGGTGGCCGTGCTCGGCCAGCATGTCCTTGATGACGGTCTCAGCGCGCTTGATTTTGGTGGGGTCGTACTGACCCTCGACCGACAGGCCGACCTTCTCCT
>JAJXYW010000161.1 GCA_021780415.1 Acidobacteriota bacterium
GAACTCGTCGGTGACGCGGATGGAGTTGTTGGCGTTCTGGAAGAAGATGCTGGTGAAAGCTTCAGAGTCGGGGCCGGAGCCGTCGTAGCCAGCCTGCATGAGGGTCCAGGCCTTCTTCTCTTCCTTGACCTTGCACTGGATGAAGTCTTCGATGTCGGGGTGGTCGATGTTGAGGACGACCATCTTGGCAGCGCGGCGTGTCTTGCCGCCGGACTTGATGACACCGGCGAAGGCGTCGAAGCCACGCATGAAGCTGAGCGGGCCAGAGGCGGTGCCGCCGCCGGAGAGGGTCTCCATGCTGCCGCGAATGGCGGAGAGGTTGGAGCCTGCGCCGCTGCCCCACTTGAAGAGCATGCCCTCGGTCTTGGCGAGGGTCAGGATGGAGTCGAGCGAGTCCTGTACGGAGTTGATGAAGCAGGCGGAGCACTGCGGGCGGCTGTAGCCGGTGACCGAGAAGGCCACCTTGCCGAGTTCGGCGTCCCAGTGCCAGTTCTGCGCGTCGGAGTGGGGCTCGAGGCGGTCGCAGCCGACGTTGAACCAGACGGGCGAGTTGAAGGCGCACTTCTGGTTGACGAGCAGGTGGGTGAGCTCGGCGAAGAAAATCTCGGCGTCCTCGTCGGAGGCGAAGTAGCCGTCGCGCTTGCCCCAGTCGCGGATGCTTTCGGCGACGCGGGAGATGAGGTCGCGGACACCGCTCTCGCGCTCGGGCGTTCCTACCTGGCCATGCAGGTACTTGCTGGCGACGATGTTGGTCGCGGTGACGGACCAGTCGGTGGGAACTTCGACGTTCTTCTGCTCGAAGACCAGGCGGCCCTTGAAGTCCTGAATGATGGCGTCGCGGAACTCCCAGGTGAGTTCGTCGAAGGGGTTGACGCCGGGCCTGGTGAAGTAGCGCGAGAACTGCAGGCCGGGGGCGCTGCGATGGGCAGTGGCAGACGCCAGGGGGGTAGTTTGCTGTGCGGATTCGACGGAGTGGATCACTTCGGCCATGGGATGGTACCTCTCGGGAGAAAAACTGGGGATCGACCGGATTGAAATCCGGGGGGCTACCGGTTAGGGCGTAAATCAGTATTGCGGCCTGGTGAAGGACGCTCCTCCACGCTGCAAAGGCGGTAGGAAGGTTTGCGTCGCGGGTCCTTGTCGGCGGTGTGGCCAGGGGGACAGGCGCTGCACCAGATCTGCGGGTGAAGTCGAAAGTAACGCCGCATCTGGTACGAGTCAAGTATAAAACAACTACATGTTGTGGTGCAGAAGTAGATACCCCCCTCACGCGGGGAAATGGGCTCTCGACTTCGGTTTTTCTAGGGTTTTGCTGTGGAAAGTTCTTGAATAGCGCGTGAATTGCGGGGTTTCACGTCTGTTAACAGGAGATGAATCAAGACTACGGTGCGGGGAGAGGGAGCGCAAGGGAGCGGGCAGGGGAAAACCGGGGCGATTGGTGGAAAAGCAGGCTGTGCGGGAATCGGACAGAGCCTTCGCGCGAGGTGTCGCGGATGGGGAAAGGTCGCCCGATAACCGGTGTGTCCGTCGCTGAGGACGACACCGGCCCGGGGACGGCTAGCTGACTGTTACGGTAACGGTGGCTGAGTTGGTAAGGGTTGAGGTTTTGCTGTCGGTGCCGGTGACGGTGAGGTGGTAGGCGCCGGCAGGGGTGGTGAGATTGGAGGGGGTGGGCGTCGTGGTACCGCCGCCGCTGCAGCCAGTAAGAGCGATGCCGCTGCATGCGAGAGCGAGCAGGAGGCCGAGGGCCAGGCCGGCACGAAGCATCTGAGAGCGGCGGCGGAGCCCGAACAGAAGAAGCACTCCTGCCAGCGTGGGGAGGGGCATCCCCTGCCAGGGAGAGCGGGGCTGGTGGGGGGTGGTGCCTGAGTGGGAGCTGAACATCAGGACCCGCTGGCCGGGAGCGTGGGCTGCCGCTACTGCGGTGGAGCAGCTGGAGGTGCTGGTGTAGACCGTGTATTTGGCCGAAGCCACCGAGGTGGAGCCACTGATGGCAGCTGAGGAGGTGATGACCACGCAGCCGTTGGTCAGGGTGGTCGGGGAGATGGCGAGGTTAACGGTGCCGGTGTAGCCATTGGCCGGCGAGAGCGTGATGATGCCAGCGCCGGAGGCTCCCGTGGCCACGGAGACTGGAGCGGCGGTGAGGGTGAAGGACGGGGCCGACGCGCTCCCTCCGACGTTGAGGGCGAGCGTCCCGGTGGAGGGACCGAAGTTGGCGTCGCCGGAGTAGCTTGCCGCGATCACGTGCGCTCCGGTGGTGGCGGAGGAGAAGCTGTAGCTGGCGACCCCGGCGGCGAGAGTGAGGGTGCTGGGAGTGCCGCCATCGACGGTGAGCGAGACGGTGCCTGTGGGCGTGGCGGCGGCGGTGGCGAGCGGAGCGACGGTGATGGTGACGAGGCTGGCAGCACCGGCAGCGGGGTAGGCAGTCGGGGCGCTGAGGGTCGTGCTGGTGGAGGCCAGCGATGCGGCGGAAGAGGCGGGCCACGCCGTGAGGAGGTTGTAGAAGTCGATGGAGCCGAGACCGGAGGCCTCGTCGTAGCCGGTGGCGGCGGCGTAGTTGGCTGCACCGGCGGTGGAGCAGTAGGTGATGCCGGCGATGCACTGGTTGCCGCCGCTGGTGATGTCATGGAAGGCGGAGGCGTAGGCTGACGTCGAAGCCAGAGAGTAGATCGTGGAGTTGATCAGGCCCTGACCGGTGGCGTTCTGCTTTTGATTGATGATGGAAACGAGGGCGGCAAAGATGGGGGCCTCAAAGCTGGTGCCGCCGCCGACGGTGAGCAGTTGGGTGGAGGCGTCGCGCAGGCCGTCGTTGCAACTGGCCTGCTGATAGGGCGCTGTGCCGCCGTTGGCTGCGGTGTTCCAGAAGGTGGGGTCGCTGGTGCAGAAGGCGAAGGGCGCGTTGTTGGGTGAGGCGACCATGGCGATGTCGGGGACCATCCGGAAGCTGCTGGTGGGGATGGCGACGCCGCCAATGGTGCCGGCCTGCCAGCTCGGATGAGGAGCATAGATGCTTACACCGCCACCGCCGGCGGAGATGGGACTGGTGGTAGCAGCGCTGTTGTCGTCGTTCCAGACGCCCTCGGGAATGTAGGACTTGGCCGAGCTGATGATGTCGGTGGTGCTCTGTGCCTCGAAGTAGGTGTTGTTTCCGGCGGCAACATCGGCAGCAGGGAACTCGGTGCCGCCGACGCCGATGACGTACTGGCTGCTGGCGGGGAAGTCGACGGCGAGCTGCTGGTTGTCCACCGTGTCGCTGGACTTGTAGGCACCATAGCAGTCGGTCGAGCCCTGGTCTCCACCGGGGGCGACGACGGTCTGCCCCTGTGCGGCAGCCTGCTCGAGGTAGGACGTGTAGGCGGTGTAGCTGGACTGGCCGAGAGCGGGTTCGCATTCGCCATAGCTTGAACTGATGACCGGCGCGATGCGCTGGTCGATGGCATACCAGATGGCGTCGAAGGCTCCCTGAGTGCCGTTGCCGGTGTAGACGAAGTAGATCTGAGCGCCCTTGGCAATGGTGCTGGAGTACTCGAGGTCGAGATCGGACTCAGCCTCATCGCCGGTGGCGTAGACCGTAGAGGTGCCGGAGGTGGGGAGGAGGATCGGAATCGGTGTTCGGGTGGAGATGCCCACGGCGGCCTGGAAGTTTGCGATGTCGGAGAGGTAAACGGCGGATTGGCCGACGACAGCGATGGACTGGTTCGATCCGGTGAAGCCGGAGTTGTAGGCCGGCGTGATGTCGTAGATCGTGGCTATATCCCCGGGGGTGAGGAAGTGGTTGCCGGTGGAACTGGAGGTGAATCGCGGCTGCGCGTTTGATGGGCTGCTATGAACAATGTGCGGACGCAGGCGGAAGTCGGAGAGATTGCCGACCGAGAGCACGACGGAGCTGAGCGCGGCGGGAATCGTGAGGTCGGCCGAGGGAGCGAAGTGGGTCTTCGCGGGTTCGCTGCCGCTGGCCGGGGTCAGGTAATAGTGGAGGGGGGTGCCAAAGGCGGAGGCGACCTGGCGGGCGGTTCCTGAAAAGATGATGCGGTTGCGGCTGCGCGCCACGGCGTCGACCGAGAAGCCCTGCCGCTCAAGCCATGCGGTGACCGTCGCGATGTCTGCTTCGGCGACGCCAAACTGCGCGGCGTACTGGTCAGGGGTGATCCACTGGTGATAGAGCGGCGAGGCGGGGTTCTGCTGGGCGGCGACGAGGGCGTCGAGCGCGGTCTGCTGCGCTGCGGATCGACCGAAGTCCAGCGCCATGCCCTGGAGCTTAAGGTCAGCGGGGACCGCGCCGATGTCGTCGGCGGGGAGAGCACGCGGAGGGCGCGAGCCGGCGAGGGTGACGCGGCTGGAGTCCTCGATCTGCGCGGTGATGCGGGGCTGCGGCCGGGGCGTCTGCGCGGCGGCAGGAAGGGTCGCACACAGGGCGGCCACGATGCACAAGACGGAGGTGCCAGCCGCTATCGAGAGCGGCTTGTGCAGGAGATTCGTCGAAATAAGTTTCATAGAGGCGCTGAATCCTGGTTGGGAAGGTGCTGCGTTTGAGACGAGTACGAAGGAATAAAGGATAGAGAGCCTGGAAATGGGGGATTCAGACTGCCTTCCGCTGGAGACGACGTTACGATGCGATTAGATTACAGCTTGACCTTGATCGGCTGCATCTTCCGTGAGTTCCAGACGCGGTCGCATGAGGGGGAGCCTCGATTCGAAGCGCGAGGCGCACGGTCGCTGGCGTACCATGACGAGGCTGTCATCGGAGGGTCGCGAGGAGCGCGGAAATTTTGATGGGTCGGTCGCATCATATAGACATCTAATCGGCAGGACTGTAATAAACATCAGAATTTCATTGAATAAGGGAGAGTATCGATGAAGCATATACGTTTGGCAGGATGGTTGGCCGGAGCGGTGTTGGCGGTGAGTGCATGCGCCATGAGCGCGCAGACCACACAATGGAAGATTGATCCGATGCATTCGGAGGCTGACTTCGCGATCAAGCATATGGCGATCAGCACGGTGCATGGAACGTTCCATGGACTCTCGGGCACCATCAACTTCGATCCGGCGGATGTGACGAAGTCGAGCGTGGAGGCAACCATCCCGGTGTCGACGGTGGATACAGGCGTGACTCCCCGCGACAATGATTTGAAGAGCCCACGGTTTTTCGATGCAGCCCAGTTTCCGAGCATGACCTTCAAGAGCACCAGCGTGCGCAAGGACGGCGATCACTACGAGGTGGCTGGCAACCTGACGCTGCACGGCGTTACGAAGCCGGTGGTGCTGAAGCTTGAGGACCTAGGCAAGGCTCAGCCAGGCATGGATGGCAAGAGCGTCCATCGCGGGTTCACGGCGACGACGACGATCGATCGCAAGGACTTTGGGCTGACGTTCAACGGCACGTTGAAGAGCGGCGATGCCGTGCTGGCCGATGACGTACGGATTGAGATTGATATCGATGCAGCGCAGATCTGAGTAGATCTGATTCGTAGCGATTGGAATGCAAGCAACCGTGCCCGAGAAAGATCTCCGGCACGGTTGTTTGGTTGGTGGGGATCATTAATTAGTCGTCGTCGCCGTACTCGATCTGGTCCTCGACATCGTGGTCAATGACGCGGGTGTCAATGGAGAGCAGCGGGAGGTTCTGCTTCCGGAGTTGCTCGTTGATGGCGTTGAGATTGGTGGCCTTGACGGCTTTCCACTCGTCCAGCAGCGCTGGGAGCGGTTGGGCGATGTCGTGCTCGGCGGTGATCTGGGCTGCGGTTGGAGCGGCGTCGGCGTTCTGGATGGAGTGCTCGAGCCGAGCCAGTTGCGTGCGCACGGAGTCCAGCGTTGCAGGTCCGGCGGGACCGCGGCGTCCACCCTCTTCGTCGCTTTCAGCCCCAGCGATCTTGTCCAGTTTGGCCTCGAGTTCGGCGGCGGCGGCGTGCGAGACCTTCGAGTCGGGAGCGTCGAGCTGGCCGCGCAGCACGGTGATCTCGTGGAGCGCGCGCGTTGCCAGGAGCATCTCGTCGTACATGGTCTTCGAGGTTTCGAACTGCTGCGCGAGGTCGAAGCGCGAGGTTTTGACGCGCGGGTCCATGACGATGGTCAGAGGCTGGCTGAGCGTCTTCCCGCCGGCGATCAGCCGCACGGTGTAGGCGCCGGGCATCACCCACGGCGAAGAGGAGACAGCGGGCGTGTCGTGCGGGATGGCAGCGTCGTCGTCGGGGCCGGTGGACATGCCCGGGACCTGCGGGTAGTGCATGTCCCAGAGGAAGCGATGCTGTCCGTGCCCGGCGGAGAGGATGCGCGGCGGGCGCGCCCACAGCGTCGGGTCGGGGTAGCGCGGATCGAGCGGCGGCACCGGGTCCGTGCTCTTGAACTCGACGATGATGCTGCCGTGGCTGTCGAGGACCTGCAGCGTGACGGGGCCGGAGATGTTGGGGCCGAGGTAGTAGTCGATCATGGCGCCGTCGGGCGGGTTCTGGCCCGTGGCCATGTCGGGCGGCCAGGGCGTAGGCGGATTCATGTCGTTGCGCACGCGGACGGTGGTCTGCGGAGCGAAGAGGACCGCGTCTTCAGCGGCGAGTTTCGATGCTGTGAGCGCGGCGATCTGGCGTAGCGGCGTGACGTTGTCGAGGATCATGAAGCCGCGTCCGTGCGTGCCTGCGACCAGATCATCGCCCTTGACGGTGAGGTCGCGGACGGAGGCGGCAGGCATGTTGAGGCGGAGGGATTGCCAGTGGTCACCGTCATCGAAGGAGACGTAGACCTGCGTCTCGGAGCCAGCGTAGAGCAGGCCCTTCTGCTTCGGGTCTTCGCGGATGGTGCTGGTCGCGGCGCCGTTGGGGATGCCGTTGTTGATCTCAGTCCAGCTCTTGCCGCCGTCGTGGGTGCGGAAGAGGTGCGGGCGCATGTCGTCGAGCCGCAGCGTGTTGATGGCGGCGTAGGCGGTGAGCGCGTCGAAGTGCCCGGCGTCCATGTTGAAGACTTTCCAGAAGGGCTTCATTGCAGGAGGCGTGACGTTCGACCAGTGAGCTCCGCCGTCGGCGGTGGTCCAGATGAGTCCGTCATCGGTGCCAGCCCAGATGCGCTCGATGTTGAGCGGCGAGAGGCCGAGCGCGTAGATCACGCCGCGGCGAATTGTCGTGGCCGTGGGCGAGTCCTTGTAGGTGTCGAGCGTGGAGGGCAGAGCGTAGCTTTCGCGGGTGAGGTCGGGCGAGATCTGCTTCCATTGTTTGCCGCCGTCGCGCGTGAGCCAGAGCGTGTTGGTGGCGAAGTAGAGGTCGTGCAAATCGATGGGCGAGAACTGTAGCGGCTCAGTGCGCAGCACGCGATAGCTGCGCAACGGGCTGGGCTCGACGTCCTGCACCTGGCCGGTGCGGCGATCATAGCGCGTGACCTTGCCGCCGTAGACGATGTCGGGGTCAAGCGGGTCGGGCGCGGCGTAACCGTACTCCTCGATGCCGACGGGATGCCAGTCGTGGAACGTGATGCGGCCGTCATTGCTGCGGCTGGCGACGCAGGCGGACCCGCTATCCTGCTGGCCGCCGCAGACGCGATAGGGAAAGGCGTTGTCGGTGGTGACGTGGTACATCTGCGCGGTGGGCTGGTTGTACCACTGGCCCCAACTCCGGCCGCCGTTCACGGTGACGATGGCGCCCTGATCGCTGGTGAGGGCGACGATGCGAGTGTCGTTGGGATTGATGTAGACGTTCTGGTAGTCGTCGCCGCCGGGCGAGCCGCGGAAGCCGGTCCATGTTCTGCCGGCGTCGGTGGACTTCCAGGTGACGATGCTGGCGACGTAGAGCGTGTTGGGATCTTTGGGGTCAACGACGGGGACGGGGAGATCGCCGCCGCCGATGCGTTCCTCGGGGCGGGTGTCGTGGTCTGGGGCGTGGACCCAGGTGCTGCCACCGTCGTCGGAGCGATAGAGTCCGACGCGGCGACCGTAAGCGGCTTCGATATAGATGCGGTTGGAGTCAGTGGGCGAGATGGTGAGGTTCACCTGCTCGATGCCGTCGGGGAGGCCGCCGCCGGTGATCTTCTTCCACGTGTCGCCGCCGTCGGAGGAGCGGAAGAGGCCGCCGCCGGTGCCCTGCCACGAGCCGTTCTCCCATGGGCCTTCCTGGCGCTGCCACATGCCGGCGAAGACGATGTTGGGATGCTGCGGATCGATGCGCACCTCGGAGGCGCCGGTCTTGTCGTCGACGAAGAGCACGCGCTTGAAGGTTGCGCCGCCGTCGGTGGACTTGTAGAGGCCGCGCTCATTGTTGGGGCCATACGGATGCCCCTCGGCAGCGACGAAGACGATGTTGGCGTTGGTGGGATCGACGGCGAGCTGGCCGATCTGCTGCGTGTCGCGAAGGCCGAGATGCGTCCAGGTCTTGCCTGCGTCGGTGGACTTGTAGACGCCGTCGCCGGTGGAGAGGTCGGGGCGGGCGAGGCCCTCGCCGCTGCCGACGTAGATGATGCTGGGGTCGGTGGGTGCGACAGCGATGGCGCCGATGGAGCCGGTGGGCTCGGCGTCCCACAGGCTGTGCCAGGTTTCGCCCGCGTCGGTGGTCTTGAAGACGCCGCCGCCGACGGCTCCGATGTAGAAGGTGGAGGGCTCGGTTGGAACTCCGGCGAGCGCGCGCGTGCGTCCGGCGCGCATGGGGCCGATCTCGCGCCAGCGCATGGCAGAGAAGAGTTGCGAAGAGGGCGCGATTGCCTGAGCAGGCGTTTGGGCAACACTCGCGCCAACTCCCATGAGCATGACGGAGAGAGATGCGATACGGACGTAGAGTTTCACAACGACTCCTGAATTTCTGCGAGATGCGTTAGGTCGAACGGACGAGAGGCCTGGAGAGAAAGACGCAGCGTGAGGGCGTCTGAGCTCAGCGTGCGGCCTTTTCGCACGGCCACTCGTCCCAATAGTGAACCTCTCCAACTTATACTGACTTTCACCATATTTCGAGGACCCTGCCCATGATGCCTTCGTTTCTTCGGTCTGTACTGATGATCTCTCTTTGCGCTGTCTCGATTCCATGTGTTGCCACAAACGGTCAGACGGGGAGTCCGGCGCAAGCCCAGGCCGGGGAGGTTCCCGCTGCGGTGCTCGCGGGCTTGCAGTGGAGAGATGTGGGCCCGATGCGCGGCGGGCGATCGTTTGCCGTGGCGGGTGTGGCCAGCCAGCCGGATACGTTCTACACGGGGTCGGTGGGTGGCGGTGTGTGGAAGACGGGAAACTCTGGACGTACATGGAGTCCGATAGCGGATCAGGGCATTCCTATTGGCTCCATCGGCGCGATTGCGGTTGCTCCTTCCAATCCCAGCGTCGTCTACGTCGGCACGGGTGAGCCGGATATCCGCGGGCAGCACTCCTATGGCATCGGGATGTACAAGTCCACGGACGCGGGCAAAACGTGGACGCACATTGGGCTGGAGAACAGCCAGCACATCGGGCGTGTCGTGGTGGATCCGGCCAATCCTGATCGTGTGTTTGTGGCCGTGCTCGGCCACGCGTACGACGCGAATCCCGAGCGCGGTGTCTACCGCTCCCTCGATGGAGGAGCGCACTGGACGAAGGTGCTGTCGAACACCGCAGACCCGGAGAATGTGGGCGCGATCGACCTTGCACTCGACCCGAAGAACCCGCGCGTGCTGTATGCGTCGTTGTGGGCGACGCGCAGGCCGCCGTGGGCTGTCTATGCGCCGTCGTATATGCCCGGGAGTGGGTTGTACAAGTCGACCGACGGCGGTGATCACTGGACGAAGTTGAGCGGCGGCCTGCCGACGGATGCGTATGTCGGCAAGATCGGCATCGCCGTGGCGCCGAGCAATCCCAATCGCGTGTGGGCCGTGGTGGATGACATTGGAGCGACGCACGCACCGTCGTATCTGGTGAAGAAAGAGAC
>JAJXYW010000029.1 GCA_021780415.1 Acidobacteriota bacterium
AGCATGGGGGAGCTGAAGCGGATGCCGGGGACCTGGGCGTCGACGGCATCCATGTCTTCGCGGGTCATGTAGTCGGGGGTGCTGACGTTGTTGGGGCCCATGACGACGCCGCCGGTGTATTGCATCTCGACTTTGTTGGGGCCGAGGCCGGAGATGGTATCGAGGGCGTACTGCTTGCCGGTGAGGCCGACGGTGGCGACGAGGACGATGGAGGCGGAGCCGATGACCATGCCGAGCATGGTGAGGAGAAAGCGTGTCTTGCTGGCGCAGAAGCTGTCGTAGGCGAGGTTGAGGGTCTCGCGGAAGGCGACCGTGGAGCGAGCGCTGTGGAGGGTGCTTTCGAAGGTGTCGCGGACGGTCGGCATAGAGAAGAAGGATCGAAGATCAGTATCGCAGGGTAGAGCGATCGCAGCCAGCGGACGGGTTGGGAAGCGCCGTTATTGTTGGATGCGGCGGGGGCGCTCGCGATTCGTGTGGAGTGATTGCGCATGGGCTCAGGATGGGGGCTGAGATAGAGATGCGGAGAGACTGGGGGGGACGGGCAGACCGATGCGCTGGAGGAGGTGGCGGAGAGGAGGCTGGTTGAGGACGGACTTGAAGCCGGGATCGACCATGAGGGTGACGAGCCACCAGGAGTGCTCGGCGTAGGCACGGTCGAGTTGGGCGTAGGCCTGATCGGGCTCATCGACGGCGAAGTACATCTCGGCCTGCTGGAAGGAGGTGGTGTCGGTGTGCTTAAGGAGGTTGCGGAGCTCGGCGCGCGCCTGGGGGAGCTTGCCGTTGCGTGCGTCGTCGTTGATGCGGAGGGACTGAAGGACGGCGTCGTCGCTGGAGAGGCGGGTGTAGATGGTGGCTTCGCGGGTGGCGTTGGGCCAGTCGCCGAGGTCGTTGTAGCAGGCGGTGAGATAGCTGTGGGCGGGGACGAAGTCTGGGTAGAGGGTGAGGATGCGGTGGAGTTCGGCGATGGCTTCGGCGTCGCGGCCGGCGTGGAGGTAGGCGAGGGCGAGATCGCTGCGGACCATGGCGGAGAGGGGGTCGAGGTCGGCGGCCTTGCGGAGTTCGGCGATGCTTTCGTCGAAGCGGCGGAGGTCGCCGAGGAACTCGCCGAACCACTGATGGGCGGTGGCGTAGTTGGGATTGAGCTGGATGGCTTTGCGGAAGTAGGCCTCGGCCTGGGAGAAGTTCCACTCGAAGCGGTAGGTCTCGAAGGCGAGAGAGGTGTAGGCCTGTGCGGAGGAGGGGTCGAGGGAGAGAGCCGTCTGTGCGGCGGCGCGGGCCTGGGGAAAGGCCTCGGTGGAGGGGAGTTTGCCCCAGACGGCGAGCAGGTTGTAGCAGTCGGCGAGGCCAGCGTAGGCGAGGGCGTAGTGGGAGTCGCGGGAGATGGCCTGGTGGAAGGAGTCGATGGCCTTGAGGATGCCGGGCTCGTCGCGGCGGTTGAGATAGTAGAGGCCGGTGAGGTAGGCGAGGCGGACCTGGGGGTCGACGGAGGCCTCTGTCGAAGCGGGCTGCGCGGGGTTGCCGGTGAGCTTTTCGGTGACAGCGTTGGTGATGTCGGCGGCGATCTCGTCCTGGAGGGAGAGGATGTCGTCGGTGTGGCGGGTGTAGCTGGCGGTCCAGAGCTGGCGGTCGTGGATGGGGTCGAGGAGTTGCGCGGTGATGCGGGCGGTGCCGTTCTGGTGAGCGACGGTGCCTTCAAGGATAAGGGTGGCGTGGAGTCTGCGGGCGATGGTGGAGAGAGCGTCGTGCGCGGACTGGAAGGGCATGACGGAGCGGCGGGAGATGACCCGGAGATGCTCGGTGGTGCTGAGATCGGTGATGAGGTCGTCGGTGAAGCCGTAGACCCAGAGATTGCTGGTGGAGTCGGCGGAGAGGTCTTCGAAGGGGAGGACGGCGAGGGTCTGGTTGGGGTCGAGGAGGAGGGTGGAGGGTTGCTGGCGGAGATGGATCACCCAGCCCCAGACAGAGAGGGTGATCAGGATGCAGGCGGTTAGGAGGACGGCTGCGAGGTTGTGGACGCGGCGGCGCGACGGCGCGGGGAGCGTGGGTACGGGGGCTTCAGGTGTGGGGGATGGGCGCTCCTGGCGACGGGCGCGGAGCCAGAGGTCGAGTTCGGCGGGGTAGGCGTACACGCTGGAGCGGGCGCTGTGCTCGTGGCGGTAGATGGGCAGAGCTTCGCGCTTCTCCCAGAGCTGGACGGTGCGGATGTCGCGGTCGAAGTAGGCGGCGATCTCTTTCCAGGAATTGAGACGCGGGATGGTATTCGCGTTGGGAGGGTCGCTCTGAGGGGCAAACGGCGTACTTGCAGGGAGGGACATACGTGCTCACCCAAACTGCGCGGCATGATGCTGGGGCTATGACATCACTCTAGCACCGGCGTGTCAGGAAGGATACACGAGGGACGAAATCAAGCGAAATAGGGGAACGGGGGCAAGATTTCGCTTGTGGGTCCACATGCCGGCGAAGGAAGCTTAGGCCTCCCAAAGTAATAGATCGAGATTCCAGTGGAGATGTATATGATCGGCAAACGGATTAGCCTGGTG
>JAJXYW010000007.1 GCA_021780415.1 Acidobacteriota bacterium
ACGCGGTCGATGATGCTGGAGGAGACGAGGGTTTTGCCGATGCCGACGTTGGCGGACCAGTCGGGACGGTGGGTGAAGAGGTACTGGATGCAGACGGCGAGGTAGTGGTTGGGGTTGAGCAGGCCGGAGCTGCGGGTGACGATGCCGTGGCGGTCGTGGTCGGTGTCGCAGGCCCAGGAGACGTCGTAGAGGGACTTGTTGGCGATCATGCTGGCCATGGAGGAGGGGCTGGAGCAGTCCATGCGGATGCGGCCATCCCAGTCGAGGGTCATGAAGCGGAAGGTGGGGTCGACGTAGGGATTGAGGACCTGGAGGTCGGCGTTGTATTGGGTGTGAAGGAGTTCGGCGATGCGGGGCCAGTAGGCTACTCCGGCGCCGCCGAGGGGGTCGACGGCGAGCTTGAGGGTGGTGTTGCGCAGGGCAGCGAAGTCGATGATGTGGGTGAGGTCGTTGACGTAGGCGGTGATGTAGTCGTGGCGATGGGTGGTGGAGGCGGCGAGGGCTTTGGAGAAAGCGAGCCGCTTGATGCCCTGGAGTTTGGCGGTGATGAGTTCGTTGGCGCGGTTCTCGATCCACTTGGTGACGGCGGTGTCGGCGGGACCGCCGGTGGGAGGGTTGTACTTGATGCCGCCGTCCTCGGGAGGGTTGTGGCTGGGGGTGATGACGATGCCGTCGGACTGGGGCTGGTTGGGATGGGCGGAGTTGTAGGTGAGAATGGCGTGGGAGAGGGCCGGGGTGGGAGTGTAGCCGAGCTGGTCGTCGATGAAGACGGTGACGTTGTTGGCGGCGAGGACTTCGAGGGCGGTGGAGAAGGCGGGCTCGGAGAGGGCGTGGGTGTCCTGCGCGAGGAAGAGTGGGCCGGTGGTGTTTTGGGAGGCGCGGTACTCGACGATGGCCTGGGTGATGGCGAGGATGTGCGCGTAGTTGAAGCTGGAGTTGAGGGAGGAACCGCGATGACCACTGGTGCCGAAGGCGACGCGCTGCGCGGGGATGGCGGGGTCGGGGTGGTTGGCGTAGAAGGCGGTGACCAGACGGGGGAGGTTGACGAGGCGGTCGGGGGTGGAGCGATGGCCGGGAGTGTTGGCTAGAGGGTCGGTGGTGTTGATGGAGGTCATGGAAGACAGGATACGACCTTGATGGAGGAAACGGAATGGGGTGGGGTGGGGGAGTTACAAAGCGGTGAGATTTTGCGCGGCTTTCGGGTTAATTGATGTAAGTTAGTAGCTATCTCCCATTGTTTTACCGCGTGGCGCTGTCTGATGGCCCTGCGGCAATGTGCATCGTTGAGTAGTGATCGTTGCTGTGATGTGTTGAAGGCAGGCAGAAGTGAAAGGCGAGCTCCGAAGACGGAGTAGGCCGCGCGCGGTATTGAACGCTGTATTGGCGCTGGCGGCGCTGCACACGACAATCCGGGCCTGGGGCCAGCAGGCTACGCTGGTGGGCGATGCGCATGTGTCGACTGCGCAGCCGACGGTGAATGCTGGAACGCTGAGTAATTTGAATGTGGGCGGCGGATATACGACGCTGGTGCAGTTTGACCTGGGGACGCTGCCGACGGGGACGACGGCGGCGCAGATTACCAAGGCGACGCTGCGGGTGTTCTGCAATCGGGCGGATGTGCCGGGGGCGGTGCAGGTGCAGATGGTGGGTGGAGCGTGGACGGAATCGAGTGTGACGTACGCGACGCTGCCGGCGATGGGAGCGGTGGTGCAGACGGGTGCGGTGTTGGGTGCGGGGGAGTTTGTGACGTTCGATGTGACGTCGGCGGTGCAGGGATGGGTGGGGTCGCCGGGGACGAACTTTGGGCTGGCGCTGGCGGTGCCGACAGGGTCGGGGACGGTGGTGCAGTTCGACAGCAAGGAAAATGATGAGACGTCGCATGAGCCGGCGCTGGAGATTGCGCTGGCCGCGGGGGGAGTGGGGACGGTGGGGCCGATGGGGTTGCAAGGACCGGCGGGGCCGCAGGGGGCGACGGGAGCTACGGGGGCAACTGGACCGATGGGGCCGCAGGGGCCTCCGGGGGTTGCCGGGACGGGCGGGGGGATTGCGTACCTGGGAAGCTATGCGGCGACGACGAGCTATGCCGTAGGCGATGTGGTGCAGTGGGGCGGGTCGAGCTGGGTTTCGCTGGTGGCGTCGAATGCGGGGAATGCGCCGGGGACGTCGCCGATGGCGTGGGGGCTGCTGGCCGCGCAGGGAGCACAGGGGCCTGTGGGAGCTGCGGGAGCGCAGGGATTGCAGGGGCCTCCGGGGATCAGCGTGCAGGGACCGGCGGGGCCGATGGGGCCGGTTGGACCGGCGGGCGCGGCGGGGGCGACGGGGGCTGCGGGAAGTCCGGGGCTGGTGTACCGGGGGGTGTATAGCTCGACGGGAAATTATGTGGTGGGCGATGTGGTGGTGTTTCAGGGGTCGAGTTATGTGTCGCTGACGGGGTACAACGCGGGACATACGCCGGGGCTGAGTCCGGCGTACTGGGGAGTGCTGACGGCCGAGGGACCACAGGGGCCGATGGGGCCGCAGGGGGTGCCGGGGCCGACGGGAGCGAATGGGGCGCTGGGACCGGTGGGGCCTCCGGGGTCGACGGGAGCACAGGGGTTGCAGGGGATTCCGGGAGCTGCGGGAGCGCAGGGGATTCCGGGGACGACGGGAGCGCAGGGATTGCAGGGGCCGATGGGGCCGCAGGGGCCGGCGGGTCCGGTGGGGATGAGTTTCGCGGGGGCGTACGACTCGACGATGAATTATTCGCTGGGGAATGGGGTGCTGTGGGAGGGTGCGGGGTGGGTTTCGTTGATTGCGAACAATCATGGGAATACGCCGAGCCTGAGTCCGACGGCGTGGGCGATGTTTGCGGCGAGCGGATCGCCGGGTGTGATGGGGCCGCATGGGCCACAAGGTGCGGCGGGGATGAACGGGTTGAATGGAGCGGCGGGACCGATGGGGCCCCAGGGACCGGCGGGTGCAACGGGTGCGGCGGGGGCTCCGGGACTGGTGTACCAGGGGGTGTATAGCTCGGGGACGAACTATGTGCTGGGCGATGTGGTGGTGTTTCAGGGGTCGAGCTATGTTTCGCTGGTGGGAATGAATGTGGGGCAGACTCCGGGGTCGAGCCCGGCGTACTGGGGCGTGTTGACGGCGCAGGGACCGCAGGGGGTGGCGGGGGCGACGGGAGCTACCGGGGCGATGGGGCCGCAGGGGATTCCGGGGGTGATGGGGCCCGCGGGACCGCAGGGAGTTGCAGGGCCGATAGGGGTCCAGGGGCCGGCCGGAGCGCAGGGATTGACGGGTGCGACTGGGGCGGTGGGAGCGGCGGGGCCGCAGGGGTTGCAGGGGGTTGCGGGAGCGGCGGGGCCGCAGGGAATTGCGGGGGCAGTGGGACCGGTGGGGCCGCAGGGAGCGACGGGAGCTACGGGGGCAGTGGGTCCGATGGGGCCAGCGGGAGCGAATGGGACCAATGGGACGAATGGAACGCCGGGCCTGGTGTGGCAGGGGGCATGGAATTCGGCGATGAGTTATGCGGTGAACGATGCGGTGAGCTATGGGGGAACGAGTTATTTGTCGCTGACGGCGGGAAATCTGGGGTTGCGACCGGATCTGACGCCGGTGAGCTGGGCGGTGCTGGCACAGGCTGGTGCGGCTGGTGCGGCGGGAGCTACGGGAGCCACGGGTGCGACGGGAGCTACCGGGTCGATGGGGCTGCAGGGGCCTCAAGGGCCAACGGGAGCGACGGGAGCTGCGGGTGCGGTTGGGATGAACTTTCGCGGGGTATGGAGCGCGGCGTTGCAGTATGCGGTGAATGATGCGGTGACGTTCGCGGGATCGACGTATCTGGCGCAGGCGGCGGGGAGTAACCAGGAGCCGGACCTGTATGCGGCGACGTGGGCGATGCTGGCGCAGGCAGGGGGAGTGGGTGCGACGGGAGCTACGGGAGCGTCGGCGACGGTTGCTGTCGGGACGGTGACGACACTGGCTGCGGGAACGCAGGCAACGGTGACCAATAGCGGGACAGCGCAGGCGGCGGTGCTGAACTTCGGGATTCCGCAGGGAGTGGCGGGGACGGGCGGATCGGGAACGGGAACCAGCAGCGGGAGCTTCGCGGCGATGTATCACGGGGTGAACTACAACTCGACGTACTACTCGGTGAATACGCCGAATGTGAGCAATACGGAAGCGCCGGTGATGGCGTGGGTTCCGCTGGGATGTACGGCGACGGAACTGGATGTGTACTCGCAGCAGTCGGGCTCGATTACGGTGACGCTGCGGGCGGGACCGGTGGGAGCGCTGGTGAATACGGCGTTGAGCTGCTCCCCAGCGACGAATGGGAGTTGCACGTCGACGGGGTCGGTGGTGATTGCGGCGGGAGAGTTTATCGACCTGACGATTAAGAAGGCTTCAGGGGCGACGGCCGGGGTGTGGACGAATCTGGTATGCCAGTGAGACGGGAACGACGGCCGAGCGGATTAGGCAGCGGGTGGAAGCGGTTCCTGGCGTGGGACGGCGAGGGCCTCTACGGCGGCGCGGGCTTCTATGGCGGCGATCTTGCGGTTGGCAAGGGCGGCTTCAGTGAATGGGATGGGAGCGGGGGCGAAGTAGATGGTGCCGTGGACGCCGTTGAGGTCGGCGAAGTTCCAGAGATGCTGCCAGAGGGTCTGGGAGCCCCAGTGCACATCGTTGCGAGTGGATTTGCCGCGGGCGAGGTCGCGCGGGGTGAGGTCGTAGTGGATGAAGGCGGCGGTGACGGGCTGGTCGGCGGCGAGGGCCTGGGCGAGGATGCCGTTGCGGAAGGGTAGGGTAGGCTCGTCGCCGACGCTGGTTGTGCCTTCGGGGAAGAAGACGACGGGTAGGCCGTCGCGGAAGCCTTTGGCCATGCCCTCGGCGGCTTTGGCGGTGGTGGGGCCGTTGCGGCGGCCGAGGCGGCGGTCGATGTAGATGGTGCCGGCCATCATGCTGACCCAGCCGAAGACGGGGGCGCTGCGGAGTTCGATCTTGGAGATGAAGACGCAGGGTTGGATGGAGGCGTGGATGACGACGTCGATGTAGGTGAGGTGGTTGGAGATGACGGCGCCGTGAGTGGGGATGGGGCCGAGGGTGGTGAAGGTGATGTCCTGGGTGCGGAGGAGGCGGTGGCCGATGCGGCTGAGCCAGGCGGCACGCTGGGCGCGGGTGCGAGGGCGGGTGAGGAGGACCTCGAAGATGGAGTAGGCGAAGACGGCGGCGAGCGCGAGCAGACGGTAGATGCGGCGGGACGTGCGGAGAAAAGACAAGCGAAGGGTTCCTCGCGGCTGGTGGGTGAATGGATTACAGACGCTGGGGTGAGTGTACCGATATGCTTGGAGTGTGGCGAGTCTTTGGCAACGATGGATTGTGAACCCGGTGGTGGGCCTGCTGAAGATGGGGGCCGATCCGGATAAGCTGGCGTGGTCGCTGGCGCTGGGCTTGGTGGTGGGGGTGAATCCGCTGCTGGGATCGACGACGGTGGTGGCGCTGGGAGTGGCGGCGGCGTTCCGGTTGAACCTGGTGGCGTCGCAGGTGGGGAACCATGCCGTGTATCCGCTGGAGATTGTGCTGTTCCCGGTGTTCATCAAGCTGGGGGACGTGCTGTTTGGCACGCAGAAGCTGCCGCTGGCGGGGAAGGCACTGTGGCATGCCGCCAAGCACCATCCACTGGAAACGACGCGGCTGCTATGGACCTGGGAGTGGCATGCGCTGGTGGTATGGGCGATGTTTGCGGCCGTGGCTATGCCGGCGATTGCGCTGGGGAGTGAGCCGGTGCTGAGGAAGATGGCGGAGAGGGTGCGGAAAAGCTAGCTATTAGCTTCTAGCTAAAGGCAAGAACAAAGGCAAATACAGAGATCCTTCGCTTCGCTCAGGATGACGACTACATCTAGCTGGAAGCTATCGGGATGACGACTGATTATTGGTGGAAGCAAACGGCTAAGAGCTAGCAGCTACTAGGGGCCTTGGTATTCGTCTACGGGGTCGGCGGAGTGGACCCAGGCGGAGGCGATGAGGTTGCGGAGTTCGATGGCTCCGGCGGCCAGACGCTCTTCGGTGAAGGATTTGGCTTCGGGGGTTCCGGAGCCGGTGAAGCCGCCTTGCTGGTCGAGCTGGTAGACCTCTTCGACGAGGGCGTTGGAGTGGTGGAGGTAGTGCCAGTACTGCGTCCACTCGTCATCGATGATTCTGGGTTGGGAGGCGGCGACGAGGGGGGCGATGTCGGCGGGCTTGATGTTAGCCGAGACGTAGATGCTCTCGAATTGCGCGTGGATGTGGTGCTCGGTGGTGTAGTGGTGGGGGTTGGGGCCGGTCCAGCCGTTGTACTGGATGGTGTTGTGCAGGGGCTGGGAGCCGTCGGCGACGTAGTGGCCGAGCCAGCCGGCGTCGTAGAGGATGGCGAGCTGGACGCCCGCGGTGTCGCGGTGGGCGGCGGTGAGGCGGCGGTACTCGCGGAAGTCGGACTTTAGGCGCTGCCAGACTTCTTCGACCTGCCAGGGTTGGAAGCCGACGGTTTCGAAGTGCTTGAGCTCGGGGTGGGTGACGGAGGCAGCGGAGAGGTTGCGGATGAAATCGTAACGCTTGCGGGGGAAGTTGTAGCCGTCGATGCAGTCGGGGGTGCGGGCTTTGCAAGGGGTGGCGCCGTAGATAGCCCACTCGTAGTCGAGGAAGTGGTCGGGGGATTGGGTGGCGGTGAGTTCGGGCTCGGCGTCGCGCTGCTTCCAGCGGTCGGGCTCGGGGCCGAGCCACTCGAGGATGTTGAGGGCGCTGGGGGTGCGGAGGAAGTCGGGGACGTCGGCGGGGAGATATTCGGCGGCGAGGCGGTTGATGAGCATGTGGCCGTCGCGGCCCCAGGCGTGGGCGGAGGGGGAGGTGAGCATGGGCAGGAGCGTGAGTGCGATGGCGACGCGGGTGATGGTGGTGACGCGCATGGGGGAAGTATAGCGAGCGGAGAGTTAGACGAGGACGGGGACTTCGGTTTGGACGGGGGTGTTGAAGACGCGGCGGTAGCGGGCGATGAGGTCGGCGGGGCCGGTGGATTTGCTGGGGTTGTCGGAGAGCTTGACGGTGGGGATGCCGTCGGCACTGGTGAGTTTGCAGACTAACGAGATGGGCTCGAAGGTGTCTTCGTTGCGGGGGTGGCAGCCGCGGAAGTCGTTGGTGAGCAGGGTGCCCCAGCCGGCGGAAAAACGGATGCGGTCGTTGAAGTAGTGGTGGAGCTGGACGATGGTGGAGGCGTCGAGGGCGTCGGAGGCGATGAGGCGCTTGGTGCGGGGGTCCTGGCCGCGGGAGTGGAGCCAGGCGATGTACTCGTCGCCGGCGAGGAAGGGGTCCTTGGAGTCGACGCGCTCGCCGGTCCAGCGGGTGACGCAGTCGGGTGCGCCCTGAAGGAACTGGGTGGTGCCGAAGGTGTCGGGGAGAAGGATGAGGAGCTCGTTGTCGTAGGACTGACGCCAGAGCTCGAGGACGCGGTACTGGGAGTTGCGGAGGTCGTCGTCGGAGCCGAGCGAGGCGAGAGCGGCCATGGCCATGGGGAGTTCGTGGGCGTTGGTGCCCATGGCTTCGAGATCGTGCTTGTAGGCGAGTGCGGTGTTGGAGGTGCCGGAGAAACGGGCCTCCTGTTTGGCGGCGGGGTTGTCGCCGTTGAGGGCGGTGGCGAGGGCCTCGACGCAGTACTCCTGCCAGAGAAAGCTGTGGCGGCGGCGGGTGCCGAAGTCGGAGAGGTGGAGGTCGGGGACGTGGCGGAGGAGCTCGATCTTATCCCAGAGGCGGGTCTTGGCGCGGGCGTAGAGGACGTCGAGTTCGAGCTCGTTGAGGGTGGCGAGCGCGGCGCGGGTCTTCATCTCGCTGACGATGGCGAGGGAGTAGACCTCCCAGAGGGTGACCTCGGTCCAGAGGCCGGAGAAGCGGATGATGAACTGGCCGGCCTGCTGGCCTTCGCGGGGTTCGATGATCTCGTAGTCGGAGAGGCGGAAGTCGCGGTCAAGCCAGTCGAGGAAGGCGGGCTGGAAGATTTGTTTGGTGCCATAGAAGGTGTTGCCGGCGAGCCAGACGAGCTCGCTGCGGCGGAGACGGAGGGTGCGGACGTGGTCGAGCTGGTCGCGGAGTGCGGCGGTGGAGATGCGGTCGGCGAGACGGATGTGGGTGGTGCGGTTGTGGATCTCGCTGGTGACGCGGGTGGTGGGGAAGTTTTTCCAGATGAACTGGAGCATGAGGAGCTTGTAGAAATCGGTGTCGAGCAGGGAGCGCACGATGGGGTCGAGCTTCCAGTTGTGGTTGTGCGCGCGCTCGGCGAAGTTGACGTTCATGGTGCTTACAAGCGTATCAATTTACGCACTCTCAACAGCGTTTTGGGTTGCAAATCGTGGGTCACAGCAGGATTTTCGGGGCGCGGATCGGGGGATGAAGAAAAAGTGACAAGGGTGCTTGACATGACAAGGACGCTTGTCGTAAAGTTTGCTTGACATTGAGCGATGGAAGGCTCGAAGGAGGTTTGGGATGGCGTGGAACTGGAAGAAGATGAATGCGGCGAAGAAGAGGCTGATCCGGCATGGAGCGGCGGTGCTGGTGGCGTATGAGGTGATGTTCGTGGTGTCGATGCTTCTGGTTGACCGGATCAAGCCAACGGGGGCGATGCTTTGGGTGATGGCGGGGTTGCCGACGATCGCGGTGCTGGCACTGATTGCGGTGCTGGCGCGCTATCTGGGCGAAGAGCCGGATGAATTTCATCGACAACTGGTGGTGCGGTGTTTGCTGTGGGGGTTGGCGGCGGTGATGACGTCGGTGTGCTTCCATGGTTTTTTACAGTTGTTTGGGCGGAAGGGGAACTGGCCCGCGGGGGTGGAGCTGGGGATGTTCCTACTGGCTATGCTGGTGGCGAAGGTGACGTACAAGGTGCAGAACCGGGTGCCGGTGGATGCGTAATCGGCTGAGGGAGTTGCGGGCGGAGAGGGGGTGGTCGCAGGCGGAGCTGGCGGAGAAGCTGGAGGTGAGCCGGCAGAGCGTGAATGCGATTGAGACGGGGAAGTATGATCCGTCGCTGCCGCTGGCGTTTCGGATTGCGCGGCTGTTTGAGTTGGGGATTGAGAAGATTTTTGAGGACCAGGATTAGGGGAGGGGAGACGGTATGAGAAAGATGAGTCGGCAGCGGGCGAGAGTGGTGGCGATGGCGGGTGGCGTGTCGGTGATGAGCGGGCTGGGGCCGTTGCTGCGACAGCACCATCCCCGGCTGCAGTGGTTGTGGCTGGTGTTCCTTGTGCTGATGATGATTTGGGTGATTGTGCTGATGGTACGGCTGCAGCGGGATGAGGGATGTAAGTGACAAATGGGAGTGGAGATGATGGGGTTGGTGGTGGCGCGGGCTGGAAATTAACAGGATGGGCGCTGGGGGAGGGTGGGACGCGATATTCTTGTAGGTGATATGACAACGAAAAAAGAACTGCTCAAGACTCCTATTCAGCACATCGACATTAAGCAGCACAACGTGGTGGCACTGGTGGATGCGATGGCGTCCATGGCTTATAGCTCGCGCGATCTGGCGCGGGCTGCGAATATCTACGAGATGATGCTGCGCGATACGGAGTGCGGCGTGATTCTGTGCCTGGCCGGGTCGTTGATCTCGGCGGGATTGCAGAAGGTGATTGTGGATCTGGTGCGGAACAATATGGTCGATGCGATTGTGTCGACGGGCGCGAATATTGTGGACCAGGATTTCTTTGAGGCGCTGGGGTTCAAGCACTACATTGCGGGCGATGAGTACAAGTATGGCGGCGGCGATGCCACGCTGCGCGAGTTGATGATCGATCGCATCTATGACACGTTCATCGATGAGGAAGAGCTGCGGA
>JAJXYW010000317.1 GCA_021780415.1 Acidobacteriota bacterium
CAACAACAGGCCGGCTGCCAAAGCAGCGCTGCGAATCCTCATAGCGTCTTCTGTGCAATCCTACCCCACCCTTTGCGCACATGAACATCCGCCGCGTCCCCACGTTGTCGCGCAGCCCGCATCCCGTCCACACCCGTGCACCGCGCAGCTACCGCTCCCCCATCGCATCCTTCGCATACCGCCGCATCATGTACTGCGGCACAATCCCGCTCACCGTGTGCACCACATGCGCCGTCGGCGTCAGGTAAAAGCTCGTCGGCAGCGCAGCCGGGCTGCCAAAGCTCCGCTCCAGCTCCGGTGAGTCCTCGGCCAGCAGATACGTCACACCCTTCTGCCGCATCATCGCCTCGGCATGCGCATACTCCCGCGCATCGGCCACCACGCCCACCACCACCAGCCGCCCGCCGTTCTCCGCCTGCAATCTCTGCAGCCACGGAATCTCCAGCCGGCACGGCGGGCACCACGGCGCCCAGAAGTTCACCACCATCGCCTTGCCCCGGTAGACCTCGGGCGCAATCGGCTTCCCGTCCAGCCCCGTTAGGGTAAACGCCTTCGCATTCGCAGCCGTCGGCACCGTGGCCCGCGCCGGCACCAACCGGTACCACAGCATCGCCGCCAGCCACACCACCATCGCAGCTTCAATGCCCCGCCGAATCCAGCGCCTCTTGCCCATGCAATCCCCATCTTCGCATCCCTTGACACGAACTATACTTACTGGTAAGTATACATCCATGACGGCAAGACGACTCGCAACCACCGCAAAGATCCTCACCGGCGCCATGGAGCTCTTTGCCGGTCAAGCATATGCCGACGTCTCCGTCGATCAGATCGCGCAGCAGGCCGGCGTCACCAAAATGACCCTCTATCAGCACTTCCGCTCCAAGGACGAGCTCGCCATCGAGTGCCTGCGCATGCGGCTCAAAAGACGCGAGGAACGCCTCGACCAGTTCCTGGCCCGGCTCGATTCCAGCGTTGACCCCCTCATCGCCATCTTTGATTGGCTCGATGAATGGCTCGATCCAACGCACTTCAAAGGTTGCGCTTTTGTCAAAGCCGTCAACGAACTCGCCGTCGTGCTGCCGGAGGTGCGCGTGATCGCCGCCGATGCAAAGGAGCGCATGCGTCGGCGATTCACCGCGCTCGCCCGGCGCTCGGGCAGGCCGCGCCCCGCCGAGCTTGGGCAGGAACTGGCGCTGCTCTTTGAAGGTGCCCAATCCCTCGCGCTCATTGAGTCCAGCGCGCGTCCCGCGCAAGTCGCCAGGCGGATGGCGCGTCTTCTCCTACACGCCTGAGCGAGCAGCGTCAGGCCTCACCGACCTCCGTGCGGCAATCAACGCACGACCTGGGGAAAATCCATGAGCCATCAAGACAGCCTTTCCACTCCGGTCATCCGGAAGATGCACACTGCCATCCTCGCCCTCACCGCCGTCCTCGCGGCGATGCTCCCGATCGCCCTTGCAACCGTCCGTGTCTTCGCGCATACGGCCCCCGATCCGGTCGCGCAGGAATTCCCCAACCAGAATTTTCCCCGCAACCTCCCCGATCCACAGCTCGCGAAGGCTTTCCCGCAGCAGTGGATGACCTATGGATCCGGCATGGGGCGTAACGCTGCCTTCCCGCTTTCGTCCTCCGCTCCTGCCTCGCTCGTCCGCGGCGTCGAATGGTCCTTCGCAGGCGCCGGCGCCATTCCTTTGGACGGGCCGCCCCTCGACGGCGATTTCAAAACCACCGCGTACACCATTGGCATGCCTGTTGGTGTTTCCGTCGTCCGGGGCATCTTGTATGTGGGCGACGACAACGGCTACGCCTACGCCCTCAATGCGATTACCGGCAAGCTCATCTGGGCGCACTACGGGTGGAACATGAACATGAGCAATCCGCTCGTGGACGGAGACCGCGTCATCGTTTCCACCGGCAACGCCTACTTCAACTACGAAAAGACCATGCAGTATGTCAAGGGTAAGAGGACCGTTCGCGGACCAGGACTCAACTCCATCTACGCGCTCAACCGCACCACCGGTAGAGAACTCTGGACCTTCCATACGCCCGGCGAGGTCATGCCGACACCCGTCGATGTCGACGGTTTTCTCTACGTGGGCACCGGCGATGGCCATGTGTATAAGATCGACGCAGCCACCGGCAGGCAGGTCTGGAAGACCGACATCGAGTCCTTCGTGAGCATGTCCTCGCCCGTCGCGGGCAGTGGAAAGATCTTCCTCGGCGGCACCTACCCGAACTTCTTCTATGCTCTTGACCAGGACACAGGCAAAATTGCATGGAAGACGTCCATTCCCGGCCTCATCGCCACGGGCATCAGCGATTGCACCCCTGCCTATGCCGACGGCATCGTCGTCCAGGAGGCCACCATCCAGTCCGGCGATCCCGCCAATCCCGTCGCCAACGTGCTCCTCGCCATGGACGCAAACTCCGGCAACCTTCTCTGGCAGCAGCGCATGAGCAACGGTCCCGTTCCGCCCGCCATGAAGACTGCCACGCCCGTCATCGATGCCGGCGTCGTCTATGAGGGCAGCCCTGTCAGCGGCAACTACCACGCCTTCGATTTGAAGACAGGAAAGAAACTCTGGACCGTGCACCTCGGCAGCCAGATTCGCGCCGGCGCGGCCGTGATGGACGGAATCGCCTACATCCCCTATCACTCAGGCGACATTGCTGCCATCCGTGTCTCGGACGGCACGCTGCTTGGCAAAAAGCACGTCGGCGGTTCCATCGGTCCCTCTTCACCCGTCATCATCGGCGCCACGCTCTATGTCTCCAATGTGTACGGCTGGGTCAACGCCATCCCCGTCCGTCAAATCGCCGCCCCATCCGCACAGTAGCTCTGCCTCTCCTTTACGCGGGGCCGCGCTTGCGTGCCCCGTGCAAAGACCCGCTCCGCCCCGCCTTCTATACTGAAGATTCCATGTCGTATCAGGCAGCCATCGACCTGCTCCACTCCATGACGCCGGAGCTGCACACCCAGCCCGGCCATGCCCGCCGCAAGTTCTCGCTCGACGAGATCGGCGCGCTCCTCGCCGCGCTTGACAATCCCCAGCGCCGCTTTCCCGCCATCCTCATCGCCGGCACCAACGGCAAAGGCTCCACCGCCGCCACACTCGCAACCATCCTCCGCGAATCCGGCCTGCGCACCGGCCTCTACACCTCGCCCCACCTCGAGCATCCCAACGAGCGCATCCGCATCTCCGGCCCCGGCATCCCGGATCAGGACATCTCCGACGCCAACTTCGCGCGCCTCTTTTTCCGCGTCCATGACACCGCCGCCGCGCTCGTTACCGATGGCCGCCTGCCTCAGCACCCCAGCTTCTTTGAGACGCTCACCGCGCTCGCCTTCCTCTACTTTGCCGAGCAGGCCATCGACTTCGCCGTCCTTGAGGTCGGCATGGGCGGCCGCCTCGACGCAACCAACATCGTTGATCCCGTACTCTCCATCATCACCGACATCTCCCTCGACCACACCGAGTGGCTCGGCTCCACCATCGCCGCTATCGCGCATGAGAAGGCCGGCATCCTCCGCCCCAACGGCACGCTCGTCACCCTGCCGCAGCATCCTGAGGCCAACCAGGCCCTCGGCGAAGTCGCCGTCGCGCTCGGCGTCCGCGGCGTCAGCGCCACGCCCTACATGCCCGCGCACACCGCCGATCCATCCGCGCCCTACGCACTCGATGTCCTCGGCACGCGCATCACCGTCGACTCGCCGCTGCACGGGGCGCATCAGCACCGCAACGTCGCGCTCGCCATCGCCGCCGCCGTCGAGCTCGCCACGCACCCGCCCCAACCCATCCCGGCCCTGCCCATCACCGCCACCGCCATTGAGCGCGGCATCCACTCGACACGTTGGCCTGGGCGATTCGAAGTCGTCTCAACCCTCTCCTCCAAAAGTTCGGCCTCCACGCAGTGGGTTCTTGATGTGGCGCACAATCCCGCCGGCGCATGGGCCCTCCGCGCCAGCCTGCGTTCGCTGCTTGAGTCCGCGCCCGCGCGCACCCTCGTCTTCAGTTGCCTGCGCGACAAGCCCGTCGCCGAGCTCGCTCAGATTCTCTTCCCTCTCTTCGATCGGGTCATCTTCGCGCCCATCCACAGCCCGCGCGCCACGTCGCTTGCCGATCTCCTCGCCGCCGCGCAATCCACCGGCACCTCTGCCATCGCAGCCGACTCCGTTGCCCACGCACTCGAGCAGGCCCGCGCCGTCACCGCGCCCGGCGGCCTCATCGTCGTCTCCGGGTCCGTCTACCTCGTCGGCGAAGCCCGCACCCTGCTGCTCGCTCCCGCGTCTGCCGGAGCTGTTTCCGCATGAGACGTCCCAATCCCATGCCGCGCCTCGCCCGCTGGCGTAGCAACGCCATCCAGACGCCTTTCTTCCTTTTAGTCACGGTCGTCTTCGGCAGCCTCTCGCTCGCAGCCTCGCTCTTTGATCGCCATGGCCGCCTCCAGCACCACATCGCCCGCGTCTGGGCCCATGCCTGCCTCCTCTGCTCCGCGTCGCGTCTTCGTGTCATCGGCGCAGAGAATCTCCGGAAATTTCCCGTCGCCGTTTACGCCGCCAACCACACGTCCTACATGGACACGCCCGTCATCTTTGCCGCTCTGCCCTTCCAGTTCCGCATCCTCGCCAAAAAAGAGCTCTGGGCGCTGCCCTTCATCGGCTGGCATCTCAATCGCTCCGGTCAGCTCCCCATCAAAACCGACAATCCCCGTGCCACTCTCTCCAGCCTCGCCGCCGCCGCCAAAGCCGTCCAGGCCGGTACCCCGCTCTTCGTCTTCCCTGAAGGCGGCCGCACCGCCGACGGTACCCTCCAGCCCTTCATGAACGGCGCCGCCTATCTCGCCATCCGCGCCCAGGTGCCGCTCGTCCCCATCGCTCTCCACGGCGTTTACGATCTGTTGCCCATCCACACCCACCACTTCTGCCCCGGCACGCTCACCCTCATCGCCGGCGAGCCCATCCCCACCGCCGGCCTCACCCACCGCGACGCCGATGCGCTCACCGCGCAGCTCCGCGAAGCCATCCAGCAGCTCCTCGCGCAGCTGGACCCCACACCCGCGCTCCAATCCCAGCCGTCTTGATTCAACCTCCTGCATCCCGCCTCGCGCCCTCTCATTTCAATAGCTTCCCGCCGGAAACCTTGCTACGATGGGATTCCCCCGGAGGTCTGCGTGTCTGCGCAGCGAACCATGCCGCCCGTCTGGCTCGTGAGTCTTTCCAACCTCACGCTCGGCCTCACCAACGGCATCGTCTTCTTCGCAATGCCGCAGTTGCTCGCGGCGGGTCACGTCCCTGAAGCAACCATCGCCGCCGCCACGGCCGCCGCCATGTCCGCCAATTTCTGGACCGTCCTCTTCAGCCCCATCCTCGACGTCCGCTTCAGCCGCCGCTGGTACGCCACCATCTTCGCTGCTCTTGCCGCCATCTTCGTCGTCATCGCTGTCACCAATCTTCAGCATGTGGCCCTGCTCGGCGCGGCATTGGTGCTGATTGTATGCACAGCTGGGCTCTCCGGCGCCGCACTCGGCGGCTGGCTCGCAAACGTCTGCCCGCACGACAAGAAGAACCATCTCAGCGCATGGTTCAATGTCGCCCTTGTCGGCGGAACGGGCCTCGGCGCGGCCGCCGGTGGCGCGCTCGTCCTGCATCTCTCCCACCTGCTCGCCGCTTTGCTCCTGAGCGCGGCTGTCTTCCTGCCCACCGTGCTCTTTCTCTTCATTCCCGCGCCCGGGCCGGACCGCCGCCTGGCCAGCGAGAGCTTTGCCCAGTTCAATCGCGAAGTCCTCGCCATTCTCCGCCGCCGCAGCATTCTCATCGTCCTCCTGCTTTTTCTGTCTCCCTGCAGCACCTTTGCTCTCACCAATCTCCTCGGCGCGTTCGGTGCGGACTTCCATGCCGCAGCGGCCACGGTCAGCATGGCCGGCGGTGCGGGCGCGTTTGTCTCCGGCATCATCGGCAGCCTGCTCTTTCCCGCCATCGCGCGCCGCGCACCCCTCCGATTCCTCTACCTCGGCAACGGAGTCCTCGGCGCGCTCTTCACTCTGCTTCTCATCATCTTTCCCCGCACCCCGTGGACCTTTGTCCTCGCCCTGCTTGGTCTCTATCTCTTTCAGGCACTCGCCTTTTCCATTCAGCTCGGAATCGTCTTTGAAGCCATCGGCCCCACGAACCCGCTCGCGGCCACCACATTTGCCTTCCTTACCGCCGCCACCAACGTCCCCGTCACCTACATGATGGTCATCGACGGACATGGCTACACCCTCGCCGGCATCACCGGCAGCTTCGCCACCGATGCCCTCATCAGCATCGCCACCTGCGCTGCGCTCGGCCTCCTCTTTGTCCGCCTCGGCGCCACCGCATTCGCGCCCGCCACGCCCGCCATCGAGACCGCCGACTAACCCACGATCTCCGCCGGTGCAGAGCGCTCCTTTCGTCCCCCACCTAAGCAAAAGGGCCGGCCACCCTTTCGGATGGCCAGCCCCAGAGACGTTCGCCGCCGTCGCTTCTACGGCAGGTTGTTGTAGTAGATCTTGTTGCTCAGTGCTCCTCCAACGCCCGTCGTTCCCGTCAGCGCCTGTCCGCCGATGATCAGAAAACGTGGCGCATTCGTTATGCTCACAAGCGGGCTCGTGAATCCCGCAGCATTGTAGACATTGGCTCCTGCATCCTGCGTCCCGGTCAGGCCGGTCCACGAATTCAGCGCAAGGTTGCCCGTGTTATTCGCGTTGATCGTTGACGTCTCCATCTCGCCCGAGCCCACGCTGCCCGTATACACGCCCTCCGCGGAGATCACCTGCCCATACGCGGTAAACAGGACTCCCTTGGCACGATCGTGAATCGTCGAGTTTCCGTTCTCCGTCCACGTTCCAACCACGCCACGAATCGCACTGGCGTAATAGACCTTGGTGTCTCCCACACCCTGGTCGTTCGGCGGAATGCTCGAGTTCGTGTCGCCGTCGATGTAATAGATAATCCCGCCAAAGACGAACATCTTTCCAAAGGCCCGCGCCGTCGGCAGGGCGTTGCCTGCTGTCGTCCATGCGCCCAGACTACCGTCAGCATTCACAGCCGCCGAGTAGACCGCGGTCACAGGAACTCCATTCGTATTCAAGCCTCCCGCCACATACAGATAGCCGTTATGCACTGTGGCTGTCAGTCCCATCAGCGGCTGCGGCAGCGGTGCCAGTGTGGCCCAGGTGCTCACGGTCCCCGCAACGGAATCCACGCTGGCTCCATACACTGCGCTGCTTCCCGCCGTGTCCGTCGCGTTCACCTGTCCGCCCAGGACATACACAAACCGCTTACCCACCGGGAGCAGCGAGTTCGTGTCGTCCGCCTCAGCCATCGCATGGTGCGCCAGCGTCGTCGGCAGCACAGCCGTCGTGATCATGGACCACGTCGTGTTGGTCGAACTGCCCACCGTGCCGTCCTGGTTCAGATTGTCTGACCAGACCGTGTTGGTGTTCGCGGTCCCGTCGAATCCACCAGTCACCACCGCAAAGGCGCTCGTCGAAGTGCTCCCCGGCACGCCCACAGCGCGCAGCCCCGTCATCGGTTTGGGCAGCGGTGTCGTCGTCTGCCAGCTCATCGCGCTCGGAACGAACGTCAGTGTCGGCACCAGGCTCACTGCCACCGCGTTGCTCGTCCCGCCGCTTGTCGTCACCGTCACGTTCACCGTACCCGGCGTGGTAAAGTTCGTCGTCCCATTGCCGGTCGGCACCGCCGCAACCACTCCCGTGTCCGACCACACCGACGCCGACGGCGTCACATCCACCGAGATGCTGCCCTGCGTGAACGTCACCTTGCCCGGCGCAGACTGGAAGCCGCTGCCGTTGATCTCAATCGGCAGACCCAACGGGCTCGTGGGCGTCGTCGAGCTGTTCACGTTCTGAATCTGTGGCGTCGGAGTGTTGTTTGAGCCGCTGTTTGAACTTCCGCCGCCTCCACCGCATCCTGCCACCACGGTCATTCCGCCGGCCAGAGCCACGGAACACGCCGCCGCCATCCATCTCTGTTGCCATATATGCTGCTTCATTCTCCCTGTCCTCGCTTCTGATCTATTTCTTCCTGCACCCATCGCCGCCCATCCGCTCTTCTGCGCGCCGTATTGCCAGATATCCGCCTAGCCGTCACGGCGGACTGCGATGAAGCCTGTCCCTCTCTCGTTCAACACAACTGGGGAAGACTTACTGATTAGAAAGTCCGTTTTAGTTAAACATCCACGTGACGAAGGTAAGAGGTAGTTACGAAGGTACGGAGGACCGAAGCGCCAGCAGCCCTGCGCTGCGTCGCTCCGCCGATGTCCGCGTCAGCGCCAGCCTCCACCCAGTACAATCCTCTCCACAGGAGAGTTCTCATGTTCCCATCGCGCCTACGCTCGATCCCTGCCCTCTTTGCCTTCGGCCTGTTCGCAACATGCGCTCTTTCGGCCCATGCGCAAAATACCCCCAGCGACGTCCCGCCCGTCCTCGATGTTCACGTCCACGCCATGGACGAGTCCTTCCCCGGCGGCGGCCCCATGTGTCCCAATGCGGCGCAGTTTCTCGCCTCCGACCCCGCCACCAAAGAAGCCCCCTTCGGCTGGAGCCAGGAGGAATGCACGCCCAAGCTCTACCCCTCCGCCAAAGGCGAGTACATCAAGGACGTCGTCGCGGAGATGAAGCGCCTCAACGTCACCGCTGTCGTCTTCGGCGACCCCGCCAGTGTCAAAAAATGGCAGGACGCCGCGCCCGGCCGCATTATTCCCGGCACCAGCTTCAATGAAGGCATGCAGCCCGGAGCCCGCGTCCCGCTCGACGAGCTCCGCAAGGACTTCACCACCGGCGGATTCAAGGTCATGGGTGAAATCGGCCTCCAGTATGAAGGCCTCTCACCCAGCGATCCCTCCGTCGACAAGTACTTCGCCCTCGCTGAAGAGTTGGACATCCCCGTCGCCATCCATATGGGCACCGGCGGCTCCGGCCGAGCCAACGTCACCTCGCCCAAATTCCGCGGCTCCATGGGCAATCCGCTCCTGCTGGAAGAGCTGCTCGCGCGCCACCCGAAACTCCGCGTCCAGGTCATGCACGCCGGCTATCCCATGATTGACAACATGCTCACCCTGCTCCAGGCAAACTCCCACGTCTATGTCGATGTCGCCGGCCTCATCTGGAGTTATCCCCTCAAAGAGGTCAACCGCTACATTCAGCGCCTCGTCGACGCCGGCTTTGAAGACCGCGTCATGTTCGGCACCGACCAGATGGAGTGGCCCAAGCTCATGACGTACTCCATCAGCATCATTCAAAACGCCGACTACCTCTCACCCCAGCAGAAGCGCGACATCCTCTATAACAACGCCGCCCGCTTCCTGCGCCTCAATACCACCGCGTCCAAATAACACGGCCTTCCTTGAGCCCCGGCCGTTGTGCTCTCTGCGCAACGGCCGGGTAACACCCATCCGTCACCTTCCCCACAGCGAATTCCATTGCTCCGCGCTCTCTGCTCGCGCTACCTTTGTCTGCGCCAGTCATGTGTCCCCATTCCAGATGCACTTCGCATCGATTGGCACCGATGCCACTCTCTGGTACCCCCAGCCAGAGGTCCTGGTCCATCCACAATTGAGGAGGTCGTTTCTATGAAGCATTTCCCCAGCATTCTGCGCCTTGGTTCTCTCGTCGCCGCCTACCTCGCGGCAGCAGCGCTTGCACTTCCCGCCGAAGCCGCCACCCTCTGCGTAGGCAGTGGAGGCAGCGGCTGCTATGCCACCATCAACGCCGCCGTCGCCGCCGCCGCACCCGGTGACACCATCCAGGTCTACCAGGGCATCTACCCAGAAGATGTCGTG
>JAJXYW010000248.1 GCA_021780415.1 Acidobacteriota bacterium
TCGCTCTGGTAGTCGACCTGAGCGCGGAGGACATCGAGGCGCGGGCTGGTGCCGGCTTCATGCGCGTCGGTGGCCTGATCGAAGGAGAGCTTGGAGCTATCGAGCTCGGCCTGGACAGCCTTGATTCGGGCCTCGTCCGCGATGCAGAGCAGGTAGGCGTTGCCGACGGTGAGGACGACGAGATCGCGGGCGTCCTGCGCGGTGAGTTGAGCGGCCTGGAAGTTGTGTTTGGAGGCGAGGTAATTCTCGAATGCGGTGAGGTTGACGAGGTTCTGGGTGAGGTAGGCGCGGAAATCCTCTACTTGAAAGGGGCCGATGATGGGGTTGATTCCGGGGAACTTAAGGCCCTCGGCTGCGAGATCGATCTGCTCGACGGTGATGGACACGGAGCCGGTGACGGTGGGGAGCAGGGACTGGAGCTGTTCGAGCCGCTGGCCGCTGGCCTGGCGCTGGCTGGAGCCTTGCAGGATGAGGCCGAGGTTGTTCTGGAGGCCGCGCTGAATGGCGTCGTCAAAGCTCAAGGGAAGGACATCGGCGGTGGCCTGGCCGCGCACGAGACTGCCGTGAAAGCTGGGGTCGATGCCGGTCTGGGTGGTGGTGCTGGAGGGACTGATGGCCGGGCCGGGAGCTGCGAGCTGCTGCTGCGTGCGGACGGCCACACCGAGTTCGGCGTTGCCGCCGTTGGGGGTGGTGCCGGTGCTTTCGCTCTGCGACGCGGGGGCCTGCGCGGGGGCAAGATGGGTGGCCGCCGCCAGCATCAGCAGCGCAGTTGCCCGCCCTATCGCGCCCTGGAACGCGCGTGTGTGGAATCGAATCATAGGTTTCATGCTAAATCGTCGGCTGAACCCGCCGGTCAGTTTCGGCGTTTTCCCCTGTGTTTGAACAGATGCTGTGGGAAGGATGATGTATGCAAAACTTGCGTGGAATATCCACAGGAAGGCTCGGGTGCGGACGTTGGCGGCAGAATTGTGGGGTAAGGAGCACGAGCAGAGCGGCGCGAAGGGCGAGAGTTAAATCGCTACAACAAAGAAGGCCTCGACGCTTTACACTCTTGGATGCAAGCAGATTGCGCCCAGGGAGGGCTGCTTATGTTTCTTGGAATTGATGTTGGTACGGGTGGAACGCGCGCCATTCTGATTGACCGCGCGGGTAAGGTGCTGGCGTCGCACGCGGCGGATCATGCGGCCATCCGGTCGGAGCAGGTGGGATGGGCCGAGCAGGAGCCGGAGGACTGGTGGCGCGCGGCGAAGGAGGCTATTGGCGGGGCGCTGAAGGCTGCGGTGGCGGCGGGACACATGGAGGCAGTCGAGGCCGTGGGGCTTACCGGGCAGATGCATGGGTGCGTGCTGCTGGATGCAGCGGGCGAGGTGCTGCGACCCGCGCTGATCTGGTGCGACCAGCGGACGCAGCCGCAGTGCGACTGGCTGAATGCGACGATTGGCTATGAGCGGATCATTGAGCTGACGGCCAATCCGGCGCTGCCTAACTTTACGCTGACCAAGCTGCTGTGGGTGCGCGAGGAGCAGCCGGAGATCTTTGCTCGGATTGCGCATGTGCTGTGTCCGAAGGATTATGTGCGGCTGCGGATGACGGGCGTGTATGCGATGGATATGCAGGAGGCCTCGGGGACACTGCTACTGGATGTGGCGCATCGGCGGTGGTCGGAGGAGATGGCCGCGCTGACGGGAATTCCGATGAGCTGGCTGCCGGAGTTGTTTGAGGGGCCGGAGATCTGTGCGCGGATTTCGGAGGCGGGCGCGGCGGCGACGGAACTCAAGGCGGGTACGCCGGTGGCTGCCGGCGCGGGAGACCAGGGAGCGGGCGCGGTGGGGATGGGGATTCTTGCACCGGGATCGGTGTCGGCGACGATTGGGACGTCGGGGGTGGTGTTTGCGGCTACGGCTAAGCCGACGCTCGATCCGAAGGGGCGGCTGCATACGTTCTGCCATGCGGCGCCGGGAGTGTGGCATGTGATGGGTGTGACGAATGGCGCGGGGTTGAGCTTTCGGTATTTGAAGGACACGTTCTTCCCTGCCCGCTCGTATGACGAACTGACGGCGCTGGCGGCGGATGTTCCGGCGGGGAGTGAAGGGTTACTGTGGGCTCCGTATCTTTTTGGGGAGCGGACACCGCACCTCGACCCGAAGGCGAAGGCCGCATTTGTAGGGATTACGGCTTCGACAACGGGAGCGCATTTCGTTCGCGCCGTGCTGGAGGGCGTGGCGTTTTCGCTGCAGGATACGTTCACGCTGTTTGCGGAGTTGGGGATTCCGGTGGAGAGGATCCGGTTGGGCGGAGGAGGCGCGCGGGGGCCGCTGTGGCGGCAGATTCAGGCGGACGTGTATGGGCGGCCGGTGGAGTTGCTGGAGGCCGAGGAGGGTGGAGCGTTTGGAGCGGCGCTGCTGGCGGGAACGGGCGTGGGAGCGTGGGCGTCGGTGGAGGCCGCGTGCGAGGCGACGGTGCGGGCCGCGGAGGTGATTGCGCCGAGAGATGCAGAGGCGATGGCTGAGGCGTATGGGAGGTATCGGAGAAT
>JAJXYW010000311.1 GCA_021780415.1 Acidobacteriota bacterium
CTGCGACGCCGCCGCTCCCCCACCTGGCGAGTCAATACGCAGCAGGATCGCCTTCACCCCGTCATCATTCCCATACTTCTCCAACTGCTTATCGATCTTATCCGCGTCCACAATCACGCCCGACACATCGATCACCGCAATCGAGTCCCCGCCGAAGCCCAGGCCGTCCACGTTCGCATCCGGCCCCAGGCTCTTCACCACCGAAGCCGCAATCCAGCTCATTACCACCACAACCACGCCCACAATCGCCACCGTAATCGCTACCCAGAACCATCCTGAGCGCCGTGCCCGCTGCGGCGCAACCCAACCCCCATAGCCCGGCGCATAGGCTCCCCGAAACCCCGGCGGCTGTGCCTGATACGGTGTCTCGTACGCTCCCTGACGAGCGTCCTGGCGAGGGTTCTGCGGCGGTGGCTGAGGAGGCAACGCGTCCGGCATGGCCTGAGTCTACCAGCAACCCCAGCCACCGTCTCTCCCAATTTTAGGTTCGACTGCAGTTATTGCCCCCACCCGCGCCTGTACCTTCTTGTAACAGGTATCGTAGGATTGAGGGCAGTTTGCGCTGGGGCCCATATCCGTCGCGCCGCAAGCTCGCTCGGCCGGAATCCTGTGGCGACGATGCCATCCCGCAGCTTCCACCCGAGGGCCCCAGCATGCAACCCGTCCCCAACGAAAGGTCGCACCACAACATCATGGCCCGTCCTCACCTCAGCATCGTCATCCCGGCCTACAACGAGAGCGCCCGTATTGAAGCCGCACTCTCCAGCATCCTCGGCTGCGTCGAATCGCGCCACTGGGACGCCGAAATTCTCGTCGTCGACGACGGCTCCACCGACAACACCTCAGCCATCATCCAACGCTGGATGGCCACCCACCCCAACCTCCATCTCATCCAGAATCCAGGCAACCGCGGCAAAGGCTACTCCGTCCGCAACGGCCTCCTCCAGGCCGCCGGCGACATCGTCCTCTTCACCGACGCCGACCTCTCCGCCCCCATCGAGGAAGCCGAACGCCTCATCGAAGCCCTCGACGCCGGAGCCGACGTCGCCATCGGCTCCCGCTGGCTCGACAAGCAGAAGCAGACCGTCCACCAGCCTCTCTACCGCCGCTTCTTCGGCCGCTGTTTCAACTGGGTCACCCGCAAGGTCATGGGCCTGCCCTTCAAGGACACCCAGTGCGGCTTCAAGGCCTTCAAGCGCGACGCCGCCCAGACCATCTTCCGCCTCCAGACCATCGAGCGCTGGGGCTTCGACCCCGAGATCCTTTTCATCGCCCGCAAGCTCAAATACTCCATCGTCGAAGTCCCCGTCACCTGGGGCCACGACGAGCGCAGCCGCATCTCCTACCTCAAGGACGGCCTCAAGATGCTCGAAGAGATGGGCCAGATCCGCACCAACTCCCTCCGCGGCCGCTACGACGAAGCCATCGCCGCCCTCAAGGACACCACCAAGATGGTCACCCCGCCCGTAGAACGCTCCAAGCACGTCGAAGCAAGCTAACAACGAATAGGACGTCAGTCTCAGTGATCCCTTCACTGAGACTGACGTCTGAGAACTAAACCTCCCCTCCGCGGAGCCCACCATGCCCAGGATCACGCCCTTCCTCTGGTTCAACGACAACGCCGAAGCCGCCGCCGACTTCTACCTCACCCTCTTTCCTGACAGCCGTAAGCTCCGCGAGCTTCGCTGCAACGAAGCCGGCCCGCTCCCCGTCGGCGCCCTCCTCGCCCTCGATCTCGAACTCAACGGCCAGCCCGTCACCTTCCTCAACGGCGGTCCCGGCCACCCCCTCACCGACGCCTTCTCCTTCACCGTCCACTGCGACACCCAGGCCGAAATCGACCGTTACTGGACCCAGCTCACCGCCGACGGCGGCAGTGAAATCGCCTGTGGCTGGCTCACCGACAAGTTCGGCCTTTCCTGGCAGATCGTCCCCACCGAAATCTACAACCTCATCAGCCACCCTGCCGCCATGCGCGCGATGATGACCATGAAGAAGCTCGACATCGCCACCCTCCAGCAAGCCGCCTCACCACCAGCATAGTTTGCTCACTGCTTAGAATCCTGCCGTCCGTGCAGAACCGCCAAACACGCCCCGTCACCCCTCAAAATCGCCGAACTTTCAGCATGGCCAACAGAAGTCAGGGCTGAACTTGAATGCTTTGGATACGTTAGCCCAAAAGTGCCGGGGGGAGGTCCCCCATGGTCCGGTCGCCCACACTGTGCGAGTATCGGACCACCCGGGATAGAATCCTTCGCCTCAAGGTGCGAGAATAGGCGACGCTGCATATCCGCTGAGGTACATCGTTTTGCTCCGTTCGTTTTTTATTGGTCTCTCGACCAACAAGGCCTTCCGCGCGTTCTCTGAGCGCTCCGCCCTCGGTCGCCGCATCTCCCTGCGCTTCGTCGCCGGCATGTCCGTCGAGGAGGCCATCGCCGCCACCGTCCAACTCAACGCCGAAGGCATCGACGTCTCCCTCGACTCCCTCGGAGAAAGCGTCCTCGACGTCGCCCAGGCCGAAGCCAGCGCCG
>JAJXYW010000242.1 GCA_021780415.1 Acidobacteriota bacterium
CCCCTCTGTCCTGGGCTTTGCCATCGCACTGCGTTGTGTCTGGGACTTCGGATGGACAGGCCGCGGCACACCCGCACCTGTCATTCCCCCTCGGCATCTCGTCGTTGTCGGCCCCTATCGCTTTGTCCGTAACCCTATGTACCTCGGCTTTGCCTTCGGGTGGATCGGCCTCTGGATTGTCTTCGGACACGCCAATCCCTCTGCCATCGCCGCCGTCTTGGCCGTTGCCATCGGAATCCACGCCTTTGTTGTTTTGTATGAGGAGCCCACTCTTCGCCGGAAGTTCGGCTCTGACTACGAATCGTATTGCCGCAATGTCCATCGCTGGTGGCCGCGCCTCCATGGCTGGAACCGCACCACGTAACAACGCCTCCTCACCCACCCTTGGCATCTTCCAAGGGGCGCGCACGGCCACGTTGTGCTGCAGGCGGCAGGCTCCATGCGACGGAGAGATAGGAAAAGAAGCTTTTATAGATAAAGAAACTAGTAGTACCCGTCGTTCTCCGTGGAAAAGTGGAAACATCGCCCAAATCCGCTTCCCATGCGGCGTTTTGATCCCTCCCTTTTTTCTAAAACCCGTCCGTGCATTTCTGGACAATTGGAAAACCGGCCCACGCCACCTCCATTCCACGCCATCTTTCCCACGCTTCCCACAGCTCCCGGCAAACCCCCTGTGCAAACTCCGCCGTTTGTGTGGAGAGCGCGCCCAAAACCGCGTCTAGCAGGCATTTCCCAAGCCCCAGCCTTCCACAACTCCCCTGTCGCGTCCCCAGCACCGCCCACCCCAGTGGTTACCGTAACCACACCTTCGTGGAGTTTTTTCCTTCGCGCCCATTTGCTAAGGTTTCGCTATTCAGGTTCATCTTGTGGGGGATCAGTGGCAGTCTCGTCCATCACGCCGCGCATTCTGGACTTCCCCAATCCCTACGACTTCACCGCAGTTTCCCTCGCCGAGTGCCTCTCCACGCTGTCCCTGGCTCTCGACCTCGCTGAGGGCGCCGCTCCCGGGCACGCCCTCCGCACCTGCGTCCTTGGGATGCGCATCGCGCACGAGCTGCGCCTCCCGTCCAGCCAGCTCGCCAGCCTCTTCAGCGCTCTTTTGCTCAAGGACATCGGAGGCAGCAGCCTCGCGCCCCGCTTCAACCAGCTCATCGGAGGCGGCGACGACCGGCTCTTCCAATCTGTGCTCTTCCGGCTCGATGGTGCTGACACCGGCCATTCCCAGGCCACCACCCTGCGCCTCTTGTGGAAGACCGTCCAGCCCGGCGAGCCGCCGCTGCGTCGCTTCTCCGCCGTTCTCCGCCTCGGCTTCTCCTGGCAGCACCATGCGGCCGGACTCATCGCACTCCGCTGCGAGCGCAGCGCCGCCCTGCTGCACAGCCTCGGTCTCGATCACCTCTCCGCGGAAGCCGCTTCATGCCTTTACGAGCGCTGGGATGGAAGCGGCCTGCCCGCCCACCGTCTCGGCGATGAGACCCCGCTCGCCGGCCGCATCCTCAGCGTGGCCCACCACCTCGATCTCCTCGCCACCCGCCACCAGGCTGAACACGCCATCGAGCTCCTCTGGCGTCACAGTGGCGCCCGATTCGATCCCATGCTCGTTCGCGTCGTCGATCACCTCCACCGCATCGGCGAGCTCTGGCCCGCAGCCGTTGTCCGCATGCCCATGCAGGAAACGTTCCGCGCCGTCCTCCAGCTTGCTCCGCCCGAGCCGCGCACCCTCGCGCCCGCAGCCCTCGATCTCATCTGCGAAGTCTTCGCCGGCGTCATTGACGCCAAATCTTCCTTCACCGTGGGTCACTCTCTCCGCGTTACTGAAACCGCGCTGCGCATCGCCCGCCGTCTCGGCCTCGGCGAAGAGCGGCGCTCTCTTGTTCAGCGTGCCGCGCTTCTCCACAACCTCGGCAATCTCCGCCTCCCCAACTGCATCCTCGACAAGCCCGGCCTGCTCTCCGAGGCGGAATCCAGCCTCATGCGCGAGCATCCCCGCATCACCCGCGAGATCCTCGCTCACCTTCGCCCCTTCCGCCGTCTCGCCTTCATCGCCGGCTCGCATCACGAGCGCCTCGATGGCTCCGGCTATCCAGACCAGCTCACCGCTCCGCAACTCCCCCTTGAAGCCCGCATCCTCGCTGTCGCTGTTGCGTACAACGCCATCGTCGAGCCGCGCTCCTACCATCCCCCCTTCGACCACGACCAGGCCATTGCCATCCTCGGTCGCGAGCTACCTCGGCGCCTCGACCCCGACTGCTGCGACGCCCTCCTAGCCACCCACTCCTAGCGCAATCTCCGGGCCGGCTCCCGTTCCACTTGTCAAACTAGGGTCATGGCACGAAAGACATATTGACCCCAGCGAACGCCAAGCCAAACAATGCGACCAGAGCAGGCCGGAATCCGCCTGCCCGCTTTCGCTCTTTCGGTGGAAGGCGCATCAGGACGAGCCCGCAGTGCTCTGTCTTCAAGGCAGCTCGTTGACCGGCCAGCTCCGCAAGGATTCTCCAGGCGGTCGTGGCCCACCCAGCGGATGC
>JAJXYW010000103.1 GCA_021780415.1 Acidobacteriota bacterium
TCGGCGGCGCGAGCATGCATGGCCTCCGCCTCGGTGTGCAGCAGGGGAAAGACAGCGCCGGGCACCACCGGCACGTCGGTGCGATGGATCAGTTCCAGCATGCGCAGCGTGTGCGTTACTTCTTCCGGCTCCCACGCATTGCCGCTCACCATCGTGATGCCGAGCACCTTCACCTGCGGCGATTGCAGCAGCACCATCATCGCCATCTGATTCGACCCGCCGGGGCCTGAGCCATCCTGATCGATGAGGACCAGACGTTGCCCATTGGCCGCAGCCATCGTCACCACCGCCAGCGAGCACGGAAGAAGCCACCGCAATACCGCTCCTCGACAACGTTCGCTGATCCATGTCATCGTCGCACCTCGCTAACTCAGCACCCACGTATCCTTCGAGCCGCCGCCCTGAGAGCTGTTGACGACGAGCGAGCCGCGCTTCAGCGCAACGCGGGTCAGGCCGCCCGGCACAATTGTCACCTTGTCGCCGTAGAGCACATACGGCCGCAGATCGACGTGCCGCGGTTCTAACTCATCCCCGATTAAGCATGGGGCTCTTGAAAAGCTGATCGTCGGCTGTGCGATGTAGTTACGCGGGTTCGCTTTGATCTTCTCGGCGAAGACCTCGCGCTCCTTCGGCGTGGACTGCGTGCCGATCAACATGCCGTAGCCACCCGACTCGCCGACAGCCTTCACCACCAGCTTGTCCAGATTCGCGAGCACGTAGTTACGCTCTTTCTCGCGCGTACACAGAAACGTCTCGACGTTGTTCAGCACGGGCTCTTCGCTGAGGTAGTAGCGAATGATGGCAGGCACGTATGCATACAGCGCCTTGTCGTCGGCAACGCCCGTGCCGAACGCGTTGGCCAGCGTCACGTTGCCGGCGCGATACGCATTGAACAGCCCCGCGGCGCCGAGTATCGAGTCCGGGCGGAACGACAGCGGGTCGATGAAGTCGTCGTCGACTCTCCTGTAAATTACGTCGACCCTCCGCAGCCCGCTGGTCGTGCGCATGTAGCAGACGTTGTCATGGACCACCAGATCGCGGCCTTCCACCAGCTCAATGCCCATCTGCCGCGCCAGGTAGGCGTGCTCGAAGTACGCAGAATTGAACACGCCCGGCGAGAGCAGCACGATGTTCGGCTCCGGCCTTCCCTCCGGCGCCAGCGAGCGCAGCGTTCCCAGCAGTAGTTGCGTGTACTGCTCGATCGGCTTGACGTTGTAATGGCGGAAGAGTTGCGGGAAGATGCGCTTCATCACGCGCCGGTTGGTGAGCATATAGCTCACACCGGAGGGCACGCGCAGGTTGTCCTCCAGCACCACAAATTCGCCGCTCTCGGTGCGGATCAGGTCCGTTCCGCAGACGGCGATGTACACATTGCGCGGCACCTGCAGGCCGCTCATCTGGCGGCGGAAGTGCTGGCAGGAGTAGACGATCTCGCGCGGCACGATGCCGTCCTTGAGGATGCGGCCCTCGTTATAGATGTCGCGCAGAAAGAGATTCAGAGCCGTGATGCGCTGCGTCAGCCCGCGCTCCACCTTGGCCCACTCGGCGCTGGTAATGATGCGCGGCAGCAGGTCATACGGGAAGATTTTCTCCGTACCCTCCTCGCGACCATAGACCGTAAACGTGATCCCCTGGTTCAGGAAGCTGAGGTCGGCGGCCTGCTTGCGGCGCTGCACCTCATCCTGCGGCAGAGCGGCGAAGTGCTCCAGCAGCGGAGCATAGTGCTCGCGCAGTTCGTTCTCGCCGGCGAACATCTCGTCGAACGCATGATCCAACGTATAGTTCCACGGCATAGCACCCTTGGGGGGAGGCGTGGATTCTGGCAAGATGTCATCCATGGAGCTTTCAGTATAGGCGATGCCGCCTTACCCTGTTTCTGCATCCTATCCAGTACTCTTCGTCATGCTTCGGCATCATTTCCGCTGCATCCGTTGTTCAAGACCTACGGGAAAGTAGTCCATCGCTCAGTGACCAAGCTTCGCATCGCACGAACCGCCATCCGCCTTCTGGTTTCCGCCGTCCTTCTGATCACGGCGCTTGTTCCCGCCCGCGCCTACTCGCTGCTTTCGCACGAGGAGGTGGTTGACATGGCGTGGCCGCAGTACCTTCTACCCTTGCTGCAGAAGCGGTATCCCGGCCTCACCCCGGACCAGATCACAGAGTGCCACGCCTACGCCTATGGCGGCTCCGTCATCCAGGACATCGGCTACTATCCCTTCGGCTCCAGGGAGTTCTCCAACCTGATGCACTACGTCCGCTCGGGTGACTTCGTCGATGCGCTGCTGCGCGACTCCACCACGCCCGATGAGTACGCCTTTGCACTTGGCGCCCTGGGACACTACTACGGTGACACCATCGGCCACGTCACCGTCAACATCATTACCGGCGAAGAGTATCCCAATCTGCGCAGCCGCTTTGGCCGGAACGTCACCTACTTTGACAACGAAACCGCGCACCTCCGCAATGAGTTCGGCTTCGATGTCATCGAGGTCGCACACGGCGCCTACTCGCAGGATAACTACCGGAACTTCATCGGCTTCCAGGTCTCCGCGCCGCTCATGAACCGCGCCTTCGAAGAGACCTACGGCCTGCCCGTCAGCGATATCCTGAGGGACGAAGGCCTGTCCATCAGCTCTTACCGCTACTCTGTCTCCAAGCTGATCCCGAAGATGACCAGGGTGGCTCTCGCCGGTTACGGAGAGCAGATCAAACAGGCTAACCCGAGCTTTGCAAAGCGCGAGTTTCTCTATCGCCTGCGCCGCACCGACTTTGAAAAGCAATACGGCAAGCAGTACATTCGTCCGACGTTCGGTGATCGCGCGGTGGCGTTTCTGCTGGCCATCGTTCCCAAAGTTGGCCCCTTCAGCGCGCTCAAACTGCACCTGCCCAACGGCGATCAGCAGACCCGCTATCTGGCCGCCTTCAACGCGGTGGAAGATGCATATCGCGCTGAAATTCGCCTCATTTCGGATGCTCCGCTCACCTCACCGCCGGCCCTTCCTGAGATTGATTTCGACACCGGAGCGCCCACGGCGCAGGGCGAGTACCCGCTCGTGGACCAGACCTACGCGGATCTGATCGAGCAGCTCGCCAGCAACAAAAACGCCCGACTCACCCCTGCACTGCTCGCCAATATCAACACGTTCTACCTGAACCCCAATGCCAAGGACGACCTCCGCGACCGGCCCGTTGAGTGGCAGAAACTACAGGCGGCGCTGGCCATCGTACGCCAGTTGCCCGTGGTCGTTCCGCCCAAAGTCGCGCCTCCGGTCACCACTGCCATCGCCGATGCGGTAAACTAAAAGAGACGCGCTTTCTCCGTTTTCCCGAGTCATCGAAGGTTCGCGCGCGTCCAGTCATCCTTCACGACGCGCGTGGTCGATTCTCCTTCTCCCGCGCTCCTTACAATTTTGATCCAGAACAGGAAGCCCTTACGCAGTGAGCACCTCTACGACCGCCCAAGCCATTCGCAATATCGCCATCATCGCCCACGTCGACCACGGCAAGACGACGCTGGTTGACGCCATGCTCCGCCAGTCCGGCACCTTTCGTGCGAACGAGGCCGTCGCCGAGCGCGTCATGGACTCCAACGACCTGGAAAAAGAGCGCGGCATCACCATCCTGGCCAAGAATACGGCTATCCAGTATCACGACTCCAAGATCAACATCGTCGACACCCCCGGCCACGCCGACTTCGGCGGCGAAGTCGAGCGCGCCCTCAAGATGGTCGACGGCATCCTCCTGCTGGTCGACGCCTCCGAAGGCCCGCTGCCCCAGACCCGCTACGTGCTCTCCAAGGCACTCGAAGCCAAGCTCACGCCCATCGTCGTCATCAATAAGATCGACCGCCCCGATGCCCGTGTGCAGGAGGTCCTCAACGAAGTCTATGACCTCTTCATCGACCTCGACGCCGACGAGTCCGTCCTCGACTTTCCCGTCATCTACACCAACGGCAAGGCCGGCACCGCCACCATGGACATGGCCGTCCCGGGCACTGACCTGCAGCCGCTCTTCGAGCTCATCTTCCAGACCATCCCTGCCGCCCCCGGCACCTCCGACGGCGACCTCCAGGTGCTGGTCACCAACCTCGACTACTCCGATTATCTTGGCCGCCTCGCCATCTGCCGTGTCTTCAACGGCACGCTCAGGATCGGCCAGGAGGTCAATCTTTCGCGCGTCGACGGAACGCTGCAGCCGGTCAAGGTCACCAAGCTCTTCACCTTCCACGGCCTCAAGCGCGAGGACACCGTCGAGACCGAAGTCGGTGATATCGTCGCCGTCGCCGGCATCCCCGGCATCACCATCGGCGAGAGCTTCTGCGCGCTCGAAAACCCCATGCCGCTGCCGCCGATCCACATCGACGAGCCCACCATCGCCATCGTCTTCTCGGTCAACAACGGACCGTTTGCCGGACGCGAAGGCAAGCTCGTCACCTCGCGCAACATCAAGGAGCGGCTCGAAAAAGAACTCCTCACCAACGTCTCCATCCGCGTCGAAGACACCGGCACGCCGGACAACTTCAAGGTGCTCGGCCGCGGCGAACTTCAGCTCTCCGTGCTCATCGAGATGATGCGCCGCGAAGGCTTCGAGCTGATGGTTTCGCGCCCCACCATCGTCACCAAGCGCATCGACGATCAACTGATGGAGCCCTCCGAGATCCTCACCATCGACATCCCCGAGAACTTCGTCGGCACAGTGATCGAGCGCCTCGGCCCCAGAAAAGGCGAGATGGTGAAGATGGCGAATCATGGCTCAGGGCGCGTGCGGATGGAGTTCAAGGTTCCCTCGCGCGGCCTCATCGGCCTGCGCAACGAGATGCTCACCGAGACTCGCGGCACCATCGTGATGAACTCCATCGCCGGCGAGTACATCCCCTACCAGGGCGAGATTCCGCAGCGCCCCTCCGGCGCTCTCATCTCCGACCGCCAGGGCGTTACCACGCTGTATGCGCTCGACGGCATTCAGGACCGCGGCATCCTCTTCCTCGGCGACGGCGTTGAGGTCTATGAGGGCATGATCATCGGCGAGCACTCGCGCGACAACGATCTCGATGTGAACTGTGTGCGCGAAAAGAAGCTCACCAACATGCGCGCATCCGGTTCGGACGACGCGGTCCGCCTGGTACCCTTCAAGAGCCTCACGCTCGAGCAGTCGATCGAGTTCATCGCCGACGACGAACTGGTGGAAGTCACGCCGAAGTCGCTGCGCATGCGCAAGAAGATCCTGGCCGTCAACCGCCGCCCCAAGGGCACCCGCAGCGGCAGCGTCCTCGTATAAATCCATCCACCACCCGCAACGCAAAAGCCCTCCACGCGGAGGGCTTTTGTGTTGCTGTACCGCGATCCTGCGACGACAGCCGCAAGTTACTTCTTCGCGTGGGCGAAGCGCTTGTTGACCTCGTCCCAATTGACGACACTCCACCATGCGCCGAGGTACTCCGCGCGGCGATTGTTGTACTTCAGATAGTAGGCGTGCTCCCAGACATCGTTGCCCAGAATCGGATACAGCCCGTCAGAAATCGGCGAGTCCTGATTGGGCTTGGTGACGATCTCCAGCTTGCCGCCCTTGTACACCAGGAAGCCCCAGCCGGAGCCGAACTGCTTGGTCGCCGCGTCATCGAAGAGCTTCTTGAAGTCCGCAAAGCTGCCAAAGTCTTTGGTGATCTGCGCGGCGATATCGCCGGTGGGATCGCCGCCGCCATTGGGCTTCATGATCTGCCAGAACATGGTGTGATTCACATGGCCGCCGCCGTTGTTGCGCACCGTGGCTCGCACATCGTCGGGCACACCTGCAAGGTCCGCGAGCAACTCCTCTGGCGTCTTATGGCCCAGCTCGGGGTGTTTCTCCACCGCGCCGTTCAGGTTGGTTACGTAGGCCTGGTGATGCTTATCGTGGTGCAGCTTCATCGTCGCTTCGTCGATGGTCGGCTCGAGAGCGGCATAGTCATAGGGAAGGGGGGGAAGTTCGAAGGCCACGGGAGTTACTCCTTTATCGTTCATAGGTTTAGCCACAGGTTTCGCGGAGCTCCGGCCCCGCGTCTGAATCACTATTCTTGGATGCAGGCATTGAGCCGCACGGTGCTGCCCTGTTGAGAATAGCGCATGAAGATCACGACCATGCGTACCCGCAGCCGGAATTTACCGTCTAATACCTTCATGAGCGCTTCGAACGGAAACTACCACTGGCTGTACGACGACGGCCCGGCTTTCGGCTCCCCCGGCCTCCCTCCCCGTTGGACATCCAGCAAAAAAGATGCCGTTGGCACCGCCTATGCAGCCTCCACGCGCATCTGGTTCACGGCCTCCCACGGCACGCTCAACGAGATCTACTACCCCACCATCGACCATCCCCAGACGCGCGACATGGAACTCCTCTTCACCGACGAGGAGACCTTCTTTCACGAAGAGAAGCGCGACATTGCCTACGACTTCAACTACATCGACGACAACGCGCTGGCCATTCGCGTCTCCGGCCACGACACCAGCGGCCGCTACAAGGTCACCAAGGAGTTCATCACCGACCCGCACCACGCCGTCGTCCTGATGAACGTCAAAATCACCGGCGACGAGGCCGTGCTCTCGCGCCTCAAGTGCTACGCCCTGCTGGCTCCGCATCTCGATGGCGGCGGCGCCGGCAACTCCGCCCGCTCCATCGACATCGCCGGCGAGCGCTGCGTCCTTGCCTGGAAGAACGAGTTCTCTCTCGCGCTCGGTGCGGACTGCGGTTTTACCCGCTCCAGTTGCGGCTTCGTCGGCTCCAGCGACGGCTACACCGACCTCGCCGAGCATCTGCGCATGACCTGGAACTTTGACCAGGCGGTCAACGGCAACATCGCCATCATGGGCGAGATCGATGTCGCCCGGCACCGCGAATTCACCATCGCCATCGCGCTGGGCCGCGGCCATCACTCCGCCATCTCCAGCATGATGCAGTCGCTCTCGGTGCCGTACCTCAAGCACCGCGCGCGCTTCATCAACGAGTGGCACCGCGCCCTTCCGCCCACCGCACTGGCCCAGTTCTCCACCGACGAGGGCAAGCTCATGCGCGCCTCCCACGCCGTCATCCTGGCCCACGAGGACAAGACCTACCCCGGCGCCTTCATCGCCTCCGCCTCCATCCCCTGGGGGGCGTCCAAGTCCGACGACGACCTCGGCGGCTACCATCTCGTCTGGACCCGCGACATGGTCCAGTCCGCCACCGCACTGCTCGCCTGCGGACGCATCGAGGCCGCCCGCGGAGCGCTCGTCTACCTCGCCTGCACCCAGCATCCCGACGGCGGCTTCGCGCAGAATTTCTGGATCAACGGCATTCCCTACTGGACCGGCATTCAGCTTGACGAGGTGGCTTTCCCCATCATGCTCGCCTGGCGCCTATGGAAGATCGAGGGCCTCGGCAACTTCAACGTGGTCCCCTTTGTCACCTCTGCCGCTGCCTTTCTGGTCCGCTACGCTCCCATCACCCAGCAGGAGCGCTGGGAGGAGAACGCGGGCTACAGCCCCTCCACGCTGGCCGCCGTCATCGCCGCGCTCATCTGCGCCGCCGACATCCTGCGCCATCACGGCTCCGAGGAGGTCGGCCTCTTCCTCGAAGAGTTTGCCGACTGGATTGAGGCGCGCATCGAGCGCTGGACCACGACCACTCGCGGCGTTCTTCACCCGGACATCTCCCATCACTACATGCGCATTCGTCCGCCAGCCGTCGGTGAATCCTTTCACAACGAGCAGATTCCTCCGGGTATGATCCACATCCCCAACCGCGGTCCCGGCGAGCAGTGCGCCTACGAGGCCTGCGACATCGTCGACCCCGGCTTCCTCGAACTCGTCCGCTACGGCATCCGCCGCGCCGACGACCCGCTCATCGTCGACTCGCTCAAGGTCGTCGATCACGTCCTCAAGATCGACACCCCCTTCGGCCCCTGCTGGCGTCGCTACAACCACGACGGCTACGGCCAGCGCAAGGACGGCGGCCCGTATATGGGCTGGGGACAAGGCCGCGCCTGGCCCATCCTCACCGGCGAACGCGCGCACTACGACCTCGCCGCCGGCCACGACACCGCCGCCTACATCACCGCGCTCGAGCAGTTCAGCTCTGTCGGCGGCATGCTCCCCGAGCAGATCTGGGACCGCGACGACCTGCCCTCCGAGGAGATGTACTTCGGCCGCTCCGCCGGCTCCGCTCAACCCCTCGTCTGGGCCCACGCCGAGTACCTCAAACTCCTCCGCTCCGTCGCCGACGGCAAGGTCTTCGACCGCATCTCCGTCGTCCACGCACGCTACGTCTCAGACCGCGCCAAGCACACCTTCCATCGCCATCTCGGCATCTACAAGATCGGACGTCCCATCGTTGCTGTCGTGCAGGGCGGCACCCTCCGCATCGTCGACTCCGACCTCTTCAGCCTCGTTTACTCCACCGATAACTGGGCCACCAAGGTCGACCGCGAAGCCCACTCCCTCGGCCGCGTCGGCTGCTTTGTCGACATTCCCATCGCTGCCGATCAGACCGGCAGCATCATCTTCACCCTCCACTGGACCGAGCAAAACCGCTGGCTGGGCCGCAACTGCGAGGTTGCCATCGCCACCGAATCTCCCTCCCAGGGCACCGAGGCCGACCGCCCAAGAAGCTAGAATCTCTAGCTCGGCTGCGGCCCGGGAACGCTCACCATCCAGCGTACGCCGAACCTGTCAGTACACATCCCGAACAGCGGCGACCAGAACGTCTTCGTCAGCGGCATCTCCACGCTGCCGCCCTGCTTCAGCGCATCGAACAGCCTCTCGATCTCGTCTGCACTGTGGTCGGCCACCGAGATTTGAAAGCCGCCCAGCGCCGGTTCTTTTCCCTTCGGAGCATCGCAGCCCATCAGCGTCATGCTGCCCAGCGGCATCGCCACATGCATCACCAGGTCCTTCGAATCCGGCGGCACCGGCACGCCCTCCGGAGCCTCGCCATAGGTCATGCAGAACTGCACCTCGCTGCCAAACGTCTTCTCATAAAATGCAAACGCCTCGCGGCAGTTGCCCGAAAATACCAGATGCAAATCCGTTTTCATCGCCATCTCCTTTCATCGTTTGCTGCACCGCCTGTCACTACAGCGTAGATCAGGGCAACCTGGCTGTCATGCGCTGCAGAACATGAGAAAATGGTAGTGATGATCTCTGTCTCTAATGTCACGATGCGCTACGGCGCGAAGCTGCTCTTTGAGGACGTCTCGGTGACGTTCACGGCTGGCCGCCGCTACGGCCTCACCGGCCCCAACGGCGCCGGCAAGTCCACCTTTATGAAGGTTTTAACCGGCGAGATCGACGCCCAGAAGGGCACCGTCGTCCGCCCCCGCAAGATCGGCGTCCTCAAGCAGGACCAGTACGAGTTCGACGCCTACCGCGTGGTCGACACCGTCATCATGGGCAACAAGTCCCTCTGGGCGGCCATGGAGGAGCGCGAGCTCATCTACGCCAAGCCCGAGATGACCGACGCCGACGGCTCCCGTCTCGGCGAGCTCGAGGGCATCGTCGGCGACGAGGACGGCTACGAGGCCGAGGCCAACGCCGCCGTCCTCCTCCAGGGCCTCGACATCCCCGACGAGCTCCACGAGCGCAAGATGTCCGAGATTCAGGGCGGCCAGAAGGTTCGCGTCCTGCTCGCGCAGGCCCTCTTCGGCAACCCCCAGGCCCTGCTCCTCGACGAGCCCACCAACTACCTCGATCTCGAATCCATCCACTGGCTGCAGGACTTCCTCAACCGCTACAACGGCACCGTCATCACCATCTCGCACGATC
>JAJXYW010000171.1 GCA_021780415.1 Acidobacteriota bacterium
TCCGCAGCTCTTCCTCATCGATGAACGTGTCATAGATGCGATCGATCATCAACTCGCGCAGCGTGGCATCGCCGCCGCCATACTTGTACTCATCGCCCGCAATGTAGTGCTTGAACCCCAGCGCCTCGAAGAAGTCCTGGTCCACAATATTCGCGCCCGTCGACACAATCGCATCGACCATATTGTTCCGCACCAGGTCCACAATTACCTTCTGCAGCCCCGCCGAGATCAACGACCCCGCCAGGCACAGAATCACGCCGCACTCCGTATCGTGCAGCATCATCTCGTAGATATTCGCAGCCCGCGCCAGGTCGCGCGAGCTATAAGCCATGGACGCCATCGCATCCACCAGCGCCACCACGTTGTGCTGCTTAATGTCGATGTGCTGAATAGGAGTCTTGAGCAATTCTTTTTTCGTAGTCATATCGACTATTAGTTTACCGCGCCTTGCCGCAAACCCCTGCAACAACTCTGTAAATCTCCACCCCGCCCCAAGCCAGCGCCGGGTGCCCCATCCATACGCGCACCTCAGCGGATGGGTGGGATCGCATGCCTCATCCCAGCCCACACCCAGCCTTTGCCGTTGCCTTTCTCTCTGTCCTTCCGCAGCGCAGCGGAGAAATCTGCTTCTCCCCTGCATTGCCCTCACCGCATCGAACCGAGCGCGCACGTTTGTACATTCCATCCCCACCGCGAGACAATCATCCTCAATGAACGTCAACTTCGCCGAGCGCGCGCACAACCACAACTGGAAGCTCGACCCCATCGTGCGTTCCCTCCTCGACACCGACTTCTACAAGCTCCTCATGCTCCAGTTCATCTGGAAGAACTTCCCCACCACCCGCGTCACCAGCGAGATCCACAACCGCACCACCCACATCCGTCTCGCCGACCGCATCTCCACCGCCGCTCTTCGCGACCAGCTCAACCACGTCCGCACCCTCCGCCTCCGCCGCAGCGAACTCGTCTGGCTCGCCGGCAACACCTTCTACGGCACCAAACAAATCTTCCACCCCGCCTTCCTCGACTGGCTCGAACGCGACTTCCGCCTCTCCGACTACGAGATCATCGAACCCCAGGAAGGCAATCAGGCCGGCCAGTTCATCATCCGCTTCTCCGGCCTCTGGACCGAGGTCACCCTCTGGGAGGTCTACTCCCTCGCCATCGTCAGCGAGATGAAGACCCGCGCCGCGCTCGCCACACTCAACGAGCTCGAACTCGACGTCCTCTACGCCCGCGCCAAGACCCGTCTCTGGGACAAGATCGAGCTCCTCCGCCACGTCGAAGGCCTTCACCTCTCCGACTTCGGCACCCGCCGCCGCCACAGCTTCCTCTGGCAGGAGTACTGCGTCGAAGCCCTCTCCACCGCCCTCAACGGCGACAACCCCGCAGCCAGGCAGGAGGCCCGTTTCTCCGGCACCTCCAACACCGCACTCGCCTACAAGCACGATCTCGAAGCCATGGGCACCAACGCCCACGAACTCCCCATGGCCATGGCCGCAATGGCCTCGCTCGGCTCTGACGACGACCTCCGCGCCTCGCAGTACCGTGTCCTCGAACTCTGGCGTCAGTCCTACGACAACGAGCTCCTCATCCTTCTCCCCGACACCTTCGGCACCACCCAATTCCTCCAGGGCGCACCCGACTGGGTCACCCGCTGGACCGGCGAGCGCGTCGACTCCAAGGACCCCTTCCTCGCCGGCGACGAGTACATCGCCTGGCTCCACTCCCGCGGCCAGGACCCCCGCACCAAGCGCCTCATCGCCTCCGACGCCCTCGACGCCTCCACCATTGTCGAGCTGCACAATTACTTCAACAACCGCATCCGTTTCTCCGCCGGCTGGGGCACCCTCCTCACCAACGACTTCCGCGGCTGCCACCCCCGCAACGAAGACACCTTCGAGCCCATCTCTCTAGTCTGCAAACTAACCAGCGCCGACGGCATCCCCACCGTCAAGCTCTCGGACAACCCCAGCAAATCCACCGGCCCCGCCGACGCCATCGCCCGTTACCGCCGCGTCTTCAACACCCCCGTCCAAACCGAAGTCCCCGTCCTCGTCTAGCCCAACCAGGACCACCAGCAAACAAAAGGGCCAAAGGCCCGACATATCACAGCCTGGGCCAAAGGCCTAGGTAAAAGCCACCTCAACGACCCAAGGGCTGAAGGCCCGGCATATCCGCCCTTCATGCCGCCACCATCCTCCGTCATCTCGACCGAAGCCGCGCTCCATGCGCCGCTGCAGAGAGACCCCTTCATTAGTCTTTGCACTTGCTCGTTTTCGGCGTCATCCAGAGCGAAGCGAAGGACCCCCGTATTTGTCTTTGCGATTGCTCTTGCCTTTGCCTTTGCCTTTTTGGTTGTCCTTCCGATCGAAGCGAGCAACCTGCTCCCAGCCTCTGCCGTAACAAACCACGCTCCGCGTCCCCGCTATACTTCCCCATGCGCCTGACCACGATCACCCGCGTCGCCATCGCCCTCACGCTCGTCCCCATTCTCACCTCCCCCGCCGCGCACGCATGGGGCCGCGCCGGCCACATGCTCATCAACCGCCTCGCCGCCGAAAACCTCCCCGCCGACGTCCCGTCCTTCCTCCGCACACCCAGCGCCGTCAACATCCTCGAGTGGCTCGGCCCCGAGCCCGACCGCTGGAAGCAGCGCGACGCCGAGCCCGAACTCGTCGCCACCCAATCCCCCGATCACTTCCTCGACTACGAGTGGGCCGTCTACGGAGCAACCCCCTGCACCGCCAACACCCCCGGCTGCATCCACGGCTACAACTTCCCCCGCAAGCGTTACGACTTCATCCGCAACCTCACCGCCGCCTCCGCCACCCATCATGAACTCAAGCACTTCGAGACCGTCGGCTTCCAACCCTGGCAGGTTGAAGAGGTCTGGCAGCGCCTCAAGTCCGACTTCCGCGAGTACCGCCACCTCACCGCCACGCACCACGACACCGCCGGCGTCCAACTCGCCATCCTCTACGACGCCGGCTGGCTCGGCCACTACGTCGCCGACGGCTCCCAGCCCCTCCACCTCACCATCCAGTACAACGGCTGGACCGGCCCCAACCCCCACCACTACACCACCGAGCACCACATCCACGCGCAGTTCGAATCCACCTACGTCTCAGCCAACATCAACCCCGCCGACGTCGCCCCCCTCGTCGCCGCATCCCAACCCACAATCATCGACGACGAGTGGACGCAGTACTGGCAGTACCTTCACCACTCCTACACCCTCGTCGAAGAGGTCTACCAACTCGACCAGCAAGGCGGCTTCACCGGCGCCGGAACCCCCGCAGCAAAATCCTTCACCGAAGAACGCCTGGCCGCCGGAGCCATCGAACTCCGCAACCTCATCGTCTCCGCCTGGGTCCACAGCGCCGACCCCGTAGACGAATACCACGGCCCCCAGTAGCTGCCAGCTCATAGCCTTTTGCTTCCAACTAGAGCCGGCATTCTGCTGCCAACTAGAGTGAGCCGTTTGCTGCCAACTAAAGCCAGCCGTTTGCTTTCAGGCGTAGTCGCAATCGTTTGATGTTTGTCATTCCGTAGCGAAGCGGAGGAATCTGCTTCTTGAACCGGCGACTACACCGGATGGCGATCAACTCCAGCCGTCATCCAGAGCGAAGCGAAGGATCTCCGTATTTGCCTTTAGCCACAAGCTAACAGCTAGCTTTCCGCACCCTCTCCGCCATCTTCCGCAGCACCGGCTCACTCCCCAGCGCAATCGCCGGCATAGCCACGGCCGCAAACATCGCCCATACCACAAGCGCATGCCACTCCCAGGTCCACAGCAGCCGCGTCGTTTCCAGTGGATGGTGCTTGGCAGCATGCCACAGAGCCTTCCCCGCCAGCGGCAGCTTCTCCGTGCCAAACAGCACGTCCCCCAGCTTGATGAACACCGGGAACAGCAGTATCTCCAGCGGATACACCGCATGATTCCCCACCTGCGATGCCACCAGGTTCAACCGGAACGCCGCCGCCACTCCCAGCGCCACCACCGTCGTCGATCCCAGCAGCGGATTCACCCCCACCACCACGCCCAGCGCCAGCGACCACGCCAGTTTGTCCGGATCGGCCCCCATCTTCAACAGGCCCACCACCGGGTTCACCATCCATCGTTGCCAAAGACTCGCCACACTCCAAGCATATCGGTACACTCACCCCAGCGTCTGAAATCCATCCACTCAACCAGCCGCGAGGAACCCTCCGCTTGTCTTTTCTCCGCACGCCGCGCCGCATCTATCGTCTGCTCGCACTCGCCGCCGTCTTCGCCTACTCCATCCTCGAGGTCCTCATCACCCGCCCTCGCACCCGCTCCCAGCGCGCCGCCTGGCTCAGCCGCATCGGCCACCGTCTCCTCCGTACCCAGGACATCACCTTCACCGCCCTCGGCCCCATCCCCACCCACGGTGCCGTCATCTCCAACCACCTCACCTACATCGACGTTGTCATCCACGCCTCCATCCACCCCTGCGTCTTCATCTCCAAGATCGAACTCCGCAGCGCTCCTGTCTTCGGCTGGGTCAGCATGATGGCCGGCACCATCTACATCGACCGCCGCCTCGGCCGCCGCAACGGCCCCACCACCGCCAAGGCCGCCGAGGGCATGGCCAAAGGCTTCCGCGACGGCCTACCCGTCGTCTTCTTCCCCGAGGGCACCACCAGCGTAGGCGACGAGCCTACCCTCCCCTTCCGCAACGGCATCCTCTCGCAGGCCCTCGCCGCCGACCAGCCCGTCACCGCCGCTTTCATTCACTACGACCTCACCCGCTACGACCTCGCCCGCGGCAAATCCACGCGCAACGACGTCCACTGGGGCACGCAATCCCTCTGGCAGCATCTCTGGAACTTCGCCGACCTCAACGGCGTCCACGGCACCATCTACTTCGCCCCCGAGCCCATCCCATTCACTGAAGCCGCCCTTGCTAACCGCAAGATCGCCGCCATAGAAGCCCGAGCCGCCGTAGATGCCCTCGCCGTCCCACGCCAGGAACCGCTTCCACCCGCCGCCTAATCCGCTCGCCCGTCGTCCCCGTCTCATTGGCATACCAGATTCGTCCACACCCCGGCCGTCGTCCCCGAAGCCTTCGTAATCGTCAGGTCGATAAACTCTCCCGCCGCAACCGCCACCGACCCCGTCGACGTGCAACTCGCATTCGTCGCCGGCGAGCAACTCAGCGCCGTATTCACCAGCGCTCCCGCCGGTCCCGCCCGCAGCGTCACCATAATCGAGCCCGACTGCTGCGAGTACACATCCAGCTCCGTAGCCGTACACCCCATCGGAACCCACGCCATCACCGTCGATTCCGCACTGCTATTGCCCCCATTGGGCGTGTTCACCGAGTAGTACGTAAAGTTGTAATTCACCCCGTGGTACATCGCCGCAAAGCTCCCGCTGCTGGTCCCCGTCCCAGACCCACCCGTCCCCGCCGCTCCCTGCGGAATCCCGAAGTTCAGCACCGCCGCCTGCGCCGTCCCGCTGTTGGTCACCGTAGCCTGCGTTCCTGCCGCCAGCGTCGTCACCGTCCCCACCGCAACCGTCGCCGCCGCGCCTGTAGCTCCCGTCGCTCCCACTCCCCCCGCCTGCGCCAGCATCGCCCACGTCCCCGGATACATGTCCGGCTCCTGATTACTTCCCGCCGTCACTGCCAGGTACGTCGATCCCGCAAACGTCACCGCATCATTCACGGCATACCCCGCTGCCGCGCTCCACACCCCGCGAAAGTTCATCCCGACCGCTCCCGCAGCTCCCGTAGCTCCAGTCGCTCCCGTTGCTCCCGTAGATCCCGTTGCTCCCATCGGTCCCTGCGGCCCCACGGCTCCGGTCGCGCCTGCCGCACCCGCCGCACCCGCCTGCGCCAGTACCGCCCAACTCGCCGGAGTCAGATCCGGTCGCAGCCCCAGGTTCCCCGCCGTCAGCGACAAATAACTTGTTCCCCCATAGCTCACCGCGTCGTTCGCCGCATAGCTCATCGCCGAACTCCACGCCCCCAGCCACACCAGCCCCGGCGTTCCATTCGTCCCATTGGTTCCGTTCGCTCCCGCCGGACCCATCGGACCCACTGGCCCCGCGGCACCCGTCGCTCCCTGCGGCCCCGTAGCTCCTGTAGCTCCCGTCAACCCCTGCGCCCCGGTAGCTCCGGCCAACCCCTGCAACCCCTGCGGCCCCGCCGGCCCCACCGCCCCAGTCGCACCCGTCAATCCCTGCGCCCCCGCCGGTCCCTGCATCCCCATCGGTCCTGCAGCTCCCTGCGGCCCCGCCGGCCCCGCCACCCCCGGAATACCCTGCGGCCCCACCGCCCCTGTCGCTCCCGTCGGACCCGCCACCCCCTGCGGTCCCTGCGCCGTCAACATCCCCCAGTACGCCGGGCTCGACCCCGGAGTCTGCCCCACATTCATCCCCACCAGCGAAACATAGCTCGACCCCTGAAACACCACCACATCGCCCAGCACATAGTTCGTCCCCGAGCTATACACCCCCTCGTACACCAGTCCCGGAGCACCCGCCGCACCTGTAGCGCCCGCCGGTCCCTGCGGCCCCATCGGCCCCGTCGCTCCATTCAACCCATTCAGCCCCGCCGCACCCTGTAGCCCCTGCGCCCCCGTCACCCCCGGCGATCCGCTCGCCGCAAACATCGCCCACGCCGCCGGACTCGTGCTCGGCGTATTCCCATGATTACCCGCAATCAGCGACACCCATCCCGCGCCCTCCCACAGCACCCCATTGCCCAGCGCATAGTTCACCGTCGAGTTGTACGCCCCCATAAAACTCATCCCCACCGGACCCGCCGGACCCTGCGGCCCCATCGGCCCCTGCAACCCCGTCGCTCCCGTAGCTCCCGGAATACCCTGCGCTCCCGCAGCTCCCGGAATCCCCTGCAACCCCTGTGCTCCCGTCGACCCCGGAGGCCCCACCGGTCCCAGCGCCCCACTCGCTCCCGTCGGCCCCGGAATACCCTGCGGCCCCATCGGCCCCTGTGGCCCCTGCGCCGTCAGCACTCCCCAATACGCCGGACTCAGCCCCGGCGTCTGCCCCGCGTTATACCCCGTCAGCGACACATAACTCGATCCCTGAAACACCACCACATCGCCCAACGCATAATTCCCCGTCGAGCTATACACCCCCCGGTACACCAGTCCCGGACTTCCCACAGCCCCCGTTGCCCCCACCGCACCCGCCGGTCCAACCGGTCCCATCGGCCCCGCCGGTCCCTGCACGCTCAACCCCTGAGGCCCCTGCACACCCTGCAATCCCTGCGCTCCCGCAGCTCCCACCGGCCCCTGCGCTCCCTGCGCGGCAAGCAGCCCCCACGCCATCGGCGACGTTCCCGGCACATTCCCCGCATTCGACGCCACCAGCGAAACCCAGCTCGACCCACCCCACTGCACCACCGCCCCCACCGCATAGCTGGTCGTCGCCGTATAGCTCCCCAGGTAAGCAATTCCCCCACCCGTCCCTGCAACCCCCGGAGGCCCCTGCGGCCCCATCGCGCCCGTCGCCCCAGTTGCTCCGGTCGCACCCGTGGCTCCCTGTGGTCCCGCCGGTCCCTGCGGCCCCATCGGTCCCACCGTCCCCGCTCCCCCCGCAGTCAGCGCAATCTCCAGCGCCGGCTCGTGCGACGTCTCATCATTCTCCTTGCTGTCGAACTGCACCACCGTCCCCGACCCCGTCGGCACCGCCAGCGCCAGCCCGAAGTTCGTCCCCGGAGCACCCACCCATCCCTGCACCGCCGACGTCACATCGAACGTCACAAACTCCCCCGCACCCAGCACCGAGCCCGTCTGCACCACCGCTCCCATCGCCGGCAGCGTCGCATACGTCACACTCGATTCCGTCCACGCTCCCCCCACCATCTGCACCTGCACCGCCCCCGGCACATCCGCCCGATTGCAGAACACCCGCAGCGTCGCCTTGGTAATCTGCGCTGCTGTCGTCCCAGCCGGCAGCGTTCCCAGGTCAAACTGCACCAGCGTGGTGTACCCGCCGCCCACATTCAAATTACTCAGCGTTCCGGCATTCACCGTCGGCTGCGCACTCGATACATGCGCATCGCCCACCAGCGTAGCCTGCTGGCTCCACCCCCGGATTGTTACTTGCAGCGCCGCCAGCGACAATACAACGTACAACACCGCGCGCAGCCTGCTCCATCTACGGAGCTTGCCGTTCAATTCCGCCTGCCTTCAACACATCACAGCAACGATCACTACTCAACGATGCACATTGCCGCACGGCCTTCGGACAGCACCACGCGGTTTAACGATTAGGTATAACTAATAAATTACATCACTCATCGCGGAAAACCATGAAAAAACTCACATTTTAACCTGCTCCGTCGATACCAGATCCGGTCACCCCATCCCACCCCATTCCGTTTCCCCCATCAAGGTCGTATCCTGTTTTCCATGACCCCTCTTGCCATCGACCCGCTAGCCAACACGCCCGGCCATCTCTCCACCCCCGACCGCCTCGTCAATCTCCCTCGCCTCATCACCGCCTTCTACGCCAACCACCCCGACCCCGCCATCCCTGCGCAGCGCGTCGCCTTCGGCACCAGCGGTCATCGCGGTTCCTCTCTCACCTCCAGCTTCAACTACGCGCACATCCTCGCCATCACGCAAGCCATCGTCGAGTACCGCGCCTCCCAAAACACCACCGGCCCGCTCTTCCTCGCCCAGGACACCCACGCCCTCTCCGAGCCCGCCTTCTCCACCGCCCTCGAAGTCCTCGCCGCCAACAACGTCACCGTCTTCATCGACGACCAGCTCGGCTACACTCCCACCCCTGCCCTCTCGCACGCCATCTTGACCTACAACGCCGCTAACGCTGGCAAGCCGCAGTCCGACGGCATCGTCATCACTCCCAGCCACAACCCTCCCGAAGACGGCGGCATCAAGTACAACCCGCCCACTGGCGGTCCCGCCGACACCGCCGTCACCAAGTGGATCGAGAACCGCGCCAACGAGCTCATCACCGCCAGGCTTCAGGGCATCAAGCGCCTCGCTTTCTCAAAGGCCCTTGCCGCCCCCACAACTCATCGCCACGACTACATCACCGCCTACGTCAACGACCTCACCCACATCATCGACTTCGCCGCCCTGCGCAACACCACCCTCAAGCTCGCCGTTGATCCCCTCGGCGGCGCCGGCGTAGCCTACTGGCCCCGCATCGCCGAACTCCTTCACACCCTCTACAACGCCGAACTCCGGGTCCTCAACCCCTACGTCGACCCCTCCTTCCGCTTCATGACCCTCGACTGGGACGGCCGCATCCGCATGGACTGCTCTTCCCCCTCCTCCATGGCCAGCATGATCGCCAACAAATCCCACTACGACGTCTCCTGGGCCTGCGACACCGACCACGATCGCCACGGCATCGTCACCCGCTCCACCGGCCTGCTCAACCCCAACCACTACCTCGCCGTCTGCATCCAGTACCTCTTCACCCACCGTCCCGACTGGTCCGCCAACGTCGGCATCGGCAAAACCCTCGTCTCCTCCAGCATCATCGACCGCGT
>JAJXYW010000139.1 GCA_021780415.1 Acidobacteriota bacterium
TCGCCATGATGTACTTCGTCCCTCTGGTCCTCAAGGAGGGAATCGTCAACGCCAGAACCCGCATCTCCTTTGAAAGCGATCTCGCCACCGCCCTGGAAGAGATGCCGATGAACGTTCCCGTGATGATGTCCCTCACCAACCACGTCGGCGCTGTCCAGACCGCCGGCCGCACCCTGCGCAGCATGGTCAGCGAGAACGACGATCAGGACTGGCAGATCGCACTCAACGACCCGGCCCGCCACGCCGCCTATGTCATCGCCATCGTCGGCGACCCTGTCGACAAAGCCGTAACCGCCCACCCCAACGGCCTCACCGAGAACGAAGTCATCTGCACCACCGGCCAGCCCTGCGCCCACATCTTCCAGTCCCAGCTCTGGACTCCATCCGCCAACACCTCGTCCTCTCGGCCGTAGCCTGCATTCTTGCCGCCGCAGTCGAGGGATCTCTCCGCTCGCACCACCCAGAATCCATCCCTCGTAGCCTCTCCACCATCGAGAGTAGTACCCTGACCTAATGGTGGATCCAGACCGCATCCATTTTTCAGCGCTTGAGCAGTTGGTCCTCTCCGTGCCATCGATCCAGCGCCTGCTCACCGCCTGCGCCCTCGGCGGCGCCATCGGCCTCGAGCGCGAGTGGCGTCACAAGGACTCCGGCCTCCGCACCAACATGCTCATCTGCATGGGCTCGGCGCTCTTCACCATCATGAGCGTCGTCCTCGCCGGCGACAACTCCCCCAACAAAGGTCAGGTCGCCTCCAACATCGTGCAGGGCGTCGGCTTTCTCGGCGCGGGCCTCATCCTGCACACCAAAAATCGAGTCCTCGGCCTCACCAGCGCAGCCACCGTCTTCGTCGTTGCGGCCATCGGCATGACCTGCGGCGCGGGCCTCTACATCGTCGCCGCCCTCGCCACCTTACTGGTCCTCGTAGCTCTGCAACTCGTCGGTGCGTTCGAGAGCCGTCTCGGCTGGAAGCGCTATCCCATGATCTACGAAGTCCGCGCCGACGTTGGCTCCATGCTCCCCGAGAACGTCGTCGGCGCCGACCGCGCCGAGGCTCTCGCCGCAGACATCTCCGCTGCCCGCAACCGCATGCAACTCGCCATCCTCAAAGTCCTCGACGCCTCCGGCCAACGCCTCACCGTGCAGGACCGCGACAACGTCGCCGGCATCGAGCGCGTCTCCTTCACCCTCAAGACCACAGCCCGACAACACGAGCACCTGCTCAACCAGTTGCGCGCCAGCGACGAAGCCGATCAGGTCATCATGTTCCCAGACTCGGAGGAAGAATGAGCCGCATCGGCTTCGTCAAAGCGCACGCCTGCGGCAACGACTTTCTCATCATCGAAGAGAGCCTTGCCCACGGCAACCACGCCGCCCTCGCCCGCAAGCTCTGCAGCCGCAACACCGGCATCGGCGCCGACGGCATCGAGTTTTTAGACCGTCGCCCCGACAACTCCTTCTTCCTCCGCCTCTTCAACGCCGACGGCAGCGAAGCCGAACTCAGCGGCAACGGCACCCGCTGCGTAGCCGCCTGGCTGGCCGCCAGCGAAGGCCTCCACGAAGTCGCACTCGCCACCCACGGCGGCGTCCGCACCTGCCGTCTCATCCGCCGCGACGACGTCGACTACTGGATCGAAAGCAACATGGGCATCCCCCGCGTGATGCCCCGCACCATCGAAATCCCCGGCATCAGCGCCCCCATCTCCGGCGCCATGGTCAACGTCGGCAACCCCCACTTCGTTCTCTTCCCAGACTCCGACGACTTCAGCAGCCACCACCTTACCTGGCAACAACTCGGCGCCCTCATCGCCATCGACCCGCTCTTTCCCCACGGCACCAACGTCGAGTTCGTCCGCATCCTTTCGCCCACTGAAATCGCCTTCCGCATCTACGAGCGCGGCTGCGGCCCCACCACCTCCAGCGGCACCGGCACCTGCGCCTCATCGGCCGCGTCCATGTTCCTCCACAACACTGCCCGCTCGCTCACCGCCATCGCCCAGGGCGGAACCCAGCAAGTCGTCTGGCCCACCAACTCCAGCGAGATGCTCCTCACCGGCCCAGCCGAAATCATCTGCACCGGCGAGGTAGACCTTGCCTGATCCCGTCACACCGCGCCCCAGACTCCAGCAGGGAAGCCGCATCGCCATCGTCTCCCCCGCCTCCGCCGCCAAACCCGAACTAGTAGCCCAAGGCAGCGCAGCGCTCAAGGCCTACGGCTACGACCCCCTCATCATGCCTCATGCCCTCGACCGCGGCCCGCTCTACTACGCCGGTACCGCCGCCGACCGCATCGCAGACCTCCACTCCGCCTTCGCCGACCCCACCATGGACGCCATCCTCTGCACCCGCGGCGGCTGGGGCTCCGCCGAACTCCTCCCCCTCCTCAGCGCCGATCTCATCCGCGCCAACCCCAAAGTCTTCGCCGGCTACAGCGACCACACCTCGCTCCACGTCTACCTCTGGAACCTCTGCCAACTCCCCACCTTTTACGCCCCCATGGCCGCCGCCGACTGGTCCAACCCCATCGGCGTCGATGACCGCACCTGGCGCGCAGCCCTCCACGCCGAAACCCCCTGGTCCGTCTCCGCCGCCGACGGCCTCCGCACCCTCCGCCCCGGCCGCGCCGAAGGCCGTCTCCTCGGCGGCTGCCTCTCCATCCTCATCGAATCCCTCGCCACCCCCTTCGCCCTCAACCTGACCGAACCCACCATCCTCTTCCTCGAAGACATCCACACCAAGCCCTACCAGTGGGACCGCATGCTCCAGCACCTTCACTTCGCCGGCCTACTGCGCAACGTACAGGGCATCGTCTTCGGAGACCCGGCCTCCAACATCCAGCCCTCCGAACTCCCTCTCCTCGAAGCCGCCTGCCTCCACGCTCTCGCCGACTTCCACGGCCCCATCGCCATCGGCCTCCAATCCGGCCACATGGCCTCCCACAACCGCTCCCTCCCCCTCGGCGCCTGGGTCACAATGCAAGACAACACACTAAGCGAGCAAACGAAGTGAGCAACAACTCCACACCCACAACACCCCGGCACATCCACCTCATCGGCATCTGCGGCACAGCCATGGCCTCACTCGCCGGAATGCTCCGCGCCCAGGGCCACCGCGTCACCGGCTCCGACACCGCAGCCTACCCGCCCATGTCCGACCAACTCCGCGAGATGGGCATCCCCATCCTCGAGCCCTTCAGCCCCGCCAACCTCACCCCCACCCCCGACCTCGTCGTCGTCGGCAACGCCATCTCGCGCGGCAACCCCGAGCTCGAATTCATCCTCGACCGTCTCCCCTCCGAGCGCATCCCCATCACCTCCATGGCCGCCCTCATCCACGACGAATTCCTCGCCCACCGCGAGCGTCTCGTCATCTGCGGCACCCACGGCAAGACCACCACCACCAGCATGCTCAGTTGGATCTACGAGGTCGCCGGCCGCACCCATCCGCAATACACCCCGTCCTTCCTCATCGGCGGCGTAGCCGAAAACTTCCGCACCAGCTTCCGCGTCCACCCCGAATCCCGTACCTTCATCCTCGAAGGCGACGAGTACGACACCGCCTTCTTCGACAAGGGACCCAAGTTTCTCCACTACTTTCCCGACGCCGCCATTCTCACCCACGTCGAGTTCGACCACGCCGACATCTACGCCGACCTCGCCGCCGTCAAGACCGCCTTCAAGCGCATGGTCAACCTCATCCCCCGCCGTGGCCGCCTCATCGCCTTCGACGCCAACCCCAACGTCACCGAGTGCTGCGCCCGTGCCTTCTGCAACGTCGAGCGCTACGGCCTCCTCCCCGACTCCTATTGGCAAGCCACCAACCTCCACCAGCGCGGCTCCACCACCACCTGGACCCTCCTCCGTGGCGGCGAAGAGTTCGCCCGTCTCACCCTCCCCATGGCCGGCGAGCACAACGCCCTCAACGCCACCGCCGCCGCCGCCCTCGCCGCCGGTCAGGGCGTCCCCACCGCCGCTATCATCGAGGCCCTCGCCACCTTCCAGTCCGTCAAGCGCCGCCTCGAAGTCCGCGCCGAAGTCGCCGGCGTCACCCTCATCGACGACTTCGCCCACCACCCCACCGCCATCCGCGAGACCCTCCGCGCTCTCCGCGCCGCCTATCCCGGCCGCCGCCTCTGGGCCGTCCTCGAACCTCGCTCCAACACCCTCCGCCGCAACGTCTTCGAGCGCGAGCTGGTCGACTCCCTTGCTCTCGCCGACGAAGTCGTCCTCGCCGCCGTCTTCAAAAGCGAAGCCATCCCCGCTCTCGAGCGCCTCGACCCCGACCACGTCCTCTCCGCCCTCACCACCCGCAACATCCCCGCCGTCCTCTGCGCCGACGCCGACGCCATCGTGGCCAACATCACCCCCCGTCTCCGTCCCGGCGACATAGTTGCCATCCTCTCCAACGGCGGCTTCGGCAACATCTACGAAAAACTCCCCGCCGCCCTCACCCCACCCCAAACCCCGTCATCCTGAGCGCAGCGAAGAACCCCTGTATTTGTAGTTGCAGTTGCTCTTGCCGTTGCTCGTTTTACGCCGTCATCCTGAGCGAAGCGAAGGACCCCTGTATTTGCGGTTGCTGTTGCCCCCTCCCCCTACATCTCCCAAATCCCAAACGGCAACTTCCCCGCATTATCAACCGCCAGCGCATGCGTCTTATCCGGATTCGTCGGGTCATACCGCACCGTCACCGCCGCACCCTCCTCCACCTGCCGTGTCCACCGCCGCCCCTCCGACTCCGAACAGGGAACACTCCGCAGATACCCGCCATAGAACTCCTCACCTAGCACAAAGTAGTACTCAAACTCAACCTGAAACACCTGCGCCAGCGACCCTTCGGCCAACTCATCGCGCTCCACCACCTTACCTGCCAGCAGCTTGGCCGCGACCGTTGGCCATCCCGCCGCGGCCTCCAATTCGCGCGTCCGCCCGCGTCGCCGGAAGTACCGAAACAACCACCCCAACAGGATCGAATCGCTCATGGCCCAAGATTCTAGCTGACCCGCGCATTCTCAGCCACTCCCCGCGCATCGTGTATCGTGGAAATATCTCCCCACGCGGCTCCTTCTATCTCCGGAGGCGATCCTCATGCGTTTCAAGATCAGCAGAAACCTCTCCTCCCTCTGCCTCCTGCTCCCGATCCTGCTGCTAGCCTGCGCCCGCACCGTACCCCCACCCCAGCCTCCGCCTCCCGACGTCATCGCCCGCGTCACCGCCGCCAAGTCCATCTTCCTCTCCAACGCCGGCGTCAACGACTACTTCGCCAGCGAGATCCCCGGCGGCCCCAACGTCGCCTACAACGAGTTCTACGCGGCCCTTCAGCAGTGGGGCTACTTCCAGCTAGTCGACTCGCCCGCCCACGCCGACCTCATCCTCCAAATCCGTGGCACCGAGCAGATGCCACAACTCGAGCGCACCGGCATTGCCCTCGATCAGGCCGTTGCCATTCAGCACTTGCCCATGCTCGAACTCTCCATCCTCGACCCCTCCACCCTCGCCCCCATCGACATCCTCACCCTCCCCGCCAGCCGCGGCCCCAACATCCCAAAAGGCGCCGCCGCCTTCGCCAACTCCATCGAATGGCTCGCCTACAAACTCAAGCTCCTCGTCGCCACCCCTCCCCGTCCCCCGGCCACCCTTCAGGCCTCCGCCTCGCGGCCCGCTCACCCGCCGCTCACGCAATCCATCGCCCCCATTCCGCCGCAGGTCCTCCACGCCAAAAACGTCTTCGTCGAAACCACCGCCCCACCCAACGACCACTACTACAAAGCCTTCACCGCGGCCCTCACCACCTGGGGCTACTACCACCTCGTCGACACCCCGCAAGCCGCCGACATCGTCTTCGACTTCCATAATGAGACAGCCAGCGGCATCAATAATGACGACGCCAACGGCATCTACGTCACCCTCCACCCACCCGCCAGCAAAGTCATCCTCTGGACCGTCACCGACCCACACTACGGCCTCTACGGCTACGACGGCCACTACCGCGTCAACGCGCTCACCCGCAACCTCATCAGCGCCTTCAAGCAGCTAAACCACATCCCCCTCACCCCCGCCGAAACCACCGCCCTCCGCTAACCCGCATCAGCCACCACTCCCAGCGCCAACGGCGCGACATATACCAGCCTGGGCCGAAGGCCTGGGTCCACAACCCACAAGCGACCAGAGGGCTAAAGGCCCGACATATCGCATCGCCCACGTTTTCCTCACGCCCCCTCCCATCGCCGCAGCCGTAAACTACCCTTATGGCCGCCGAGTTCACGCACCTCCATCTCCACACCGACTACTCTCTCCTCGACGGCGCCTGCGACGTCGACAAGCTCGCCAAACACCTCACCAAAATCGGCCAGACCTCCGCCGCCATCACCGACCACGGCAACATCTACGGCGCCGTCCACTTCTTCGACGCCATGAAGAAGAAGAACCTCAAGCCCATCCTCGGCTGCGAACTCTACGTCTGCAAGGAAGAGTCCCACCTCCGCGAGCACGCCGACCCCGACTCCAAGTACAACCACCTGTTGGTCCTCGCCGAAAACGAAGCGGGCTACCGCAACCTCGTCCGCCTCACCTCCGAGGCCGCGCTCCACGGCTTCTACAAGAAACCCCGCGTCAGCAAAAACTTCCTCGCTGCCCACACCGAAGGCCTCATCGGCTTCTCCGGCTGCCTCGCCGGCGAGGTCTCCCAGCACATCATGGCAGGGAACTACGACCTCGCCAAAAAATCCGCCGGCGAGCTCGAAACCATGTTCGGCCGCGGCAACTTCTTCCTCGAAATCCAGGACCACCACCTCGGCCCGGACAAGGCAGTCACCGAGGCCATGTTCCGCCTCGAAAAAGATCTCGACATCCCGCTCATCGCCACCAACGACTCCCACTACATCGAGAACGAAGACTCCCGCGCCCACGAAGTCCTCCTCTGCGTCCAGACCGCCGGCAGTATGAACGACCCGAAGCGTTTCAAGTTCGACACGCAGGAGTTCTACATCAAGTCCGCCGACGAGATGCACCAGCTCTTCGCCCACGCCCCCGAAGTCTGCACCCGCACCATGCAGTTTCCCGAGCGCTGCAACCTCGAGCTCACCAAGGTCAAAAATCCCTTCCCCAAATTCGATTGCCCCGACGGCATGGACCTCGACGCGTACTTCGAGCAGGTCTGCCGCGCCGGCTGGCGTCATCGCCGCGAAACTGCCATCCGCCACCTCGAGGACACCGGCAAACTCCGCAAGTCCATCGCCGACTACGAAGCTCGGCTCAACCGCGAAATCGACTGCATCAAGCAGATGAAGTTTCCCGGCTATTTCATGATTGTGTGGGACTTCATCCGCTACGCCCGCGAGCAGGGAATCCCCGTCGGCCCCGGCCGCGGTTCCGCCGCTGGCTCGCTCGTCGCCTACGTCATGGAGATCACCGACATCGATCCCCTCCAGAACGATCTCCTCTTCGAGCGCTTCCTCAACCCCGAACGTATCTCCATGCCCGACATCGACATCGACTTCGACATGAACCGTCGCAGCGAAGTCATCGATTACGTCCGCAAAAAATACGGCAACGACCAGGTTGCCCAGATCATCACCTTCAACACCATGGCCGCCAAGGCCGCGATCAAGGACGTCGGTCGCGCACTCGACATGCCCTACGGCGAAGTCGACCGCATCGCCAAGCTCATCCCCGCCACCATCGGCATCACCATCTCCGACGCCCTCAAGGAAAATCCCCTCCTCGCCACCGCTTACCAGGACCCAAAAATCAAGGAACTCATCGACACCGCGCTCCGCCTCGAAGGCCTCGTTCGCGGAGCCGGCGTCCACGCCGCAGGTGTCGTCATCGCACCTCAACCTCTAACTGAACTAGTACCCGTAACCCGCACCAAAGACGACGCCATCGTCACCAGCTACGATATGAAGGCCGTGGAGAAAATGGGCCTGTTGAAGATGGACTTCCTCGGCCTCACCACCCTCACCGTCATCCACGACTGCCTGGAACTCATCCAGTTCAACCGCAGCGAAACCGTTGACCTCTCCACCATCGATCTCGAGGACGCCGCCACCTTCGAGCGCGTCTTCCACCGCGCCCTCACCTCCGGCGTCTTCCAGTTTGAATCCGGCGGCATGCGCGACGTCCTGCGCCGCTACAAGCCCAACACCATCGAGCATCTCACCGCGCTCAACGCTCTCTACCGCCCCGGTCCCATGTCGATGATCGACGACTTCATCAAGCGCAAATGGGACCCCAGCCTCATCCAGTACACCCTCCCCGAACTCGAACCGCTCCTCAAGGAGACCCTCGGCGTCATGGTCTACCAGGAGCAGGTCATGCAGATCTCCAACGTCATCGGCGGCTACTCCCTCGGTGGCGCCGACCTCCTCCGCCGCGCCATGGGTAAAAAAGACGCCGCCGAGATGGAGAAGCAGCGAGAGATCTTCCTCGCCGGCGCAGCCGAGCGCAAGTTCCCCAAGGCCGCCGCCGGCGAAATCTTCGACCAGATGGCCAAGTTCGCCGGCTACGGCTTCAACAAGAGCCACTCCGCCGCCTACTCGCTGCTCGCCTACCAGACCGCCTGGCTCAAGACGCACTATCCGGTCGAGTTCATGGCCGCCCTCCTCACCTCCGAAACCTCCAAGCCCGAGAACGTCGTCAAGTACATCGGCGAGTGCCGCGAGCTAGGCATCGCCGTCGTCCCGCCCGACGTCCAGGTCTCCGCCGCCACCTTCACCCCCACCGGCGACAGCATCCTCTTCGGCCTGGAAGCGATTAAAAACGTAGGCCGCAACGCCATCGAATCCATCACGCAAGCCCGCAGCGAACTTAAAGCGCAAGGTAAACAAGGCTTCGCATCTCTCTATGAGTTCTGCGAAAAAGTCGAACTCCGTCTCATGAACAAGCGCGTCCTCGAATCGCTCTGCAAGGCCGGCGCCCTCGACGCCTTCGGCCCTCGCGCCGCCGTCTTCGCCGCACTCGACAAGGCCATCGAGCGCGCCCAGAAATCCCAGCGCGACACCGCCTCCGGCCAGCACGGCCTCTTCGGCATGTTTGACGAGCCCGGCCCCGCCAGCTCCAAATCCAACGACGACGCCCTCCCCACCGTTCCTGACTGGGACGAGCACCTCCGCCTCCAGAACGAGAAGGACGTCCTCGGCTTCTTCGTCAGCGGTCACCCCCTCGACAAGTACCGCGAAAAGCTCCGCAATCTCAAGGTCATCGACACCGTCACCGCCTGCGAGATGAAACCCGAGCCCGCCGTCTTCAACCGTGGCCGCCGTGAAGAAGGAGCAAGCGAGATCCAGATTGCCGGCGTCATCACCGGCCTCAAAGTCGCGAAATCCAAGCGCTCCGGCGAGATGTACGCCCAGGCCGCCCTCGAAGACACCGTCGGCAAGATCGAGCTCATCGCCTTCTCCTCGGCCTATGAAAAGCTCGCCGAAAAGCTGAAGATTGACGTCCCCGTTCTGGTCCGCG
>JAJXYW010000052.1 GCA_021780415.1 Acidobacteriota bacterium
GATGCGATGTGTTGGAACCGGAGGGTCATGGTGATACGGCTGCCTTCCATGGTACGCGCGGGTTGCGCGGTTGAGGGTTGGACGCGGTGGAGGGAGTCAGACGGTTGAACTGAGGTCGGGGCCCTTGAGGGGTTCGGTGTGGTTGAGTTCGTCGGGGGTGGCTTCGAGGGGTTCGGTGGCGGGGCGGAGTTCGAGGATGAAGCGGGCGCCGGCGGGGAGATTTTTCTCGGCGCGGATGGAGCCGTGGTGCTCCTGCAGGATCTTGGCGGCGATGGAGAGGCCGAGGCCGGTGCCGCGCTGCTTGGTGGAGAAGTAGGGGAGAAAGAGGCTCTCGCGCATCTCGTCGGTGAGGCCGGGGCCGGTGTCGGCGATGGTGAGCTCGATCATGCCGGAGGGGAGGGCGCGGGATGAGATGTGGAGCTCGCGGAGGAGGCTGTCCTGCATGGCCTCGGCGGCGTTGTCGATGAGGTTGGAGAGTGCGCGCTTGAGGGCTTCGGGGTCGGCGAGGACGAGGGGCAGGGTGGGGGCGAGGTTGAGGCGGACGCGGATGTTGCCGAGGCGGCCGGCGAAAAGGGCGAGGGAGCTTTCGACGATGGTGTTGAGGTCGGCGGGTTGGGGGCGGGCGGCAGGGAACTCGGCAAGGGCGGAGAATTGATCGACCAGCGAGCGCATGGTTGCTACGGAGGATGAGATAACTTCGGTGGAGCGCTGAATGACGGCCGGGGAGGGGGTTTCGAGGTTGCGTTCGGCGAGGAAGGCACTGAGGCGAGCGACGTGGCGGCGGATGAGTTCGGCGTTGAGCGAGATGGGGGTGAGGGGGTTCTTGATCTCGTGGGCGACGCGGCGGGCGACTTCCTTCCAGGCGCTTTGCTTCTGGGCGCGGAGGAGTTCGGTGGCGTCTTCGAGGACGAGGACGTAGCCGAGATGCTCGCGGCCGGAGTGCTCGAAGCTGGTGGAGGGAGATGGGCCGAGGGGTGCGGGGCCGACGGTGGGGCGGCCCTCGAGAATGGCGACGGTGGCGGAGAGATGGAGGATGCCGGTGCTGGACTGCATCTGCATCTCGGAGGAGGCGGAACTCATACGATGGGCGCGACGGAGCAGGTGGTCGAGAGCATCGACGATGTCTTCGGGGAGAACGGCGGAGAGTGGGAGGCCGATGAACTGGCGCTGGCCGCCGGGGTCGAGCATCTCGGAGAAGGCGCGGTTGGCGAGCAGGATGTGGCGATCGGCGGAGAGGGTGACGACGCCGGAGGGGATGGTCTCGATGATGGTTTCGAGCTCGGCGCGGCGGGCCTGGAGGGCCTGGTTGAGGTCGGAGAGTTGGGCGGTGGAACGCTCGGCGGTGGCGTGGGCGGTTTCGAGATCGGCGGCCATGACGTTGAAGCTGTCGACGAGTTCGCCGAGCTCTTCGGTGGCAGACTGGCCGACGCGGTGGGCGTAGTCGCCGGCGGCGATGGCCTCCATGGCGTCGGCGAGTGATTCGATGGGACGCGTGACCTGCTGGCTTAGGTTGAGCGCGAGCCAGGTGCAGGCAAAGAGGGCGAGCGCGGTGATGAGCAGCAGGAAGTCCATGTAAAGGCTGCGAATCTCGCGGCGTTCGCGGTAGAGGGTCCAGTAGGCGTCGGCGGAGTTGCGCAGACGGCGGGAGGTGGCGGAGATGCCGGGCGGAATGGGTATACCGGCGACGATGAGGCCGCCGTGCTGGAGAGCGGCGGTGGCAACGGTGTAGTCGGTGCCGGCGAGGGAGTAAAAGGACTCGTCGGTGCGCTGGGCTGCCTGCAGGATCGCTTGTTCGGTGGGGCCTTCGAGAGAGGTGGAGGCGGTCGCGGGGTGCTGATCGGGATTTTCGTCGGCGGAGGGTTCGGTGGGCTGGACGGAACGCAACTCGGATTTGCCGGAAGGGCTGGGGGGGACATGCAACGAAGCGATGGCCTGGCGGTGGCGGTAGAGGAGGACGAAGCCACCCTGGAGGGTGATCTCATGGCCTTGCAGGACGTGGTTGATCTGGTCGAGGGCCGCGGGGGACAGTGGGCGGGTGTCGTCGAGCGGTGCGTTGGCGAGTTCGCTGGCCATTGAGTCGGCTTCGGAACGCGCGTTGGCGGCGGCGTAGTGGTAGAGCTCAAGTGCCATGCTGTTGGCGTCGTCGTGCATCTGGGTGACGGGCTGGGAGAACCAGCGGTCGACAGCGCGATTCATCAGCAGGTAGCTGAAGGCGAACATGAAGACGAGGGGGACGAGCGAGACAAGAACGGCTCCCCAGAGCATGCGGGTGCGGAGACGGGTGCCGAGGACGCGGCTGCGCTGATCGGCGTAGAGCTTGAGGACGTTGCGAACCAGCAAAACCAGAACGGCGACAAAGAGCAGGAAGGCGATGACCGAGAGGCTGATGAAAACCAGCGTCTGGAGCGGGGAACTGGGATTGAGGAAGTTGAGGTTGAAGGCGTTGAGGGCGGCAAGGGAGAGGAAGAGCAGGAGCAGGCAGACGCTCAGCGTAATCACGAGGACGCGACGGCGGCTTGGTCCGACTCCCATGCGAGCAAGTTTACTCGGTCCTGCGCGGACCGCGGGAGTTTGGCTTCGTATGGGGACGGAATTTTCTACCCCACCCATGACGAGGAGGGCGTCATGAATGGGGTGCACGGCTGGAGTTGGTGCTTATGGATGCAGATGTTCGATGGAGGTGAAGTCGCGGTTCTGGGCGAGTGCGACGGCCTTGTAGGTGAGGAAGCCGTTGAAGGTGTTGACGCCCTCGGCGATGCCGGCATCCTCGTGAATGGCGGCACTGGCGCCGAGTCGGGCGAGCTTCAGGACGTAGGGGAAGGTGGCGTTGGTGAGGGCCAGGGTGCTGGTGTTGGGCACCGCGGCGGGCATGTTGGTGACGCAGTAGTGGACGACGCCGTCGACGACGAAGGAGGGGTCGGAGTGGGTGGTGGGGCGGGCGGTTTCGATGCAGCCACCCTGATCGATGGCGACGTCGACGATGACGGCGCCCTTGCGCATTTTGGCGACCATGGATTTGGTGACGATCTTGGGTGCGGCGGCACCGGGGATGAGGACGCCGCCGATGACGAGGTCGGCCTGGGAGACGGCGCGCTCGACGTTGTAGGCGTTGGAGTAGAGGGTGTGGAGGCTGCCGGAGAAGATGTCGTCGAGCTCGCGCAGGCGGTTGAGGTTGAGGTCGACGAGGGTGACTTTGGCCCCCATGCCAAGAGCGACGCGGGCTGCGTTGATGCCGACGATGCCGCCGCCGATGATGCAGACGTTGCCGGGAGGAACGCCGGGGACGCCGCCGAGCAGGACGCCGCGGCCGCCGCGCTCGGATTCAAGATAGGAGGCGCCGACCTGCACGGAGAGACGGCCTGCGACCTCGGACATGGGGGTGAGCAGGGGAAGGGCGCCGGCCTTGTCGCGCACGGTTTCGTAGGCGATGCCGGTGACCTTCTGGGCGATGAGCGCGTCGGTGAGCTCGCGGACGGGAGCGAGGTGGAGGTAGGTGAAGAGAACGAGGCCGGGGCGGAAGTAGGGGTACTCCTTCTCGACGGGCTCTTTGACCTTGACGATCATGTTGGCGGGGCCCCAGACGTCGGAGGCGTTGGCGACGATTTCAGCGCCGACGGCCTGGTATTCCTCGTCGTGGAAGGAGGAGAGAGCGCCGGCGTGGTGCTCGATGAGAACTTTGTGGCCGGCATCGACAAGGGCTTTGGCGCCGGCTGGGGTAACGCCGACGCGGGTTTCGTGGTCTTTTACTTCCTTGGGAACACCGATGATCATGCCTGAATTTCTCCTGAGGGTACTTCTACAGCCAATATTTCAAACGTCTTCGAGTATAGTCGCCTCGGGTTCGGAGCAGGAGAGCGGCCCGCAGGTCGTACAATGGAGAAGCCGGGTTGAGCCAAAACCCAATTTTTCACTATCTTAGGAAACCAATCGGTCTCATGTCCTCGAAAAACTTTCAGATGCGGACCTCGCGTGTGAGCAACATGCGATCCATCTTCTCGCTGTTCTCCAGTGATCTCGCGATCGATCTTGGAACGGCCAACACGCTGGTCTTCGCGCATGGCAAGGGCATCATTGTGAATGAGCCCTCGATCATCGCCGTGAATCGAGTCACCGGCGAGGTGGAGGCCGTGGGCAAGGAAGCGAAGGAGATGCTGGGCCGCACGCCGGGCAACATCATTGCGATCAAGCCGATGAAAGATGGCGTGATCGCGGACTTCAAGCAGACCGAGAAGATGCTGAACTACTTCATCCAGAAAGCACATAACCGGAAGATGATGGTGCATCCGCGGATCGTGATCGGAGTGCCGAGCGAGATTACGCAGGTGGAAAAGCGCGCGGTCATGGACTCGGCGTATCGGGCGAAGGCGAGCGAGGTGCACCTGGTGGAGCAGGCCATGGTGGCGGCGATTGGTGCGGGGCTGCCGATTACCGAGCCGGGCGGAAACATGGTTGTGGATATTGGTGGAGGGACGACGGATATTGCGGTGATCTCGCTGGCGGGGATTGTGTACTCGCGGTCGGTGCGGATGGCCGGCAACCAGATGGACGAAGCCGTGATGACCTACCTGAAGCGGAAGTACAACCTGCTGATTGGTGAGCGGACGGCGGAACAGATCAAGATCGATATTGGATCGGCGTACCCGCTGGACAAGCCGCTGTCGATGGAGATCAAGGGACGCAACCTGATTGAGGGCGTGCCGAAGACGATTACGATCGACGACTCGGAGATTCGCGAGGCGTTGGGTGAGTGCATTGCGACGATCCTGAATGCGATTCGCGTGGCGCTGGAGCGGACGCCGCCGGAGCTATCGGCGGATATTTCCGACCGCGGCATCGTGCTGACGGGCGGCGGCGCGCTGATCAAGAATCTGGACAAGCGGATTCGCGAGGAGACGGGACTTCCGGTGACGATTGCCGATGATCCGCTGGCGAGCGTGGTGCTGGGAACAGGGAAGATGCTGTCGGACTTCAAGCTGCTGCGCAAGATCTCGATCGACTAGATTGATTATCAGTGAGTGAGCCGTGTGTCAGCGCGAGGAAACTACAGGTCTCTCCGCTACGCCAAACGATAAAGCCGCTTGGCTCCGGTCGAGATGACAGTACTTTTGCCGGGTCTCATTGGAAAGATACTTTACGTAAACATTGGGAACGGATAAAAGAGCCGCTGCGAGCGGCTCTTTTTATTGCGGCGGATGTTGCGTGCGATGTTCGAGGCGGGCGACGCGTTTGATCAGGAAGACGCGTCGAGGCGATGCTGCGACCAGCGGCTTCGCTTAGGGATGAGACAGGAGGGTTTGCAACTGTTGGTGCATCTTGCCGAGGTCGGTCTGGCCTTCAAACTTGGCGCGCACCTCGCCGTTGCGGTCGATGATATAAGTGACGGGCAGGCCGAGGACTCCGCCGTAGAGTTCGCCGAGAGGCGCATCGCCCATGGCGACGGGATAGTTCAAGAGGAGCCTGGTGTAGACGCTGCGCACGAGGGCCGGATCATCGTCCATGGAGATGCCGATGATTTGCAGGCCGCGTGGGCCGTACTGATGCTGCCAGGCGACGAAGCGCGGCATTTCAAGCTGGCAGGGAGCGCACCAGGTTGCCCAGAAGTTGAGCAGAACGACCTTGCCCCGGTAGGTGTTGAGGTCCAGCTTGCGGTGGTCCAGGGTGGTGCGGACAAACTCCGGGGCCTTCTTGTTGAGGAGCGTATCGGCAGCGAGAGTTGGACGTGCGGTGCAGGCTGCGAGGCCGACCGCAGCGGCGACGAGGATGATGGCGCGCAGGGGAGAAGAGAGGCGGCCAGCCTGCGGGGGGTTGCGTGCGGCCGCGATCTTCGGGGCGATGGTTTGATTAGCGGGACGCTTCAACCGGATAGCCTTTGTCCACCCAGTCTGCGCCGAAGTTGTTGGGCAGATAGAGAACCTTCACGTTGGTGAAACCCATGGCCAGCAGTTGGTGGAACGCAGGACCGACGTTGGGGCAATGATTCCATGGGCAGCAGCCGCAGTAGAGGACGATGAGTTGCTTGCGCGAGACGGAGGCGACCCTGCTCTGCAAGGCCTGGAGGCCGGAGGGTTGCGATCCGGGGCCGGTATAAACGGAGCCAGGAATGTGGCTTTCGGTGAAGAGAACGCGGGAACCGACCTGCAGCATGAGGGGCTTGGGTGCAGCTGCGGATTGCAGCATGTGCACCAGCGCCTCGGGCTGAATCAACTGGGGCTGGGGAACGGAGAGGGCGCTGGCATCAGCGGGCGAGGACGTGAACTGGGCTTGGCAAGAGGATGCGCAGAAGGCGACGACGAGGGCCAATGTCGCAAGCCCGAGAGCTGAGCGCAGACGCGGTGTAACGGAATATTTCATTGAATCATCTCCGCCCCAAGTCTAATCCAGAATGGGGGGCGGGAACTGGCGAAGCGCTCCGCGGAGATGCTGGGAGACGCTGATCTTTCAGGCTTGGTGAAGCGCGCTAGTGGCTGCTGACGAGCTTGGCTGCGCGGCTATAGGAGCCAAGGTTGAAGGCTCGGGTGTAGCCGATGCTCTGCAGTCGCTTGCGGGCGAGTCCGCTGCGCATGCCGCTCTGGCAATGCAGCAGCAGGATGCAGTTTTTATCCTTCACGCGGCGGGGAAGTGCGGTCTCGATGGTGTCCAGCGGGATGTTGATCGCTTTGGGAAGATGGCCGGAGTTGAACTCGGCGGGACTGCGCACGTCGATGACCATCGCTCCGTCCTGCAGAAATGTGGGGACGTCTTTGGCCGCGACCTGGCCAGAGCGCTTCAGGAGGAAAAAGATCAGGATGATAACGGCAAGGATGATGAGAGATGTGGTGGAACTCATGGCTTCAACTTTCGTGTGATATGCATCGTATTTGGGTTGGAGCGTTTTCCGCGCGGCATCTGAATAACGAGGCCTGCGCAGATATCCAGGATCTGCATGTCTACAACCAGTTTAGCTTTTTGCGGGGTGCTTCGGAGGGAAGGCAACATCACCGTGGCCTGTTATCGGCTGATTTGTATGGAGCACCGGATGGGATTTGAACCCATGAATACTGGTTTTGCAGACCAGCGCGTTAGCCACTTCGCCACCGGTGCTCATGGTTCTGCCGCGCAGAAGGAGCGGCAGAACGTTCTGCGAAAAACTACTGGGGTTGTGCCGTGGTGCGGAGATAGGGCTTCACGGTTTTGTAGCCGGGGAAGAGTTGGTCGGCCTCCTGGTTGGAGATGGCTCCAGTGATGATGACGTCGTTGCCCTGCTTCCAGTTTGCCGGAGTTGCGACCTTGTGCTTGGCGGTGAGTTGGAGGGAGTCGAGGACGCGGATGATCTCGTCGAAGTTGCGGCCGGTGGTCATGGGGTAGGCCATGTGCAGTTTGATACGCTTGTCGGGGCCGATGACGAAGACGGTGCGCACGGGGGCGTTGTCGGCGGGAGTGCGGCCTTCGCAACTGTCGCCGTCGTCGCCGGCGAGCATGTCGTAGAGCTTGGCAACCTTCAACTCGGGGTCGCCAATGATGGGGTAGTTGACCTTATAGCCGCTGACGTCTTCGATGTCATGCTCCCATTTGCCGTGGCTGTCGACGGGATCGACGGAGAGGCCGATGACCTTGACGCCGCGGTCGGCGAACTGCTGTTCGAGACCGGCGACGGCTCCGAGTTCGGTGGTGCAGACGGGGGTGAAGTCCTTGGGATGCGAGAAGAGGACGGCCCAGGCGTCACCGATCCATTCATGGAAATGCAGGGTGCCATGGGTGGTGTCTGCCGTGAAGTCGGGAGCAATATCGTTGATGCGGAGAGACATTGTTGTTTCGTCCTTTGGGGGAAGAGTCTTGCTGAGCGTCGTTGAAAATCTCTGTGCTGTCATTCGATGATCGAGAACTGACTTTGGTGCGTGTCTGGCTGGGAATCGATGAAAGCAGAAGACCCACCCGGCTGAGCCCTGGGTGGGTCTTGATGTTCGCTTCTCGACGCGATGTTATGGTCTCGACTCGCTCATCCGCTCACCCGTGTGGGGCCGCAGCAACAGCAGCGGGAGTCACAGCGACAGAGCTTCGAGTTGGAGACGGTAAGGTGCATGGCGTCGATTGGAGGTGGTTCCGAACTTAGTACCGCCGCGGGCGACCTGCGCCAGCGCGGAAGCAGTTTCGCTTCTGTTGCGGTTATCGATAAGGTACGGTGACGGGTAGTTGATGTCAAGGCCGACTTCGCTGAGCGCTTGCTTCGATATCGCGTATCGGCTTGTACCCGTAGGATGGATGCATGTCACGCACACTGGCTTATTCGGTTCTCGATGTCTTTGCAGAACGCCCGTTGGAGGGCAATGCGCTGGCTGTTTTTCATGATGCGCGGGGCCTCTCGGATGGCGAGATGCAGGCGATTGCGCGTGAGACCAATCTCTCGGAGACGACCTTCATTCTGCCCTGCGATGCGGAGATCGAAGCGCGCGAAGGGGTGCGCGTGCGCATCTTTACGACCGGCGAAGAGTTGCCGTTTGCAGGGCATCCGACGCTGGGAACGGCGACCTGGCTATACCTGAACCATCCCGCGCTGCGGGGTGCGGAGACGATTACTCTGCGGCTGAATGTGGGGCCGATCACGGTGCGCTTCGAGGCGCCGGATGAGGGCTTGCCGGGCGTGCGCGCGACCATGGCGCAGAAGGATGCGGTGTTCGGGGTGACGCATGATCCGGTGGAGGTGGCGCTGGCGATTGGATTGAGGGTGGAGGATCTTTCCGGGGAGTATCCGCCGCAGACGGTGTCGACGGGGGTGCCGTTTTGTGTGGTGCTGGTGAGGTCGCTGGCGGCGCTGCAGCGGTTGCAGATGGTCCAGCAGGAGGCGCAGGCGTGGATTGCGAGGAATGACGCGCATTTTTTCTACTGCATTGCGGCGTTGAGTGGGGACGGCGAGGGCGGGGCGGATTGGCATGCGCGGATGCAGTTCTATGGGGGCGAGGACCCGGCGACGGGGTCGGCGGCGGGATGCTGCATTGCGTGGTTGGTGAAGAGCGGATTGGCTTTATCGGAGCAACCGGTGGTGATTGAGCAGGGAATTGAGATGCGGCGGCCGAGCCGGATTACGGCGCAGGCGAGGCTGGAGGGGGAGAGGGTGCGATCCATTCTCGTTTTGGGACGCACCATTCCTGTTGCAGAGGGACGGCTTTTCCTGCCCTGGGAATAGGGGTTTTCCACAGGGGGAGAACCACAAACACCAACAGGGACAAGCGATGTGCGCGGGCGGTGGAAGCGCCAGTCCAAACTCGTTGCATTTTCGCTAAAAATTCACTGTTGCCATGAGGGGTGGGCGTCCGTATGCTCAGCAAATCGTCAACGAATGAATGCTTCGAAGACGCAAGATTTTTCGCCTGATTTACCGACAATCTGAGTGATAGCAAAGGCGCCAACGGGTGCTCTCTGCGCTGCGATGAAACCCTAGCAAGGCCGCGCGCTGTAGAGGGAATCCAAGG
>JAJXYW010000124.1 GCA_021780415.1 Acidobacteriota bacterium
ACCTATTGGGACGGCCCGAGCATGTACGTCAAACCCGTACGCAGCATGAAACGGTCGCTGACGTTGGAAAGGCCAAACGCGGGTTCAAGACGCAGCGACCAGCCGGAGGAAATGAGATATGTGAAAACGGCACCGAGGTAGTGCTGCTGGGCGTTCCAGTCGAGGCCGAAGCGATCCTCGGTCCCCAGCGCTCCGGCCATCTCCACGCCGTAGCCCACGCGGCTCAGGGAGAGCGCCGGAGGCGGAGCCATCCCGGCCATCCCTGCCATCGACCCGCTCATCCACGACGGCTTGACAAACAGGCCCAACGCGTACCCGTACGCGCTGCCATAGGGGGCTTGGAGTGCGGTCTCTCTGATGAGATTGAAGGTGGCGTTCAGCCGATCCCAGTCGTGATAGACAATCACCCGCTGTTCGAACGTGCGGGCCCGGGTATGGCGGGCGAGCGCCAGCGGCTCGGTCAGGTCTTCGCCGCCAAAACCAGAAACCTCCATCTTGTACAGAGCCGCCCCGTTGAGATCTTCGTATTCGCCGTACAGGGTCAGGTTCAGCCAGCGGTCGTCGCGAAAGAGATGGAAATAGGCGCCGTAGCGCATGCCGCCGTAGGTGGCGGGCAGGCCGGCAATCTTCTGACCCTCGGCCATGACGCCCACCGTCAAGCGCGAGGTGAGGCCGTACTCGGCCATGAGCATCCCGGTGTAGAAATCGTTGCCGTAGCGCGCCGATTGATAATCTTGCAGACTCATCAACATCAAGGAGTGGCCTGCAAGCGGGTAATTGATCGCAGTGAAGTAGGGGTTCATGTTCATCTGCGCCTGCACCAGGCCCGGTAGCGTCGCCAACAGGACGCCGGCGAGGAGGAGTCCTTTGCAGTGCGAGGTCGTCATGATTTCACCTACGTGAGCCTACGCTGTTGCGTTCCGCAGTTGCAGCGCGTGGTCGACCTCCACAGTTGCCGGGCGCATCGGGGGTCGTTGGCATGGTCACTGTCCTCTCGGGGACGGCGAGGTCGGGTACGTGCGTTCCTGACACCGATTTCGACAACCACGTCGATGTCGCTCCTCGCCGCGTCGAACTCGTCGGTCGTGGCCGAGCCGAACGCGGCCAGCCGTCGCACGCGGCGGCGCCGTGCGATCGCGCGGAGCTGGTCTGCGTTCTCACCGATCAGGTTTGTCATCGCGCCTGGTCTCGCCGAAAGCATATCACCCCGGGGCGGCTCGGAACGGCCGAGGCTCCGTCAGGATCGGTACCAGGTCCGGCGAAGTTGCCGAAGATCGGTACCAGGTCCGGCGAAGTTGCCGAAGTAGGAGCCACCCGCCAGGTTGGCGGCAAGCACCCCGAGGTGCCACGCACGCCGAGAGCCTTGGTCGGCCACCCGATCGGTGACGCCCTGTCGCGCTCGGCCGTGAGACGCCGGCGAGCGGGGAGCCCAGCGGAGGTTTGAACGCGCCGCGTTCGGATGGCTCATGCTGCATCTCGACATCGGCTGCGCACGCGGTGAGGTAGCGAGATAGCGGATTGGCGTTTGTCAACTTCGACGGACCTGGTACCTATCCCGAATCAGATCAGGACGGGGTACGGCGAGGAGATACGATGGCGTTAGCCGTTACCTACCTGTTCAACGAAGCCAATGTCTGCGATAGCAGACTCTCAAAGTGCCTAAAGGCGGACAGTTGGCGCAAGGGTGCCCAATCGGAAACTAGCTCCGCAACGCGGAACCGCATTCGGGGGAAGTTCTTCGACTTCTCGCTCCGCCTCTGGCCCCGCGACTCGCTTGCGTCGAGCAAGGCTTCCTTCAACAACCTTTTCGGATTGGCTATGTCCTCTATCGCCGAGACAGCAGGCAGACTCAGACGCACCCGTCCTCTCGGGTTCCCGGCAGCACTTCTGATCGCCTGTTCGTCGTGGAGCAGCCACGCCTCCGTCATCTTCACGGGCACAACACAAACAGCCCTAACCACAACACTGGCTCGTGCGACCGCGGCCTGAATCTCATCCAGCTTGGTTGTGAGGCTTCCCCCGTCGGCGTCACGATGAACGAAGAGAAGATCGCAGGGGTAGTCGGCCTGAACGACTCGCACTCTTTGCCAAAGTCGCTTCGGTTGGCTCGGGTGGAGTCGAAGATCCGCCCATTGATCCACAAAGCTGGTAACTCCGCATTCCTGTAGCGCCCAGTTGACTGGAAATTTCAGAGTCTCGTCGGACGATCCCTCGGTCAGGAGGGTGTACCGAAGCGGTTTGCACATCACGTACCCGCCTCCGCAATTGGCCCAAAACGGAGCTTGAGTTGCTCTCCGAGGGCAGCCGCTACTGGTTGAGGGGACTTCGCTCGCCGGACGCGGGCCACTGCCATCGAGGTCAATGGTGACTGTAGGTAAGCAAGCACTTCGCCTTTTGACACAACAGGTGTCCCTGCGTCTGCTCGCCATGTGTTGCTCATGGCAAGGAACTCCAGGCCCTCAAGAGCAAGTCCGCGAACAGCGCTGCGGTGCTTGTGGCCAAAGAGGATATCGGCATCGCTCGTCCATCCAACGACTACCGGAGAATGTGTTGTCGTAATTACCTGTCGCAAGGGGTTATCCGAGTTGCCCGGGATCGACGGGTCGACAGCCATGTCTGACAACAACCTCAGCATCGCATCGACGCGCTGAGGGTGAATGCCATTTTCCGGTTCCTCGAGGCAGAGCAGGCCCGTAGCCTCGGGGTCTTGCTCCATGACTGTGAGAGCGACAAAGCGGAGCGTCCCATCGGACAATGAATCAGCAGGCAATTCGACGCCATTGTGGTCCGACATCAATAACCGAAAGAGTTTTCGTCCGTCATCCTTCTCAACCCGCACGCCGCGTACGCCTTCGGCCAACTCGGCCAACCTATTTGCGACCTCGGCGTAAACACGCTCTGGCGCGGCTGCCGCGGTGGCCAAGCGAAAGAGTGTCGATGGGACGTGCCTACCTATGGGGTCAAGGCGCTGGGGGTCCATGAAGTTGTCAGCGCGGCGTAGCGCTGAAGGCTCTAGCTGCAAGTGGCGCCACTGTCGCATCTCCTGGCGCAGGAGGACGGCGGTTCGAGTCTCTTCCGCATTTTGGGCGGAAGAGAGGACGGTCCTTGGCAGGCGGGTCGCAAGGTACTCCGTGGGCTTACCCCCCCCGCGTTTGCCCTTGCCGGGATCGAGCATCCGGTCACTTTGAAGTACAACGACACTATCGCCATGGGTTGTTTGACTGGTTCTAATGAAGGTCGTACGTCGCGAGGGGGCGCGCACAACTGAACTCAGCCAAAGGGGCGAGTGGGGAAAGGCGAGCCTACGGCGAGCGAAACTCTTGGGGACGTAGGTGAGTTCTTCGCGTGTGAGTCTGAAGCGGGATGGATCGGAGGAAGCTACCCCTGGGTCGAGGCGCAACTCGACCGAGTAGGTGAGAAAGGTGCAGCTTGCCTCTGCCGGTTGGTTGAAATCATCGTAGCCGCGAGGCGGAATGATGACATCCGCCTCAAGGCGCATTTGACCATCGCCGCCCTTCGTGAAGAGGCCAGCCGCTTCTTCGCCACCTCTGACCATACTTGCGGCCGCAACGAATGGATGATCGGCGAGGAGCGAAAGAAACCTAATCGCGTCGAAGAGATTCGACTTCCCCACGCCATTGCGGCCGGCAAGGCATGTTACCGGTCCGAGGCGGACCTCCACGTCGATCAAGTTCTTGAACCCCTGCACTCGTAGCCGAGTCAGCATTCGCTCACCTCGCTCCTTGAACGTGTCGCTTCCAGAAAGAACAAGCATATGGTTCGTCGCGACTTGGCGTGGGAGGGCGTCTTCGAGGGATGCGCCGGTGGCGGGAATGTGGAACTTCCCGCGTGTCGGAGGGGCCGGCCTGTGGATGTGCGTTCGTCCACGAGGCACCTCGGGCATAGAGCCTCCGGTGCCGTGATCGAGAGCGACCGACCCAGCCTCCCGGAGGTGAACCGGTGCGGCCTCGTTGCGGTACCGCCTAAGTCTTGGCTCCGGCAAGGCCCGTGTTGTGGGGAGTCGCTGCTCAAGCACATCACGTCGGACTTGGCTCTAAGCGCGGGGACGTGGGCCGCGATACGCGAGCAGCGCTGTCGGAGTAGGTCCTCAGGTGGCACAAACGTCCCCAAGCACCATGATAAGTTCGCCTCCGAAAACCCGCGCGAGGAAAGCGTCCTTCCTCCGCCTCCGCGCGACCAATTCCCTGGGTGTCAGCAGGGTGTAGTTGACCGGGCGGCCGAGCTGAGCTTCCACCGCGGAAATCGTGTCCTGGAGGGCGATCGCGTCGGCCGAGCCTACAACGAGCAGGTCGATGTCGCTGCGGCCGGTGTCGGTACCGGCCGCCACGGAGCCGTACACGGCCGCCGCCTCGATCCCACCCATGCGCTGCAGTGCCTCGCGGAGTGGGAGCGCCAGCGCGTCGCTCTTCAGAAGTAGGGCGCGCAGGTCGGCAAATAAAGGGTGTGCCGTTTCGACCCGGAAGAACACCTGCCTGCCGCGCCGTGTGCGCTCCACCAGGGCGATCTGCTCGAGGAGCGCGAGTTCGCGCTGGGCCGTCGCCAACGGGACGCCGGCGCGACGCGCGACCTCCCGCAGGTAACACTCCTCCGAGGCGTTCAGGAGCAGGAACGCCAGGACCTTGACCCGCGCAGCCGGCATCAGCGTGGTGAGCATCGTCGTATACAATCCGCGGTCAATTGTACACAAAAAGCTGTCAATCGGCGAAGCTGTTCTCACCTCGTCAGCTTCCGGTACGTGATCCGGAGCGGCCTCGTCGCGGCGTCGCCGAGCTACTGCGTGAGCCCGTCTCGGTGCTTGGGAGAGGTCCTGCCGGAAGCCGGGAGCTGTGGCTTGCCAGCCAGGGCAAGCCACCGGCCCGAGCGAGGAGGAGAGGGGTGGCGGAGAACTCACCGCGACGAAGGGCGTGCCAACGTGTCGCGCCTCTATCTGACATCACCTTGCGCGGCAGAGAGGAGGGCAGCGACTTCCTGGCGGAGCAGCGGCAACCTGGTCTGAACGATGCCCCACACGGTCTCGTGGGCGACTGTCGCGTAGCCATGGATCAGCCGGTTGCGAAAGGCAATGATGGTGGAGGCGCCAGTGATCTGGGAGCGAAGCGTCGGGTCGACCGACAGTGCCTGGTTGAGCGCCTCGCCGATGATCTCGAATTGACGCTCGACCGCCGAGCGAAGCATCGGTTCGGCCAGGTAGTCGGAGAGTGTCTTGTCGGCGGTGAAGTCGGCCACCCAGCGGCACGCCTGCTCGATGTCGAAGAGAAACGCGCGAACGTCACGCCGCGTCATAGATGACGACCTGCGTCGCTTCGATGCTCTCCCTGACGAACGGGTTGTGCAGCGCGGCGCGCTCCACGAGATCGACGCGCCGCCCAAAGAGCGACTCGAGGTCTTCGAGCAAGGAAAAGTACGCGTCCGCGCGCTCGCCAGGCGGCAGCGCGCCGAACTCGACGAGGATGTCGATGTCGCTCCTCGCCGCGTCGAACTCGTCCGTCACGGCCGAGCCGAACACGGCCAACCGACGCACGCGCCGGCGCCGAGCGATCGCCCGGAGCTGTTCCGCGTTCTCCCTGATCAGGTTCGTCATCGAGCCGGCCTCGACGAAAGCATATCACCAAGAGGCAGTTCGGGCTGACCGTGGCCTCGAACTGTCGAGCAGGCCGGAACCGAGATACGTGGCGGCGCGTGTTGCACCGCTCCCGGGTGACGCACTAGCGGGAGCCAGACGAAGTGCCGCAGGTCCAGGACCAACGGTCCGCCTGGAGGGGCCTCGCGCGTTTCAGCAGCGCGCAGGTCCGCCCCGACTCCTCCGCTCGAAACTGACCCCGCGTTCCTACCTCGTCAGCTTCCGGTACGTAATCCGGTGCGGCCTGGTGGCGGCGTCGCCGAGCTGCTGCTTGCGCCAGTCCTCATATTCGCTGAAGTGGGAGGTACCAGGTCCGGCAAAGTTGCCGAAGCAGGAGTCGTCCGCCAGGTCGGTGGCAAGAACCCCGAAGTGCCACGCACGCCGAGAGCCTTGGTCGGCCACTCGATCTGTGCCGTCCTGTCGCGCTCGGTCGTGAGACGCCGGCGGGAGCGGGAAGCCCAGCAGCGGCTTGAGCGCGCCGCGGCCTGATGGCTCTTGCCGGGCCTCGAGATCGGCTGCGCACGCGGTGAGGTACCGGGATAGAAGATTGGCGTTTGTCAACTTCGCCGGACCGGGTACCTATCCGTCACACCGGGGAGGCCCGCCGCAGTCGGCCCGCTCTACGTCGTCGGCCTCCGACAGGTGATCCTGTGCGACCTTGTCGCGGCGTCGCCCAATTGCTGCTGCCGGCAGCGGTCGTACTCGGTGAAGTTGTGGGGGCCCCAATAATGAGCAGGACGCCCCCCTGGCCCAGAGGTCGCTCATCACTCGTGGGCTCCGAACGCCGAGGTGCCGTCCGCGTCACGCTGCCCGCCGAACCCCCGCGCGGTGCCGTCGAAGAACGTGACCTTGCTCTCGCCCTCGAAGGAGAGGATGTAGGTCGCGATGCGAGGAAATGATGAGGACGTGCGACCTGACACCGGGCACGTCGCGGATTCGAAGAGACCCGACGCAGGTGTGCGTTCTGCCTTTCCGGGGCTGTTCTCGCGCGGTCCGTATCCAATCTGGCGAGACGGCGGCAAGAGGAGCGTCAGCCACGGTTCCGGTGCCGGCCAGCAACTCTCGCGCCCCGACTACCGACTTCGTCGGACTTGGCGTGTGCGCCTCGTGGTTCGGAGGTAAGTCATTTCCGTTCAAGCACCCTCAGGAGGTCCTTGGGCGACAACCTTCGTGACGCCAGCAGAGAACGAATCGTGCAAAAGGTGGCCTCTGGTGCCCAGTCTTCCGCGTGGTGCACAATCTCTCGGACTAGTGCCACCACGTCGGCGCCAGTCCTAAGCGGGAAGCTGGTGAGTTCGGCCCCACCTGACTCCGATCGGTCGGAGGCTCGTTGCCAACGATCGAGAACCTCTCTGTATGACAGCGGCGACACTGCGTAGCCGAAGAACTTGTGGTCTAGAAGGTCCCTTGCCCACGCAAGGCTATGGAGACGGAGCGTGGCCACGTCGGCCTCCGGCCTGGCTGAAAGCCCAGCCTCCTCCCAGAGGCCCCTCCGTGCCACCACGAACGGCGTCGACTTACGCTCTCCGTTGTACGCTGGCGAGAAGTCTCTAGGTGCGGCGTTCTCCCCGACTAGATTGAAGAGCTTGCCGCCTTGCCAATGCCCGCCGGCGGCGTTGCTTGTGGTGCGTCTTGAGAGAACTAACCTGTCGCCACCCTCGCACAAAAGGGACAAGCCCACAGAACAGGGGTTTGGGAAGCCGTGGATAGGAATCTGCGGGTCTGGATGCTGGACATAGGGCGCAAGCAGCTCGCGCTCTACTGCAGAGCCTCTCACGAGCAGAAAGTGAGACGCCAACACGTCAAAGTATCGGTACGTGTGCATTTGAAGGGCGATTGAGTGGCTTTGCCCTCTACGCTCGGCCCTGGCGTCATCCGAGACGCGAACTATTTGGAGCGTTTCAATCCCTACCTGTTGCCCGTCTTTGAAGCCAGCTGCGCACCAATAATTCTCGTGTGGCACGCGCAGTCGTGATCGGAGTGGCTCTGGCATCGTATACGTATTTTGCAGGGTCATCTGAACAGCGGTCTCGTGGAAGTAGCCCTCAGGGTCCCACCCGGCCTGGACTAGGGTAAGCTCGGGGAAGAGCGCTTCGGCAGCCTCCCAAACGGAGTCGGCAGCTTGAAAATGGGCGCGCATCCGTGCACGACTCCATGCCTGCTGAAGGGCCGGGAAGAGAATGTTCTGCACCACAAGCCCCGCAAGAGCGCCAACGACCCCCCCGACAAGCAGATTGTCCCAGCCCACGAACACCTCCAAGATGCGCCGCCTATCATCGTTACACCCTACTCACCTCGTCAACCTCCTGTACGTGATCCTGTGCGGCCTGGTGGCCGCGTCGCCGAGCTGCTGCTTGTGCCAGTCCACGTACTCGGAGAAGTTGCGGGAGCAGGGCCCACGAGTTGTCGAGGCGATGGGAACCGCCCGCCCGTGCCGCCGCCTGCGTTGGCCGGAGCACGGGAGCCCGCTTCACGCCCGCCGCCCAGCCGCCCGCGCGGTCCCATCGAAAAACGTGACCTTGGAATCGCGCTCGAACGCCAGGATGTGGGTGGCGACGCGGTCGAGGCATCAGCAATCGTGGGAGATGACGATCGCGCGGCCGACCCCCTCGATCCGCGGACCGCTGCCAGCGTACGCGGCTGCATGCGAGCCGCAGTCCCGCCCTTCGGCGAGCGTCAGCAGCCCCACAATCTCGTCGGGCGTGGCCCGGTGCGGGTGAAGTCGCCGCTGGCGGAGGAGTTCCTCAAATGCCGCGGACGTCTCCGAGCACCGGGATGAGGTCGCCGGCGAGGACCCGGGCGAGGAACGGTTCCTTCTTGCGCTTCCTCGTCGCCAGCTCCCTGGGTGTTACCAGGGTGTAGTTGACAGGGCGGCCGAGGCGGCCCTCGACGGCAGAGACCGCGTCGTGCAGCGCAATCGCGTCCGCGGACCCGACGACGAGCAAATCGATGTCGCTGCGGCCGGTGTCAGTGCCGGACGCGACCGAACCGTAGATCGCCGCCGCCTCGACACCACGCACGTGCTCGAGCGCCTCGCGGAGCGGCAGGGCCAGACCATCGCTCTTCAGGAGCAGGGCCCGCAGTTCGGGAAAGAGGGGGTGCGACGTGTCAACCCGGAAGAACACCTGCCGGCCACGCTTCGTTCGCTGCGTGAGCGCGATCCGTTCCAGGTTCGCCAGCTCGCGTTGTGCCGCTTGGAGCGGCACGCCGGCGCGGCGCGCAATCTCACGGAGGTGGCACTCCTCCGATGAGTTCAGCAGGAGGAACGCAAGCACCTTCACGCGGGCGGCCGGCATCAGACGCTTCAACATGGCTGACTACACTCTGTTGTCAAATGTATACGCGATGTGGTCAACCGTCAAGCCGTCCCTACCTCGTCAGCTTCCGGTACGTGATCCGGTGCGGCCGGGTGGCCGCGTCGCCGAGCTGCTGCTTCCGCCACTCCTCGTACTCGGAGAAGTTGCCGTCGAAGAACGTGACCTTGCTCTCGCCCTCGAACGCCAGGATGTGGGTGGCGACGCGGTCGAGGAACCAGCGGTCGTGGGAGATGACGATGGCGCAGCCGGCGAACTGCTCGATCGCGTCCTCGAGGGCGCGCAGGGTGTTGACGTCGAGGTCGTTCGTGGGCTCGTCGAGGAGGAGGACGTTGGCGCCCTCCTTGAGCATGCGCGCCAGGTGGACGCGGTTGCGCTCGCCGCCGGAGAGCTGGCTGACCTTCTTCTGCTGGTCGGCGCCCGAGAGGTTGAAGCGCGAGCAGTAGGCGCGGGCGTTCATCTTGACCTTGCCGAGCTGCACCTCGT
>JAJXYW010000306.1 GCA_021780415.1 Acidobacteriota bacterium
GAGGGTGTAGCCGTTGAGATAGGTGGGGCCGGTGGCGCTGTTGGATACGTAGACGTAGTTGGCGGTGGCGGGGGGAGTGGTGGGGCAGGTGACGGTGGAGGACGGGACGCAGGTGGTGGTGGGGCAGGAGGCCTTGCCTTCGCACTGGAAGAACGAGCCGCAGCCGGTGAGCAGGGCCGTCAGGCTGGACAACAGGATGAGGGCGCACGCGGTGAGAGCGCAGGAACGGAATCCGGTGCGGCGGTTCATAGACGTCATGCTTGGCCTCTCCATGCCCGGGGCCGATGGTGCGGCGAACAGGGCCAGTCCTATTGTTACAGGTGCAGGGTGCGTTTGTGGCGCTGAAGGGTAGGACTCGGCCGGAAGCGAACGGTTTGTGGGCGAGGAGGATTTTATGAGGGTGAGGATTCTTTGAAGATGGGGAGAAGCCATCCGAAGCGGGGTGGGGAACGTCTGTAAGAACAGGGCTGCGCGTGGCGCATCTTCCAAGTGCGCGGCTGAGGCCGTATCATCTGAATCTGTATGCCGAGTTTTCCTGACAGCATTTTCTTGTTTGTATTGGCGCTGCTGCTCTTTGGGCCGAAGCGGCTGCCGGTGCTCGCGCGCGAATTGGGTAAGTGGGTGGGCGAGTTCCGGCGCGCGAGCAATGAGTTCAAGATGCAGATGGAAGACGAGCTGCGGCTGAGCGAACAGGCGGAGCGGCAAAAACAGATTGCAGCGATGGAGGCTGCGGCGCCGGTCGCGCCGGTGATTGCGGAGCCGGCGGTGGCGGTGGAGACGGTTGGGGAAGAGCATCCGGCTGAGAGTGTGGCGGTGGAGACGGTTGCGGAGACGGAGCTGAACTACGGGGTGCGAGATGGGGTGGTGGATGAAGGGCGGGAGCCGCTGCCGATTGCCGTGTCGGGGGAGTTGAAGATTATGCCGCCGGCGACGGGGCTGCCAGTGGCGCAGTCGTCGGGTGGGGAGGCGCGGAATAGTGCGCTGAAGGGGCTGCTGGATGCGATTCCGGCGGTTGAGGCGGCACCGGCAGAGGAGACGACAGCGCATGGCAACTGAGTTGATCGACCGCGCGCGCAATGCCGTGCATGACCGCGCGGAGCTGCCGGGCATGAGCCTGATGGAACACCTGGAAGAGCTGCGCAGCCGGCTGTTCTGGATCTTTGGGTATCTGCTGGCGGGGTTTGCGGTGGCGTGGGTCTTTCGCAATCGGCTGGTGGGATATATTCAGAAGCCGCTGGTGGATATCGGGCTGAAGATGACGATGACGCATCCGACCGATGCGATCAATTTTTTTATCAAGACGTCGCTGGTGTGTGGCGCGATTATTGCGTCGCCGTTCATTCTGTACCAGGTGTGGCTGTTTATTTCGCCGGGCATGTATGCGAATGAGAAGAAGTATGTGTGGCCGTTCATGACGGCGACGGTGGGATTGTTTCTGGCGGGGACGTGGTTCGGGTATCGGTATGTGCTGCCGGGTGCGATGGTGTTTCTGATCCAGGACTTCGGCAAAAACTTTACGCACATGATTACGATCGACGACTACACCGGATTTTTTCTGGCGGTGATTCTGGGGCTGGGGATTACGTTCGAGATGCCGATTGTGATCTTCTTCCTGGCGCTGTTCGGGATTGTGGATGCGAAGTTTTTGCTGCGCCACTTTCGCTATGCGATCATGGCGATCTTTCTGCTGGCGGCGGTGATCTGTCCGGACCCGAGCCCGGTGGGAATGTGTTTGTTTGCGACGCCGATGCTGGTGTTGTATTTCGTTGGGGTGGGGGTGGCGTTCTTTGTGCATCCGAACCGCAGGAAGAAGAAGGACGCTCTGAAGGGAGCTGTGTAGATGAGAGTTTGGACCTCGGCGCTGGCGCTGGTTGCAGCGTTTTTGTTTTTGCCTGCGATGGTGGCGCAGGATCATGCGGTGAGCGGGCAGGCGATTCTGAAGCTGACGCAGCAGTATGTGGATGCCGCGCCGAAGCGGTATATCGGCTCGCCGGGACATGATGCGGCGGAGGCGTTCATCAAAGAACACTTCAAGCCGGAGGTGGCGAAGGGGAACTTCATCGACGACCGATTTATGGCGCGAACACCGATTGGGCCGCTGACGATGCATAACCTCATTGTGAAGTTTCCTGGGAAAAAGGACGGGATTATTGTCCTGGCGAGCCACTATGAGACGAATTACTGGCTGAAGGATATTCGGTTTGTGGGGGCGAATGACGGGGCTTGTACGACGGCGCTGCTGATTGCGCTGGGACAGTATTACAGGGAGCATCCGCCGCAGGGGTACTCGGTGTGGCTGCTGTTTACGGATGGAGAAGAGTCGATCAACAAGGAGTGGACGGATCAGGATTCGCTGTATGGGACGCGGCATATTGCGGCGAAGTGGTCGGCGGATGGGACGATTGGGCACATCAAGGCGTTTGTGCTGGCGGACATGATTGGGTGGAAGGAGATGAACATCGACAAGGAGTCGAACTCGACGCCGTGGCTGCTGGATCTGCTGGCCAAGGCGGGCAGGGATACGGGACACTCGAAGTATTTGTTCAGGGAGTCGCAGGCTGTCGATGATGATCATCTTCCCTTCCAGATGCGCGGGGTTCCGGTGCTGGATGTGATCGATTTTGAATACGGGACGGCGGATAATCCGGAGGCGTATCACCATACGGAGTTGGACACGATGGATAAGCTGAGCGCTACGAGCTTGCAGGTGTCGGCGGATTTGTTTGTGGAGTTGGTGAAGTTGATTAATCAGAGGTAGGACGGGTTTTAGCTTCTAGCTTTTAGCTCCTAGCTAAGACAACAGCAAGAGCAACAGCAAGAGCAACGGCAAGAGCAACGGCAAGAGCAACGGCAACAGCAAGAGCAACGGCAACGGCAACGGCAACAGCAACTACAGGGGTCCTTCGCTTCGCTCAGGATGACGAGGTTGGTGGGGAGGCGGGGTAGGGGGAGGTTGGGTGGGGTCGGGGAGGTTAGGTGGGGTCGGGGAGGTTGGGTGGGGGCGGGTGGGCGTGTAGGCTTTTAGAAGACGATTGATGACGCCCCTCACTTACTGGATTGATTTTCATGTCGCGCTGGTGGCCCTGCTGGGGGTGGAGTTCCTGGTGCATCGCGTGGTGCCGGAGATTCGGCGCAAGGCGATGGTGGCGACGGGAATGTGGGTGGGAGCTGCGCTGGTGCTGGCGGTGATGATTGGCCGACGGTATCACGCGGAGGCGGCTACACAATTTCTGGCCGGGTATGCGCTGGAACAGGCGCTGTCGCTGGATAACCTGTTTGTGTTTCTGCTGCTGTTCCGGCTGTTTCGGATTCCGGCGGAGAAGCAGCCGGGGGTTCTGTTCTGGGGGGTGGCTGGGGCGATTGTGTTGCGGGGAGCGTTTGTCGCTGGCGGCATTGGGCTGCTGCATCGCTTTCACTGGATTGAGTATGTGTTTGGGGCGGTGCTGCTGGTGGCGGCCGTGCGGTTGTTGAAGCCGGAGGAGGTGGAGGCGGATCCGGCGCGGGCTCCGGCGTGGATACGGTGGCTGACAAAGTGGCGGCCGATCAGCAAGGATCAGGAACATTTTGTTGTCGTGGAGAATGGGCGGCGGATGGCTACCGTGCTGTTGCTGGCGCTGGTGGCTGTGGAGTTGACCGATGTGGTGTTTGCGCTGGATTCGATACCGGCGGTGTTGAGTATTACGCGGGTGCCGTTCCTGGCGTATGCGTCGAATATTCTGGCCGTGATGGGGCTGCGGTCGCTGTATGTGCTGCTGGCCGCGGGGTTGGCGAAGCTGCGCTATCTGCACTTTGGGTTGGCTGCGGTGCTGGCGTTTGCGGCGGTGAAGATGCTGGCGGCGGATTGGCTGGTGGTTGGGCCGGTGGTGTCGCTGGCGGTGATTGCGGGGATGGTGGGGGTGACGGTGGGGATGTCGGTGGCAGTGGGGCGGAAGAGGCTTGAGGGATAGAGTCGATGGCTGGCGCCGCGGCGTGGAGTTGGGGCGTTTCGAATGGGATGGTCCTCAGGCGCAACTTTTTCTGGCGGCGCGGTGTTTGGAAGGGCGCGAGGACTTTCTATGCAGCGCGATGGGCAACGACTTGCGAAGGTGGGATTGTATTTGCCGGCCGCCATTCTGGCATTGGCGATGACTGGATGCGGCGGAAGCATGGCCACGGGGAACGGCGGCTCTGGCGGGGGTGGAGGGACGGGTGGGGGAAGCGGACAGGCAAAGCCCACGGTGATGGGGCTGGTGACGATGGGCAGCGAGAGCTTTTTCGATGGAAGCGGGTTGCCGCAAAACCGGCTGCTGGAGGCGAACACGCACCCTGGGGTCTACTCGGCGGCGGTGGTTGAGCTGACGTGGGCGCAACTGGAGCCGATGCCGAACCAGTTCGACGACTCGGCACTCGTCTCGGCATTGCAGACGGTGCAGGCGTACAACAAACAATACCCGGCGACGCCTCTGGTGGCGAAGTTACGCATCTTTGCGGGAGTGAACACGCCGGCGTGGGTGTTGCAACAGGTGGGCTCGGTAGCGATCACCGACAGTAAGACGAACACGACGTATACGATGCCGGATTTCTGGACCGCAGCGTATAGCCAGTTATGGACGGCTCTGCAGACGCACCTGGCGTCGGAGTATGACTCGAATGCGCTGATTGGGGAGGTGGCGATCAGCGTGTGCTCTTCGATTACGGCGGAACCCTTTGTGCTGCCGGGCGAGTTGTCGTCACTCCAGACGCTGGAAGGTGCGGGATATACGGACGCGCAGATGGAGAGTTGCCTGTCGAATGCTGCGTCCGACTATGCGGCATGGAAACAGACGCCGCTGGACTACACGTTCAATCCACTGCTGCTTGTCGCGACCGGGAAGAGCGATACAACGTTTCCGATTCAGGTGATGGAGGCGTTTCGAACAGCGCTTGGAACACGGGCGGTTGTGGCCAACCACGATCTGAACAACCCGCTGCCGAACCCGAACCTGCCGGCAATCTATGGAGAGTTTGAGGCGTTGACGACAGCGGCGCAGGCGGCGACGCCGCCAACAGTGTCGCCACTGGAGTTCCAGAGCGACGGACCTACGGTGGACTGGTCGACGCTGGTGCCGTACGCCATTACGACCTACCATCCGACAGAGATTGAGATATGGAACACGAAGGCGACCGGGGATGGCCAGGCGGATATTTCCCTGTCAGAGTTACAGGAATGGGCGGCACAGATCAAGGCGGGAAATCCATAGTTTGCGGGTGGATGCGTCGGGTGTCGATGGGATAGGTGGGTTGATGATGTAGAACGGTGGGGGCGACGGTGGGGATGTCGCTGTGGGCGGAAGACAGCTTCCAGCTTCTAGCAAAGACAAAGGCGAAAACAACGGCAACTATAGGGGTCCTTGGCTTCGCGCAGGAGGACGGCGTGGGTTGGACTGAAGCGCGGTATTCTGAAAGACGATGAATACTGTTGATGCACGTACGTTGATTGCCGTTCGGACGCCCTCTGCGCAGTATGAGGTGGAGATTGGTGCGGGGTTGGTGGGGTTGGTGGGGGAGCGCGTGGATGCGCTGCTGGCGGGAGGGCTGAAGGCTGGGAAGCAGCGGGCGTTTGTGGTGACGTCGCCGGAGATTGACCGGCTGTGGGGGGAGCGGCTGGCGACTGGGTTCCCTGCACCGTTGACGCGGCTGATGGTGCCTGCCGGGGAGGAGCATAAACGGCTGGCTACGGTGGAGCGGCTGGCCGAGGAGCTGGTCCAGCATGGGGCCGATCGGGATTCGGTGCTGGTGGCGTTTGGCGGCGGCGTGATTGGGGATATGACGGGGTTTGCGGCGGCGATGTATATGCGCGGGATTCGGTATGTGGGCGTGCCGACGACGCTGCTGGCACAGGTGGACAGCTCGCTGGGAGGGAAGACGGGCGTGAACCTGGCGGCGGGGAAAAATCTGGTGGGGGCGTTTCATCATCCGCTGGCGGTGTATGCGGATACGGCGACGCTGGGGACGCTGCCGGCGGCGGAGCTAAGGGCGGGATTGCAGGAGTCGGTGAAGGCCGGGATTATTTATGACCGCGAGCTGTTTGATTTTATGGAGGCCGAGAGTGCGGCGGTGCTGGCGGGCGATGGGGAGGCGCTGACGCGGGTGGTGGCGGCGAGTGTGCGCGTGAAGGCTGAGGTGGTGAGCGCGGATGAGCGCGAGGGCGGGCTGCGGATGATCTTGAATTTGGGGCACACGCTGGGTCATGCGATTGAGGCGGCGACAGGGTATAAGCAGTTGCTGCATGGGGAGGCTGTCGCGTGGGGGATGATTGCGGCGGTGGGGATTGCGGCTCGGCGGGGGATGGTGAGTGCGGACGATGCGGCGCGGATGGAACGCGTGGTGCGGGCGTATGGGCCGATGCGCGGGTTTACCGCCGATGCCGGTGAACTGGTCGCGCTGACGGCGAAGGATAAGAAGAATCGGAGTGGAGCAAGGTCGTTTGTGCTGCCGGTGCGGATTGGCGAGGCCGTGGTGGTGAAGGATGTGAGCGAGGCGGAGTTGATGGTGGCCGCGACGGGGATTGCTGGCGAGGCGAGCGCGATGGGAGCGATCGCTTGAGTCGCGTGGAGGAGGGCGTGAATCCGGGGGCGCGGCCGGCGGGTGAGGCTACGGAGGCTGCGGCGGCGGAGCATGTGCGGGAGATCTTCGACTCGATTGCGCCGAGTTATGACCTGCTGAATCATCTGCTGTCGATGGGGCTGGATAGGCGGTGGTGGGGACGGGCGGCGCGGAGCTTTCGTGAGGTGCTGGCGAGGCCCGATGCGCGGGTGCTGGATATTTGCTGCGGGACGGGGGATATGACCTCGGCGCTGCTGAAACAGCGGCCAGCGGGTGGGGCTGCGGTGACGGGGCTGGATTTTTCCGCGGAGATGCTGGAACGCGCAAGGGTGAAGTACGGCTCGGCGAATGCGGTGTGGGTGAAGGGCGATGCGATGCATCTGCCGTATGCGGATGGGAGCTTCGACCTGGTGACGTCGGCGTTTGGGTTTCGGAATTTGACGAACTATGCGGAGGGGCTAGCGGAGATTTATCGGGTGCTGGCGCCAGGGGGACGGATTGGGATTCTGGAGTGCAATCAGCCGGACGGGCTGAGCGGGTTTGGATATGGGATTTACTTCCAGCGCGTGCTGCCGGTGCTGGGTGGGTTGATCTCGGGAGACCGAGCGGCTTATGGGTATCTGCCGGAGTCGGTGGCGCGGTTTCCGCGGCCGAAGCAGATGCTGAAGATGATGGCCGAAGCGGGGTTTGTGGAGAGTGCGTGGGATGGATATTTGCTGAGGGCGGCGGGGCTGTATCGTGGGATGAAGGCATTGGGATGAAGGCGATTGGCCCCGGGAGTGTATGCTCAGGCGATGGCGCGGACAGGAACGTTCGGGGTGGATGAGGTTGGGAGAGGTCAGGCTTAGTTACCAGCGATGAATCAGATTCAAGCGACGGCGGCAAAGCGATCGGCGGCGCAGTCTTCGGTGCTGGCTGCGCTGGGGATTACGCTGCTGAAGTTGCTGACGGGGATCCTGACCGGGTCGCTGGGGATGCTGAGCGAGGCGGCGCACTCGTCGATTGACCTGATTGCGGCGGGGATTACGCTGCTGACGGTGAGGGTGTCTGACCGGCCGGCGGATGAGGAACACAACTACGGGCATGGGAAGCTGGAGAGCCTGTCGGCGGGGTTTGAGACGGTGCTGATGGTGGGGTCGTGCGTGTGGATTGCGCGCGAGTCGATTCATCGGATCGTGGACCGGGAGCATTTGGATCTGCACTGGTCGGTGTGGCCGTTTGTGGTGCTGCTGCTGTCGATTGCGGTGGACTATACGCGTTCACGGGCGCTGCATCGGGTGGCGACGGAGCATAGGAGCGATGCGCTGGAGGCCGATGCGGTGCACTTCGGGACCGATATCTGGTCGTCGGCTGCGGTGTTTGTGGGGCTGCTGGCGGCGTTTGTGGGCGACCGGCTGAATATTCCCGCACTACAGTATGCGGACCCGGTGGCGGCGCTGGTGGTGGCGGCGATTATTCTGCAGGTGACGTGGCGGCTGGCGCGGCAGACGATCGATTCCCTGCTGGATGCGACGCCGCCCGAGGTGCGGGAACAGATTCGGCGGGATTTGATTCGGGACCTGGAGGCGGCAGACGGGGTGCTGGCTGTGGACCGGGTGCGGGTGCGGCGGTCGGGGTCGCATTACTTTGTGGATTTGACGCTGAGTCTGCCGCGAAGGCTGACGTTTCAGCGGTCGGAACAGATTACGGCCGCTGCGACCACGGCGGTGCAACGGGTCCTGCCGGGGGCCGATGTGGTGATCCATACGGTGCCGACGGCGACGCTGGGGGAGAGCGTGTTCGATCGGATTCGGGCAGTGGCTGCGCGGTCGAATCTATCGATTCACGATGTGAGCGTGCGGCAGTACGACGGAGCGCTGCATGTGGAGCAGCACCTGGAGGTTCCGGAGACGATGACGCTGCGCGAGGCGCATGAGGTGGTGACAGCGCTGGAGACCGAGATGAAACATGAGGTTCCGGGGATTGCTTCGCTGCTGACGCATATTGAGAGCGAGCCGGCAACCATTGCGACGGCGGCGCAGGTCGATCCGAGCGAGAATCTGGAGAACCAACTGCGCGCGACGGCAAGCCACTTCCCGGAGATTCTGGATATTCATGAGATTTCAATGACGCGAGGACATGGAGGTGCGGCCAACAGCGTCCAGGTGAACCTGCACTGCACACTGCCCGATGACCTGCCCATGGAAGCCGTGCACGAGGTGATTACGAACTTCGAGAGCGAGTTCAGGTTGGATCATCCGCAGGTGGCGCGGGTGTTTATTCATCCGGAGCCGGCGACGGATAATCGGCGGTGAGATTTAAGTTCTCAGTTGTCAGTTGTCAGTTCTCAGTTGCGGGTTCGTTGTTAGTGAGAACTGACAACGGAGAACTGACAACTTCTTTCCACGGTATGGTGAGGTTGCGATGAAACGGTTCTTCCGAGTGGCGTTGACGGGGTTGGCGATGCTGGCGGTGATGCTGGTGTCGGCTGCGATTACGCTGCGGATTGCGCTGCATGGACATGAGGTGACGATTCCGGATTTTGCCGGGATGACCGTCGCGGAGGCCAGCGAGGCGGCGCTGAGGACGGGCGTGGATTTGAATATCGAGAACAAGTTTTATTCGACGACGGTGCCGGTGGGACGGATACTGTCGCAGGCGCCGGCCGCGGGGTCGAGCGTGCGGCATGGGTGGCAGGTGAGGGTGACTGAGAGCCTGGGGCCGCAGCAGGTGACGATTCCGGATGTGGTGGGCGAGCCGGTGCAGCAGGCGGCGATGAACATACGGAAGATGCAGTTGGATTTGGGGACGCTGGCGCATATCGACGCGCCGGGCGACCCGGACATGACGCTGGCGCAGACACCGCCGCC
>JAJXYW010000016.1 GCA_021780415.1 Acidobacteriota bacterium
GACATCGCCGGAGATCAGCGACCTGATAGCCTACCTGCGCGCCCGACGCAAGGTGATTGTGATCACTCCAAAATCGCTTCTCGCCACGCCAACACCCGCAGCCACAACTTCCGATCAGGATTGACTTGATGGCCTGGATGATAACTCAACCTGAGGATGACGTGACGGTTGAGGATGGAGATGTCGGATCGGCGTTCGTTGTCGAGGTCGATGAAGGAGAGGCCCCAGCAGAGTATAGCTGGCGTTGAAACGGAGGCCGCACGTATAGAAGCGGTCTTCAAAGCTACGGTCGCCGAGGTTCTGCTTGGGCGAGGCCATGCACGCCAACTCACTGGTGGCGTTGCAAGCATTACCGAAGCATCCGTATGATGAGATCGCGATGCGAAAAGTATATTCACCGCTCCACTATGTCGTGATGTTTGTCGTTCTGGGTAGTCTTTGGACCCGGCCCAACTCCGGTGCGCTGGCGCAGAATGCTGCAGGGCTCTCCGCAAGTGCGCCGAACTCAGCGAAGGTCGGCGTGCTGGATCGAGTGCAGGCTTCGGCGATTCTGCCAGTATCGGTCTTCTATGCCGGACAGAGCGCTCCGGTGCAGGGCCGGAACTCGGGTGGAATCCGCTTTGATGGAGGTAAGTTGGCACTCGCGGCGCTGGTAGATACATCCGGCTACTCCTCTGGGGTACAGCAAACCTACCAGGGATACCTGCTGACAGAGGTGGCGCTGAAGATAGGCGACAAGACGCTGGTACCCGGCGCGTATGGCTTCGGTTTTATAGCGGGTAGTCGCATGGTGGTGATGGATCTTGGAGGCAACGAAATTCTGCACACCACGACGATCCGCGACGAGCAGATGATGCGACCGACGCCCCTGCGGATGATGGCTGATGCGTCGGTTGCGGGGCACTATCGCCTGTACCTTGGCCGCACCTACGTCACGATGTCAGCAGCACAGTAACTCGATTGACCATAAAGGGTCAGGGGCAAGGCGGAGATCGATCAGCGCACGTGCCATCCTCCACACGACAGCACCGCATCGGCGGAGTAGTGCAGGCTCATTCGCCCACAGTATAGGGCAGCGCAAACCGACCGATCTGGAGGAAGCTGCGATCCGCTGGCGGCCAGAGTTTGACGGAGACAACAGGCAGGGGAGGGCTCAGCGGATGAGCTATCGCCGTTCCTCGTTCGATTCCCGTTTCCGCCTCGTAGACATGCACCTGAAGGCCGTCGGCAGCTCGCGTCCAACCAACGGCGTACGCACCGGCGGGAAGGTCGATGCTCGTACCCAGACGCAAGGGACTTTGAGCAAGAAGGTAGTAGGAATACTTGCCATTGGCTGCGTAGCCGGCCGTGATGAGGACGACGGCGGCGATGACCTGCCCGCGGGAGTTGATCACCCCGGTTGCGGAGCGCATCTCGGTCTCGATACGCTCCTTATCGACCGGCGCACGTACCGGAAGAACAGCCTGCAACTCGGCCGTCGTTGCGGCACGCCACTCGCGTCGTGACGAAGAGTTCTTGTCCTGGGCAAGCAGCGCGAGCGGCAGCAGAAAAAGGATCGCGAGGGAGCGGACGCACCGCATGATGCTCATCGATGACTTACCAATCCACGTTGAATTGCGACAGTCGCAGCATGGGTCCGATCCGCGACTCCAAGCTTGCCCAGCAAGCTGTTGATGTGGGTCTTCACCGTTGCCTCCGAGATCGAAAGATCGGCTGAGATGTCCTTATTCGCGCGGCCTGCAACGATCCTCTCCAGAACGCTCAACTCCCTTGCCGTCAACTCCTGCCCACTCAACCGTTCTGCCAATTTCTCCGCAACGAACGAGGGAATGTGAAGCTTGCCGCTGTGCACCGCGTGGATGGTGGTTAACAATTCTTCCAGCGGCATACCCTTGAGAAGATAGGCTCGAGCGCCGGCCTGCAGCGCCCGGTAGATATCCTCGTCGCCATCGAAGGTGGTGAGAACGATGAATCGGGCCTGAGGAAAATCGACTCGAATCCGGCGGATGGTATCCGCTCCGCCCAGCTTCGGTAGTTGCAGGTCAATCAGTGTGATGTCGGGCTGCACAGCGCGAAAGGCATCGATAGCCTCCAGACCATCGCCTACGGACGCAACGACTTCGAGATCGTCGGTGGTGGAAAGCAAAGCGACCAGGCCCTGTCGAACAACCTGGTGATCCTCTACGAGCATGATGCGAATTCGGTCTGCCATGTTTACCTCGTGCTGTGCTCAACGGGCACGCGCAACGTCACCCTGGTTCCCTTTCCAGACTGACTTGCGATTTCGAGTGTGCCGTCGATCGCCGCGGCGCGCTCCTTCATTCCCAGCAGTCCATAGTGTCCTGCTTCGCTGGAACCCGCGTCCACAACGAAGCCTACACCCTTATCCTCAACCGTGAGCATCAGCATATCACTGGAGTAATGCAGTTCCAACGAAGTTTCGGTCGTGTGGGCGTGACGCAGCGCGTTGGTAAGCGCCTCCTGAGCAATGCGTAGGACCTCACGCTCCACTCGCGGTTCAAGCGGCCGGTAAGCGCCGCCAAGATGCAGCTTTGGAGCGACGGCGCTGAACGTATCCCGTTGCACGATCCTGGCCAGCCGGGTGGGCAACGTATCCTGCGAGTTGTTTGCGCGCAGCTCCCAGATGCTGCGTCGCGCCTCGTCCAGACCCTCGGTCACCAACTGGCGGGTACGCTTGACCTGATCGATAGCAAGCTCTACTTTCCCGCGGCTCAGGTACTGGGTGACGAGATCAAGCTGCAGCGAGGCCCCCACAAAATCCTGCGTCAACGTGTCGTGAATCTCGCGTGCCATGCGATTGCGCTCCGCCAGCACCGCGTCGAACTGGCCCTTCAATCTCCGCAGCCGCATCAGGTACATTCCAGCCAGCAACGCCATCACCGCCAGAATGCAAAGCAGGATAAGCCACCACCGGCGATAGATTGGCGGAATGATGCGAAAGCGAACTTCGGCACCGGCGCTATTCCACACGCCGTCGTTGTTCATCGCCTGCACGTGAAAGAGATACGACCCGGGAGTGAGATTCGTGTACGTCGCAGATCGGCGATTGCCGGCGTTGGTCCACTGCTTGTCAAAGCCCTCCAACCGAAACCGATAGCGCACCTCCGACGGCGCGGTGAAGCTGAGTCCCGCATACTCCATCGTGAAGCGCGCATGGCCGAACGGAATGTCGATCGATGCCGGACCGAGAGGTTCGGAGAGATCATCCACCACAAATCGCTGCAGCACCACGGGCGGCGCAACCCTGTTCGACGGCAGATGCTCGGTGTCCACAATCGCCACACCGCCGCGCGTCGGAAACCAGAGTTCTCCATTGCCCGCCAGCCATCCGGTAGAGGGTTCGCCAGCTACAACTTCGTCGTTGGGCAACCCATCGGCAAGCCCATATCGAGTCATCGCCCCGTCCGGCAGCGTGCACGGCGTCTTCCCCACGCAGGCACGCAGCGCCGTGAGCGCAATGCGGCGGATGCCTCGATCCATGCGAAGCCAAAGATATCCCACCCGGTCCGTGGTCATCCCTTCGATATTGCCATCGTGCTCCCCAGCCAAAGGAAATGCCCCAACAGGGACCAGCCGTTCGCCGTCATAGTAGCTGAGACCCCCATTATGGGTGGCCACCCAAAGTTGGCCCGCGCGGTCCTGCGCGATAGACGTCGCAATGGTTGCACCCAGCCCGTCGCGCGTCGTGAAGTTGCGAAGTTTTCCATCGCTGCGCGCTTCGGTGAGACCGCCAGACGTAGCCGCCCAAAGCTCGCCGGGCTGCAGCAGCAGCGCCCCAATCATGTCGCCTCCCAGCCCATCCGCGCTGGTCAGTGTGGTGATCTTGAGCTGCCTCCCAACGTCCTGCAGATGCGCCAAACCTTGGCGCGTTCCTACCCATACAGACCCATCGCGGTCCACCGCCAGCGCACGAATATCATCGTCCGGAAGTCCGTCGGCCGAGGTAACGTGCCGCACGGCATTACTGGCGTCGATGTAATTGAGTCCATCGGGCGTGCCCACCCACAGGCCGCCCTTTGCGCCCGCCGCAAGACACAGAATCACGGCGCTGGTGAGCCTGGTCTCCGCCACCGGAGCGTCCATCTCACCATTGAGCACGCGGCGCAGGCCATCATCACGCGTGCCCAGCCACATGGCTCCATCCGTGGTCTCCACAACACTGGTCACGGCCTGGTCAGCCAGCGTGGGCTCGCTGCGGAACGGCAGCCGCCGCAGCACATGCAACCCGGAGGTCTCGGTGCCAATCCAGTGATCTCCCTCCTCATCCTCAAAGATCGAGAGCACGGAGTTGCCGCTAAGCAAACTCACAGGCGTCGCTGCAGGCTTCTCCGCCTTCAGCACAAACAACCCACTATTCAGCCCAACCCACGCCAGTCCCTCCCGGTCGACGAACACCGTCTGGATGCGGCCCATCGGCAACTCGTGACGCACGCGCCACGAACGCTGCACACCCGCTGCGTTGACCGAAACCGTCGTCGTCGAGAACCTCCAAAGTGCACTACCCGGCACCTCGGACAGTCCGAAGCGATCGCGGCTGAGGTCTTCGGGCGGGCTTGAGAGTGTCTCAAAATTCGGCTGCTTCCACACCGCCCATCCCGCCGCAGTCTCTATCACCAACGAACCATCGCCGCGCACCGTCAGCGACTCGATGGCTGAAGACGCAAGCCCATCCTCCGTGCCGTAGCGGCGAAATCTTCCCTGCTGCATCCGGAGCAGGCCGTCCTCCGTACCAAGCCATAGGCCATCACGATTCGAGGCAAGGCAGCAGACATCATCGCTACGAAATGCTGGGTCCGACCCTCGGCCAAAGACCCGGAAAGCAACGCCGTCGAACCGCGCCAATCCACCCTCCGTAGCAATCCATAGATAGCCGTCAGGCGTTTGCAAGATGCTATGGACGCTACTTTGCGGGAGCCCTTCCTCGGTGGACCAGGCCTGCTGGCTGAGATAGCGAAGGTTCTGCGCCGGGCTTTGGCCGACCAACAGCAGCAAGCAAACTATAGCCAGACTGCTGAGCCGCGAGCGCCGTGTGAGCCTACATAGCATGGTCCACTCCAGCATGCGACCCCGCGCAGCGTTTGTCCACACCCGAACACCTCTTCCGTGCCAACACAGGCGCAGAGAATGAAAATCAACCTTTTGATGGATAGGCGGCTGCAGTGTTCGGCCTTTAGATTGATTGAAGCACAATCGATACGTTGATTCTCCCTAGGCAGAGCCACTCTTGCCATGCCTTCCCACGCAGATCCGCAGCAAACGTTTACAAAATCTCGCGTGATTCACCCTTATCGATTGAGGGATGGTGCATGAATTTCACAAAGCTTCCGAAGTCTATCTTAAGGATATCTCTGGCCACGGCGTTCTTCGCGGGTGGCCTCGCATGGGCACAGAGCTACACCGCTACCCCGATAACGACCGATGGTGCGTCCAACTCGCCGATAAGCTTCAACGTCTACGAGCGCAATCGTACGGACGCGTATAACTGGTACGCAGACCCTCCCTACACCACTACTTACCCATTTGTGGAGCAACTGCTGCGGGTAAGTGTAGCCCAGCAGATCCGGCGCATCGACTGGCTGGCCGAACTCGCCTCGAACGACAGCTTCGATCTGCCGACGACTGCGACCTCTACCGTAGCTGCGCAGGGAGCCCTGGGCCTCGGAGGAAACTACTACGCCGCCAACGCCAACACCACGCCTGCCGCTGTCGCGCTGCGGCAGGGGTACATTCGTTACCACGAAACGGGTCCAGACACCAGCCTGCGACTGGGCCGCTTCGAGTTCTTTGATGGACTCGAGACCCACCCGAAGAACTCCACTCTTGCGTGGTTGCAGGACAACCGCGTCGCGCAGCGGCTCATTGGAAACTTCGGATTCTCCACGGGCCAGCGCAGCTTCGATGGCATCGACGGCCACTATGGCAAAGGGTCATGGGACATAACGGCGATGGCCGGACGCGCCACGCAAGGCGTCTTCAACATGAACTCCAATCCGGAGATCAATGTGGATGTGCAATACCTGGCCTACAGCAAATATCAATTCAGCCATCACATGCTGTGGAGAGCGTTTGCCATCGACTATCACGATGGAAGAACCGGCATCACCAAAACCGACAACCGGCCGCTGCCCATCCGCCAGGCCGACCATAAGAACATCCGTGTGGGCAGCTATGGCATGGACATGCTCTCGACCACGCCCGCAGGCCCGGGCGAGTTCGACGCTGTCTTGTGGGGGGTGCTGCAAAACGGCAACTGGGGCACTCTTACGCAGCATGCAGGTGCATTCGCCGCCGAGACTGGCTACCGGCTAACATCGCTGGCCAGCAAGCCATGGCTGCGCGGCGGCTACTTCCGCAGCACCGGCGACAACCATCCTGCCGACTCCGTGAACAATACCTTCTTCCAGATCCTTCCTACCGCACGCGCCTACGCCCGCTTCCCGTTTTATAACCTGATGAACAACAAGGATGAATTTGCGGAGATTGTCGATACACCCGGTAAAAAACTTACGCTGCGTTCGGACCTCCATTTCCTGCAGTTAACCGCGAGTTCAGATCTCTGGTATCAGGGCGGCGGAGCCTATGACAATCTAGTCTTTGGCTATGCCGGACGTCCGTCGGGCGGAAGCAATAGCCTTGCTACCGTTATCGACATAAGCTCTGACTACCAACTCACACGAACGCTCGCGCTGAATCTCTATTACTCACATGCTGCTGGCAAATCCGCAGTGGCCGCCGACTATCCAGCCGGGTCCTCCGCTAACTTTGGGTATCTCGAACTGCTTTATAGGTGGGACATTCATGAACGAATGTCTGCGGCTCACAAGTAGCGGCCTCGGTGTATCGTCCCAGCATTGGGTGGATAGGGTTGAGAGTAAATCGATCTGGGGTTTGCGTCCAGAGTTTGCAGAGGTATTCGTAGGGGTAAGGCCCTTGATGGTTCGGTTCATGCGTTCGACCTGCCCGTTGGTCCACGGATGGTTGGGTTTGGTGAGCCTGTGTTCGATTCCATGAACGAAGCAGAGTCTGTCGAAGGGATGGCCGCGGAAGCGTGCGATTGGCCCCTGGCGGTTCTTCGGCAGGTCACCGAACTGGATGCCTCTATCTGAGTGCAGGTAGAGCCGCCCGAGTCGGATAGGTGTTGAACTTCTTCCTCTTTGGCCGGTCGCCTTCGACATCAGGCAGTCGGCTGATGCGGTCAGACATCGGCGAAGGGAAGAGCGAGTTAGTTGAGGGAACGTAGCCTGGAGTGCGTAGAGGCAATCGTCCAGCAACAGCGTATGCTTGCAAAACGCCACGATGATGGCGTCTTGCTTCACCGAAAGAACCGTCGATCTCGGAATGGTTGGTCCAGCCCGGCGATCCGGCGGTGGACTCCCGCTTCTTCCACTTGGCGACCATCTCCTGGTTGATGCCGTGACGACGCGCCAAGGTCCTCATGCTCTCTTGACTATGTTGTATCGCTCGACGGATCGCCTCTGTTCTTCTCTCGATGCTGTACTAGGCACATCGCTCCACGCGCAGCGGTTGTCGCGTTCACTCTATCTCAGGAAAGTGCCTCCAGCCGAAAGTCGTTTGGATGGACGTCGCTTGCATCGTGGAAGGATTGCTGACCCTCCCCCCGATGTACACTCATCGCATTCCGATTCACCAAGGATGCCGATGCGACTCCTGATGAGCACTCTCCTCTCCCCGATCCTCTTCGTGACCCTCGTCCTGGCCTTTCTCCTCCCTGCCGCCGCGCACCCGCAGCAGGCACCGCAGCTTCTTCGCGCACCCTCGCTCTCTGACTCTCTCATCGCCTTCCGCCACGCCGACGACATCTGGACCGTCCCCCGCCAGGGTGGCAGCGCCCGCCGTCTCACCTCCACCGCCAACGTCTCCGACGGTCCCTTCTTCTCCCCCGACGGCCAGACCATCGCCTACTCGGCGACCGTTGCCGGCAGCGTCGACGTCTATACCATCCCAGTCACCGGCGGCGTCCCTCACCGCGTCACCTACCACCCCGGCGGCAACTACGTCATCGGCTGGACGCCCGATGGCCACGACCTCCTCTTCGCCTCCATGCAAGATTCCGTCCGCATGTACTTCCAGCTATTCCGCATCGCCGCAAGCGGTGCCGGTCTCCCGCAGCCGCTCCCGCTGCCATCTGCCTACGTCGGCACCTACTCCCCCGATGCCTCGCACTTCGCCTACAACCCCTGGCTTCAATGGCAGGAGGAATCCTGGAAACGTTACCGTGGCGGCCAGACGCAGCCCATCTGGATCGTCGATCTCAAATCTCTCGACCTGACCAAAGTCCCCCGCGAGAACTCCAACGACCGTTACCCGCTCTGGCTCGGGGATAGCATCTACTTCCTCTCCGACCGCAACGGCCCCATCTCGTTGTTCGCTTACGACACCCACACCAAATCCGTAAAGCAGCTCCTTGAAAACCACGGCCTCGACTTCAAAACCCTCACTGGCCGCGGCAACACCCTTGCCTACGAGCAGTTCGGCACCATCCACCTCTTCGACATTCCGAGCGGCAAGGAGCACACAGTCCAAATCTCCACCGACGGCGACCTTCCCGCGCTCCTGCCGCACCTGGCCTCTATCATGCCCTCAGAGATCCAGAACGCCGCCATCTCGCCAACCGGCGTTCGCGCACTCTTTGAGGCCCACGGCGACATCTTCACCGTACCCGAAGACAAAGGCGACGTCCGCAACCTCACCAACAGTTCCAGCTCCGCCGAGCGCGAGCCCGCCTGGTCACCCGACGGCAAACACATCGCCTACTTCTCCGACGCCTCCGGCGAGTACCAGCTCTGCATCCGCGATCAGGATGGCCTGAAGCCACCGCAGATGATCAGCCTCGGCCCCGACCCCACCTACTACTACTCGCCCGTCTGGTCGCCCGACTCCAAGCGCATCGTCTTCTCCGACAAGCGCCTGCACCTCTGGCTCATCAACCTCGATCCCGCACTCGGTCCCACCACACCTGTCCTGATCGCCACCGCTCTCCGCGAAGGCTTTGGCCCATCCAACTTCAGCGCCAGCTTCTCGCCCGACGCCAAGTGGGTCCTCTACTCCACCTCGCTGCCGAACTTTGAAGACGCCGCCTATCTCTACAACATCGCCTCTGCCAAATCCACACAGATCACCGACGGCATGAGCGAGGTCTCCAACCCCGTCTTCGACGCCGGCGGCAAGTACATCTTCTTCACCGCCAGCACCAACAACGGTCCCGCCCGCGACGGCTTCGGGCTCGGCAGCTTCAACCGCACCATCACCTCCAGCGTCTACGTCGCCGTGCTCTCCAAAGACGAGAAGTCACCCATCCCGCCCGAGTCCGGCGATGAAACCGTCAAGTCCGACGACGACAAGAAGACCTCACCCTCCGACTCCTCCACCTCCGAAGACAAGAAGGACGCCGACAAGAAGACCAGGGCCGCCCTTCCCGAAACAAAGATCGATCTCGACGGCATTCAGCAGCGCATCCTCGCGCTACCCATCCCAGCGCGCAACTACGTACAGTTGCAGGCCGGCAAGACCGGCGTCATCCTGCTGGGCGAAGCCAGCCCCGCAGCCAACCCCGCCGATGGTGACCCGCAACAGTTGCGCTCCCTCTGGCGCTTCACGCTCAAGAGCCGCAAGACCGAAGACGTCCTCCACGACATCTCCGGCGTAGTCGTCTCGTTCAATGGCGCCCGCGTCCTCTACCAGAAGCACGATAGCTACTTCATCAGTCCCATGGACAGCCTTACCCCCGCCGCCGCTGACGGAACTCCCGGCAAGGCTCTCCAGGTGGACGCCATGCAAGCTCGCGTCGACCCTCGTGCCGAGTGGCAGCAGGAGTACAACGAGACCTGGCGCATCGAGCGCGAGTTCTTCTATGACCCCGGCTACCACGGCCTCGACCTCGCCAAAATCAAGGCCAAATACGAGCCCTACGTCGCCGGCCTCAGCTCCCGCAGCGACCTCACCTATCTCATGCAGGAGATGCTCGGAGAGCTCACCGTCGGCCACATGTTCATCAACTACCACGCACCCGCCAACGACAAGGCACCCAAAACCGGCCTCCTCGGCGCCGATTACACCATCGACCACGACCGCTACAAGATCGCGCACATCGTGCAGGGCGGCAACTGGGACCCCAAGCTCTACTCCCCGCTCACTCAGCCCGGCGTCAACGTCCACGAAGGCGAGTACCTGCTCGCCGTCAACGGCACCTCGCTGCGCGCCGACCAGAACCTCTACGCCGCCTTTGAGGGCCTCGCAGGCAAGCAAACCACACTCACCGTCGGCCCCAGCCCCGACGCCTCCGGCTCCCGCGACGTCGTCGTCGTTCCCGTCGACAGCGAGACCGACATGCACATGCAGCAGTGGATCGACGAGAACATTCGCCATACCGACGAACTCTCTGGCGGCAAGGTCGCCTACGTCTACCTCCCCAACACCGCCGGTGCCGGCTTTAACAGCTTCAACCGCTACTTCTTCGCCCAGACCCAGAAGCAGGCCGTCATCGTAGACGATCGCTGGAACCAGGGCGGCGACATCGCCGACTACGTCATCGACGTGCTCAAACGCACCCCCATGATCAACTACGAGTCGCGCAACGGACTGCACACCACCGAGCCCACCGGCGCCATCTTCGGCCCCAAGGCCATGCTCATCAACCAGAACGCAGGCTCCGGCGGCGACGCCATGCCGTGGCTCTTCCGCCAGGCTGGCCTCGGCCCGCTGGTCGGCACTCGCACCTGGGGTGGACTGGTCGGTATCGGCGGCTATCCTGTCCTCCAGGACGGCGGAACCATCACCGCACCTCGCACCGCCCTCTACGGCCTCACCGGCAAGTTCGACATCGAGAACATCGGCGTCTCGCCCGACGTCGCTGTCCAGAACGACCCGAAATCCGTCTCCGAGGGCCACGACCCCCAGCTCGAAAAGGCCGTCCAACTCCTGCTCGAACAGCTCAAGGCCCACCCACCCATCACCTACCCCGTTCCACCCTACCCCAACTACCACCAGCACGACGGCCTCGGCCCCAAGTAGGAGCTACGGCCATCACTGAGGGAAACCACCGTACGAGCGGTTGCCCCTGTCGAGGGTAGAGTAAAACTAGGCCAGTAGGCGAGCGAGGAGTTGAAGAAATTTAGGGGAGTTCTGAGCGAGTTCGTAGCAAACGGAAGCAGCCCGCTGCGCCATGGAGTGCGCCGCGGGCTGGAGGGTGTGAGGCTTATCGCATGACTGAACGGGAGTGGTTTAGGGGGTGACTCCCAGCTTGGAGTTAGCAACGGCGTAGGAGAGCGGGGTGACGGTGGGCGCGGCCGCGCCGACGACTTCATAGAGGACGGCGGCGGAGTAGCTGTCATACCAGACGTTGCCGGAGGGGTCGATGGCGACGCCGTCGGCCCGGGTGGCGGGGTTGGCGAGGTAGCCGGTGGAGGGAGAGATGACGGCACCGGTGTCGGTGAGCGCGTAGAGGGTCTGGCCGAAACTGTTGGTGACCCAGACGTGGTTGGCGCCGTCGATGGCGATGCCATCAGAGTAGTTGTTGTTGCCGGTGGCGAAGGGGCTACCTGCGAGGGCCTGGCCGGTGCTGGTGAGAGCGCTGACGGTGCCGTTGGAGTTGGCGAGCCAGACGTTGCCGGTGGAGTCGATGCCGGTGCCGGTTGGTTGCCGGATGCCACCGACGGTGAATGGCGAGCCGGGGTACACGGCACCGGCGCTGGTGAAGACGCTGGTCTCGTTTTTCGTCTCGTCGGCAACCCATATGTCGCCAATCGGGCCTGGCTCGATGGAGAGGCTGAAGGGGCTGATGAGGTTGGTGGTGGTGGTGCTGAGGATGGTGCCGGCACTGCTGAGCTTGACCAGAGCGTTGGCGGTGTTGGAAGTCACCCAGATGTTGCCGGAGCCGTCGATCTCGGCGTCCTGGAGCTTGGTCTGGCCAACCACAAAAGTGCCTGCCGCGGCTCCTGCGGTTGTGAAACGGCTTAGCGTGCCGGCAGGGAAGTTAGGTACCCAAACATAGCTGGATGTACTATCGAGCGCCACGCTGGCAGGTCCGTTCAACCCATTACCGGTAAAGCCGGTGGTGCTGAGCGGCACGCCGAGCGGGCTGAAGATGCTCAGATTGCTCGCTGTGTAGTTAACCGTATAGACGTTTCCTGAAGCGTCGATGGCGACGGCGTGGGGGGACTGGCCGCCGGTGGCGCCGATGCCTCCGCCGGTGTAGCTGATGCTGAGGGTGAAGTCGTTGGGCTGGGTGGTGAGGTAGGGGGCGAAGGGGACATCGCCTGTGGGGATGCCAAAGATGTTGGAGACGAAGTTGGCGTTTACACCGGTGGAGGCATGGTTGCCGGCCGGGTAACGCGCGATGTTGATGGCGGCGGTGGCGGTGTCGATGGGCTGCGTGCCGGTGGTGAGGCCGTTATCGGTGGCGTTGGAGAAGAGGGTGGAACACTGCGCCGAAGGGGTTACGGCGCCGTTGGTGCCGACCGTCTGGGCGGAGTCGACGCAGGCGGCGAGGATGTTGCCGAGTGTGTCGATGGTGGCCTGGGGGACGGTGCCGTTGCCGGCCACGGTTGTGGAGTTGGCGATGTGACCCTCGCCATCATAGGTGGTCGAGATCTGGCCGCCTCCCTGAATGTTGTAGAGCTGGGCTGCGGTGTCAGCGGCGTTGGCGATGCCAAGAAGGCCCTGCGTGCTACCAGAGCTGCCGATGTCCCAGGCGCTGTTGTTGGCCGCTGAGGTGAAGGGCTGGAAGGTGTACGCCGCTGCGACGGTGGAGATCTCGTTCATGTAGACATACGAGAGGGCTCCGTTGCCGGGAGTGGAGAAGTTGCCCGAGGAGGGGCAGTTGCCGAGGGTCGCGAGTTCGACGATGAAGTTATTGGCCGCAGGGTTCGCCGTGACGACTCCGGCCGAACCGAAGGTCGCTGTGGTGTAGGTGCCGGCAGCGATCTGGTTGCCTACTCCGGTCGGGTCGGATGCCGTGACCGAGAAGGTGGAGGTGGTGAGATTTGCGTTGCCCAATACAACCTGGGCTCCATTGACTACCTTAAACGTCCCGGTAGACCCGGAGAGCCCGGAGATCGTGACACTTTCGCCCGGGTAGAGCAGCTCTGAGGGAGAGACGGTTATGGTGTACTCCGCTGTAGAGTGCGGGGGAGAGGTGCTGACATTGCTGACGGTAATCTGGGTGATGGAATAGGTGGCGGGGGTGGCAACAGGCGCGGTAGAGGGAGTGCCGCCGTAGGCGTAGATGTAGACGGGCCTGCCGACGGTGCAGGTGTAGGCTCCGGTGAGATTGAAGGCGCCGTTGCTGTCGGTGGTGACGTACTCCGAGCCGACCTTGACGTTCGGGTCGCTGGTGTCAGCGGCGAGGGTATAGCCGCCGGGCGAGGTGGTGGTGCCCGTGCCCAGGATAGAGGTCGCAGCCGAGCCGATGCCAGCGGTGCCGGGCTGGAGCAGATAGACGTGCGCGCCCACAATGGGAGCATGGCCGCCCAGGACGGTTCCGCTCATGGGCGGGCCTGCGACCTGCGTGCTGGCAACAGAGTCGGGAAGGTTGAACGCCGTGCCACAACCGGTAAGGGCGATGGATGCAGAGAGGAAAAACAGCGAAATAATGGCAGGGAAGAGTTGCGATAGCTGCTTCATGGGAGCCCCCGGGGAGATAAACGTCGATTCACTGCTAGTCGCAAGACAGAGCTGAGTGCACATTATTAGAAAAATCTAACAATTACTCTCAGAATATCAGGAGGGTACCCCCGGGGTGTTACCTAGGCAGGTTACTCGGTGAGCAATTTCACATCAGGAGGCTTAGTGCGCTTCCAGCTCGACTTTGCCGGCGTGACGCGGGGGCCGTTTGAGCAGGGGCACCAGCGGGAGCAGGCAGAGGAGGATGTAGGCGAACATGCGGTACTGGTCCATATAGGCGAGCAGCGCGGCCTGACGCTGGACCTGGGCGTAGAGCATGGCGAGGCCGGCGTAGGCGTTGTTGGCGGCGGAGCCGCTGGAGGCCACGGCGCCATGAGCTGCGGCAAAGGCCTGCGTGGCCCGAAGAGCAAGGGGGTTGGAGGGCGTGAGGTTGGCGGCGAGATAGACCTGGTGGGTCTGTGAGGCGCGCTCAAGGAAGGTGCTGGCGATGGCGATGCCGATGCTACCGCCTTCGTTGCGGACCAGAGCGTAGATACCAGCGGCGTTGCTGGTCTGATCGGAGGGAAGGAAGCGGAACATGATGGTGCTGAGCGGGACGGTGGTCATGCCGATGCCAAGGACCTGGACGACACGCGGCCAGATGAGACTGGACTCGCCCATCTGAAGATTGCCCAGGGAGAGCCACCAGGTGCCGAGAGCGATGGTGGCGAGGCCGGCGGCGATCATGCGGCGGGCGTCAAAGCCGCGGCTGAGCGCCCAGCCGACCAGGGGGATTTCGAGCAGCGTGACCAGACCGGCGGGGGAGATGGCAAGGCCAGCGGCTGTCGCCGAGTAGCCCATGAGCAACTGCATGAACTGGGGGAGCAGAAACGTGGAGGCGTAGAGCGCAGTGTAGACGCCGAGCACGATGACGCAGCAAAAGAGGAAGTTGCGCTCCTTGAGCAGGCGGAGGTTGACAACCGGAGCCTTGACGTGGAGCTCCCAGAGGATGGCTCCGGCCAGGGCGAAGACGGCGATGGAGGCGGCCCAGGCGATGAAGGTCGAGCCGAACCAGTCGAGTTCCTGACCTTTGTCGAGCACAATCTCAAGCGAGGCGAGGCCGATGCTGATGAGCGCGAGACCGGTGCCATCGATTTGCAGCTTCTTGCCTTTTTGTGCGAGGCGTTTGAGGGTGAGATGCGCGGGGTCGACCAGCACCATGCGGGTGAGGAAGGCGCAGCCGAGGCCTACGGGAATGTTGATGTAGAAGATCCAGCGCCAGGAGTAGTTGTCTGTGATCCAGCCGCCGAGCGTGGGGCCGAGCACGGGCGCGCACATGATCGCGACAGCATAGACGGCCATCGCCATGCCACGCTTTTCGCCGGGAAAGAGGTCGGCGAGGATGGCCTGCACGGAGGGTTGAAGACCGCCGCCAGCAAGCCCCTGCAACACGCGGAACAGGACAAGTAGACCGAGCGTGGGCGCAAGCCCGCAGAGCGCCGAGAAGACGGTGAACATCGCGACCGAGATGAGATAGAAGTTCTTGCGGCCGATGACGGAGGAGATCCAGCCGCTGATGGGGAGGATGATGGCGTTGGCGACGAGGTAGCTGGTGAGCACCCAGGTGCTCTCGTCCTGCGAGGCGGAGAGACTGCCGGCGATGTGGGGGAGCGCGACGTTGGCGATGGAGGTGTCGAGGACCTCCATGAAGGTGCCCATGGTGACGACCAGGGTGATGATCCAGGGATTGAAGACTCTATGGGGCGCGAGCGACGGGAGTTGCGTGGTGGGGGAAGCAAGGGGCTCGCCGGGTTCGAACTCGGAGGCGGCGAACGAGGATTCGGCGCGGTCGAGCGCAGCTTCGATGTCGGCGGAGGTCGGAGCCGGCTCGGGATCCAGCCTGGGGTCTAGCTCCGGATCGAGCTCTGGATTGAGGACTGACCGCATGGTCATTCTAATGACTCCTTAGTCATTAGACATGATGGAGACCGATGGGATTCAGACGGACGGGAGAAAAACGTGCTAGCTTGTTTGCGTGAGCCTAACCGCGACCGTACGGACCCCAACCCGCAAGCAGGTGCTTACCGACCTGCGCCGCCAGGAGATTCTTGCGGCGGCGGTCAAGGTGTTTGGAAAGAAAGGGTTTGCTGCTACCTGCGTAGGAGATGTAGCGGACGCGGCGAAGATCGCCAAGGGCACAGTGTATCTCTACTTCGACTCGAAGGAGGAGATCTACGCGGCGGCGGTGCAGATGGCCGTGGCGCAACTGCGGGAACGTGCCGCGGAGCGCATACGGACGGTCAGCGGGGTGCGCGAGCGGCTGGCCCTCTCGATCGCGGTGCGGCTGGAGTTCTGGCAGGACAAGCAGAGCTTATACCGGCTGCTGCTGACCGTTGGCAGAGAGGCCCAGCACAAGCGGCAGACGCACGAGGTGCTGCGCGCTGGGCACGCGTATTTTCTGTCGATTCTGAAAGAGGGCGAGGCCGCTGGAGAGCTGGAGGCGCGGGACTTCGAGATGATCGCGTGGGCGATCCTGGATATGATTCGCGGCTGCAACGAGCGGCGGCTGGACCACCTGACCGAACGCACTCCACAGGAAGATGCGGCGGCGATTACGGCGTTCGCGCTGCAGCAACTGGGGCTGGCGTAGCGCGAGTGTGGCCGCTGCAGACCGTGCGGAATCGAGAGGGCTCCGCTACTTCACCATCAAGCTGCGCTACTTCTCCATCAACTTGCTGGTGAGGTAGGTGTACGTGAGGGCCCAGGTTTTGGCTTGCTCCGCGAGGTTGGCGCCGGCTGCGTGGCCGCCTTCGATGATCTCGTCGTAGAGGAAGGGCTCGTGGAACTCCTCCATCTTGGCGGCGAATTTACGGGCGTGCTGGGGGCCGACGCGGTCGTCCTTGGTGGTGGTGAAGAGGAAGGGCTCGGGGTACTTCACGCCGGGCTTGAGCTGGTTATAGGGCGAGATGGAGGCAAGGAAGGCGCGCTCGGCGGGGTTGGAGACAGACCCGTACTCGCCGGTCCAGCTCGCGCCGGCGTCGATGTGCTCGAAGCGGAGCATGTCGAGGAGCGGGACCTGGATGACGATGGCGTTCCAGAGGTCGGGATGCTGGGTCATCTCGACGCCCATAAGGAGGCCGCCGTTAGAGCCGCCCATGATGCCGAGATGCGCGGGCGAGGTGATGCGGCGGGCGATGAGGTCTTCGCCGACGGCGGCGAAGTCGTCGTAGATGCGCTGGCGGTGGGTCTTGAGGCCGGCCTCATGCCAGGCGGGACCGAACTCGCCACCGCCGCGGATGTTGGCAAGGACGTATACGCCGCCGTGATCGAGCCAGAGTTTGCCGATGTTGGGAGAGTAGCTGGGTTTTTCGGAGATCTGGAAGCCGCCGTAGGCATTGAGCAGCGTGGGGTTTGCGCCGTTGCGCTGCATATCCCTGGGATGGACGATGAAGTAGGGGATCTTGGTGCCGTCTTTGGAGGTGGCTTCGTACTGCTCGACGATATCTTTGGAGGCGTCGAAGCGGGAGGGCTCGGTTTTTTCGAGGGTGAGGGTGTTGGCTGCGGCGTCGCCGAGGAAGATGGAGGGCGGGGTGAGGAAACCGGCGACGCCGAGGAAGAAGTTGTCGTCGGTGTCGCTGGTGGAGTCGATGGAGACGCTGACGTTTTCGGGGATGGGGAGTTGCTTGCTGGTCCATCCGGTGAGGGCGGGAGAGTAGATGTAGGCGCGGCCCTGGACGTGTTTGAGGGTGGTGAGGAGGAGGCGGGATTTGGTGAGGGCGGTGTCCTGGAGGAACTCGTCGGCGGTGGGCTCAAAGACGACGGAGGGTTTGAGATTGGCGGGGTCCTTCATGAGCCGGGAGAGGCTCAACTCCAGCAGCGAGCCCTGCTTGAAGGTCAGGAGCTGACCGGCGGGCTTCCAGTCTTCGTCGATGCTGAGCAGGAGGCGGCCGTCGAGCAGGCCGGCGATGCGGGACTTGGCGGGGATCATCAGCTGCTTTGGACCGGCGGGGGTGAGGACGAAGGTCTGGTTCTCGAAGATGGTGACGGCGCGCGAAAAGAGGGTGAGGGAGTGCTTCTTGGCGTCGTGGAGGGTGTAGCCGGCGGCGCCCATGTCAGTGGGCTGGCCGCGGAAGACCTCCTTCGCGCTGTCGAGAGGAGTGCCGCGCTTCCAGAGCTTGACGATAAAGGGGTAGCCGGAGGCGGTCATGGTGCCGGGGCCCCAGTCACGCGAGACCAGCAAGGTGTCCTTGTCGAGCCAGGCGACGTCCTGCTTGCTGTGCGGGAGGATGAAGCCAGAGGGGACGAAGCGGCCGGATTTCAGATCGAACTCGCGCTGGGTGGTGGCGTCTTCGCCACCGGCGGAGAGTGCGACCATGCAGTAGTGGTCGCCGGGATAGAGGCAGTCGAGGCCCTTGGCGACCCACTTGACGTTGTCCTGCTTGCCGAGGGCGTCGATGTCGAGGACAGTCTTCCAGGTGGGATGCGCGGTGAGGTAGTCGGCCATGGAGGTCTTGCGGTAGATGCCGTTGACATGGTCGGCGTCGCGCCAGAGGTTGTAGATCTCGCCGCCGCGCTGCTCGGGAGTGGGGAGACGGTCGGGAGCTTCGGCGATCTTGAGGGCCTCGGCGTAGTAAGTGGCGTAGTGCGGGTCGGCCTCAAGAATCTTGAGGGAGCGGGCATCCTCGGCCTTGACCCAGGCCATGGCGCGGGGGCTGTCCACGTCTTCGAGCCAGAGGTATTTGTCGGCGGGGAGCGGCGGGAGGGTGGCGGCGGAGATCGGCGAAGCGGTCGTGTCCTGCTGGGCCAGGGCGCCCGGCGCGGTGAGGGTGGCGGTTAAGAGCAGAGCGGCGGACAGAAAGGCGGGGGACTTGCGGGCTTGCTCGAACATCATCACACTCCGGTGGAGGTTGCGCGGCGAGATACGTATCACGCTACTGTACAGCGGAGAGGTGGGGGCTGGGCAAGCGGTGGGGATTCCCACAGCGGGCGCCGCCGCGAGCGCCCGGCGGACAGTGAAGGTATGGCGGGATTGACGTCCCGCCCCTTCGTGACACGCTACTGGCCAGCTATGCTGGCGCGGATGAACTCCGCTGTGCGCTGGTGGATGCCGGCGCGGGCCTCGGGGTTGACGTAGACCATGTGGCCGGTGGGGAAGAACTTGTAGGCGATGTTCTTCTGGAGGCTGGCGGGGATGGGCAGGTGCTTCATCTCATAGGTGGCGCCGAAGTAGAGGGTGCCGAGGTCGAAGTAGCCGCCCATGAGCAGGACGTGCATGTGCGGGTTGACCTTCATGGTGTAGGCAAGATCGCTCATCACGTTGGAGCTGGTGCCCGGCCATCCGCCACCCTGGCCCTTGACGGCCATGTCCCAGTTCCAGCCGTCCATGCGGGCGCTGGGCTCGTAGGTCATGGTGTCACCGAACTTGAGGGTGGTGTGCGCGTAGGTGTTCATGGCGGCCTGAATGGCGGACTCGATGGACTCGGTGAAGGGGTCGTAGTCGGCGTCGGAGCTCATGGGATTCATGCTGGGGCCCTGCCAGCGGGAGTCGAGGCGGCCGGTGGTTTCGCCGCTGGCGCCGAGCAGGTCCTGGGCGAACTGGCCGCCGGTCATGCGCAGGTTGGCCTTGATCCAGAGAGCCGCGGGAATGCCGGTGTAGCTTTCCAGCTTGCCGGCGACTTCGGCCTTCTTGTCGGCATCGAGATCGGCACCCTGGAGAAGGGCGGTGGCATAGCCGCCGAGGGCGTACTGCTCAACCTCATGCAGCCAGGGGAGGAGTTCGGCGGGCTGGTTGGGGACCTTGTGGTGATACCAGGCGGTGGCGGCGAAGCTGGGAAGCGCAAGGTAGAAGCCGTTGTCGGTGCCGGGGTTGCCGTCGGAGCCATCGGCAGAGTCGTCGAAGCTGAGGATCTGAGAGAGGAAGACGACGCCGTTGAGGTCGACGCCGTGACGCTGGAGGGCGGCGGAAAGCGCCGCGTCGCGCGTGGTGCCGTAGCTCTCACCGAAGAGGAAGCGCGGCGAGTCCCAGCGATCGGTCTTGGTGAGGAAGCGGCGGATGAAGCGCTGGAACGCGGCGGCGTCCTGATCGATGCCGTAGAAAGCCTTGTTGGCGTCCTTGCCCATGACGCGGCTGTAGCCGGTGCCGGGCGCGTCGATGAAGACGAGGTCGGCGGTGTCGAGGAGAGAGTCCTCATTGGGCACGATCTTGTAGGGGCCGCCGGCTGGGTGGTCGAGGTCTGGCAGGACGACGCGGACGGGGCCGAAGCTGGCCATGCGGAGATACATGGTGGCCGAGCCGGGGCCGCCGTTATAGATGAAGACGATAGGGCGGGTGGCGGCGTCCGCGTCCTTGGCGAAGTAGGCGGTGTAGAACATGGTGGCCGTGGCGGTGGCGTCCTCGGGCTTGGCGGGAAGGTCGGTGCCGGAGTCGGGGAGGAGCTTGCCGTCGAGGCCGAGGGTGGCGTCCTGCTTGTCGGTGGAGCCGACGCGGAGCAGACCGGCGACGGCTTTGTACGCGATGGCCTTGCCGCCAACGGTGACGGTGCCTTCGGTGGTGGAGTCGGCGGGGAGTGCGGCGTAGTTGATGGGCCCGGACGCAACGAGGGTGGTGGTCTTCTCGACGGCGGGCTGCTGCGCGGACGCGGACACGATGGCGAACGGAGACATCGTGGCGAGAATACAGAGGCGAGTGAGACGGCGTGCGATGGCAGGGTGCATGCAAGGCTCCTTTTCGGTTTTACCAATATACCCGCTGTGTTCTGTTGGGTAATTCTATGCAGCCGCTACTTTTCCATGTCGGGGTAGGGGCCGAGGCCGCCGTTGGCGATCCACTGGTCGATGTGGTCGGTGAGGACGGGGAGGGGGACGCTGCCGAGTTCGAGGACGGCGTCGTGGAAGGCGCGGACGTTGAAGCGCGGGCCGAGAGCGGCTTCGGCTTTGTGGCGGGCGTTGAGGATGGCCATCTCGCCGAGGTAGTAGCTGAGCGCCTGCCCGGGCCAGGAGATGTAGCGGTCGACCTCGGTCTCGATCTCGTGGTCAGAGAGCGCGGTGTTGTCGCGGAGATACTGCTGTGCCTGTTCGCGGGTCCAGCCCTGGGAGTGGATGCCGGTGTCGACGACCAGCCGAGCAGCGCGCCAGGCCTGGTAGCTGAGCATGCCGAAGGTCTCGTAGGGCGTGTGGTAGATGCCCATCTCGGTGCCGAGACGCTCGCAGTAGAGCGCCCAGCCTTCGCCGTAGGCCGAGATGTAGGCGTTGCGGAACTTCGGCAGATGACGAGCCTTGACAACCTCCGCCGCGATGGGCATCTGGAAGGCGTGGCCGGGCGCGGACTCATGCAGCGTGAGCGCGGGCAGCGAGTAGAGCGGACGCGCCGGGAGGTCGTAGGTGTTGACCAGATAGACGCCGGGGCCGCCGCGGGCCGAGGTGTAGAAGGGCGCGATGGCCGCCGGGACGGGCTTGATGCCGAAGCGCTCGCGGGGCAGATAGCCGAAGTACTGCGAGGCTACGCCGTCAAACTGCTTGCTGATGACGGCGGCGCGGGAGAGGAGATCGTCGGGCTTACGGGCGTAGAACTGCGGATCGGTGCGGAGGAAGCGCAGGAAGTCGGGGAGTGATCCAGCGAAGCCGCTCTGCTGCATGGTCGCGAGCATCTCGGCGTGGATCTTTGCCATCTCGCTGAGGCCGATGGCGTGGATCTGGTCGGGAGTAAGGGTGAGGGTGGTGAACTCGAGAATTTTGGACTGGTAGTAGGCCTTGCCGTCGGGGAGGTCGGTGGCGGCCAGGGAGGTCTGAGCGTGCGGGAGATAGTCGTCGCGGAAGAAAGTGAGTAGCTCGCGGTAAGCGGGGATGACGCCGGTCTGGATGGCCGCGGCGGCGGCGCTGCGCAGCTTTGCCTGCTCGGCGGCGGGGATGGTCGCGGGCATTTTATCGAAGGGCTTGTAGTAGATGGTGCTCTGTGGGGTTTTGGCGTCGGCCACGGGAAGGATGGTTTCGTCGCGGCCGGTGAGCGTGACCCTGGGCGGCGTGAATCCGCGCGCGAGGCCGGAGCGCATGTTGGCGATGTTCTCGTGGAAGTAGCGTGGGAGGTCGTTGAGTTGCGCGATGTAGTTGGTGTAATCCAGCGCGGACTTGAAGGTTGCGCGCGCGACGTCCTCTTCGTCAGACCAGAAGGTGGTGTCGGAGTTGACGGGGCGCTCGTACTCGCGGAACTTCTGCGCGTTGATCAGCACGATAAGCTGCGCGCGAAAGACCTGATAGTTCACGCGCTCGGTGGGCGAGAGCGAGACCGGGTGCAGCGCGTCGACCTGGCGGAGCACGCCCTCCCAGTGGGCAAGATCGGCCTGCTGGGTGGCGGCGTCGACGCTGGGAAGCTGCGCCAGAATCGCGTCGGGATGGTCCTCGTCGCCGGCACCGCGCTGGGCCTTGCGCCACGCGTCTTCGGCAGTATAGATCGCGCGGAGGCGGCTGTCTTCGGTTGCCTGATGCTGCGCTGGTTTGGCTGCGGCCTGGGAGAACGACACCGAACTGGTGGCGAAGATCGGGAACGCTGCCGCTGCGCAAAGTACTCGTAAGATGACCACTGCGTCTCCTGCAACAAAAAGATTCATCTACTGTACGGGATTGGCCGTCCAACCAGCAGCAGCGGTTGCAGCTACCGCGCGCTCGGACGGGCGCGCTAGACTGTTCGCTGCATCATAGAGATGAGGGAGAGTTTCCATGCGTGTTGGCCTGATGACCAGAGAGTATCCGCCGTATGTGTATGGCGGCGCCGGAGTGCATGTCGAGTATCTGTCGCGCGAGCTGGCGAAGACCATCGAGGTCGACGTGCATGCGTGGGGCGGGACGCCGGAGCGGGCGCTGCCTGACGATCCGAAGCTGCGCGTCGTCTTCGAGCAGCCGTGGGATGCGATCTCCGGCGGCACGACGGCGAAGTTCAAGGGAGCGCTGGAGGCTCTGTCGCTAAACCTGCTGCAAAACCTGAAGCTGGATGAGTTGGACGTCATCCATACGCACACCTGGTATGTGGCGATGGCGGGGTTTCTGGCGAAGAAGCTGTACGGGATTCCGTTTGTGCTGACGACGCATTCTTTAGAGCCGCTGCGAGCGTGGAAGGCCGAACAGCTTGGCACGGGCTATGCGCTGAGTTCATGGATGGAGCGGACGGCGATCCTCGACGCGGATGCGATTGTGGCTGTTTCGAATGGCACCAAACGCGACATTGTGAAGGCCTATCCCGATGTCGATCCGAAGCGCATACACGTGATCTACAACGGCATCGATCTGGAGCAGTATCAATACACGCCGGAGATGAGCGCGCTGAAGAAATATGGCGTCGATACGAAGAGGCCGTATGTGCTGTTCGTGGGGCGCATCACGCGGCAGAAGGGCGTTACGCACCTGGTCGAGGCGATCCAGTATCTGCCGGCGGGGACGCAGATTGTGCTGTGCGCGGGGGCTCCGGACACGCCGGAGATTGCTGCCGAGATGCGGGACAAGGTGCAGGCCGTGCGGCGATTTACGCCGGGCAGCCAGCGTGCGGCGGTGGAGAATTTTACGGCGGATGGCGGCCACTCGATTGCCACCGGCGACCCCACCGGGACCGGCCACAACCTGGTGTGGATTGAGCAGATGGTGACCAAGGAGGAGGCGATTCAGTTGTACTCGCACTGCGCAGTGTTCTGCTGCCCGTCAGTATATGAGCCGTTCGGGATCATCAACCTGGAGGCGATGGCGTGCCGGGCGCCGGTGGTGGCCAGTGCGACGGGCGGAATTCTGGAGGTGGTGGTGGAGGGCAAGACCGGGCATCTGGTGCCCTTCGAGGCGCACCCGGAGACAACCTTCCCGATGCGTCCGGCGCAGTTTGCGAAAGACCTCGCCGAACGCATCACCGATCTGCTGCGCGACCCCGAAAAGGCTCAGCGGATGGGCGAAGAAGGACGCAGGCGCGTGGAGGAACACTTCTCCTGGACTGCGATTGCGGCGCAGACGATCGAGCTGTACCGGAGCCTTATCGCCAAAGGTGATTCGGGTGCGGATGCGGTACGTTCGACAGGTCCAGCGTCATCACATAGATGACGAGGACAGCAAGGACGAAGACTACGCCGATCCAGAACTTCCAGTCCTTATGAGCGCGCAGCAAGTACGGCTCCTGCTTCTCTTCAGGACCGTGCTGTCCGGTGTCGTCATGGCGATGGTCGAGATGTTTAGCTTCGGTCATGGACTGATTATGAACGGTTTGTAAAGTTTGCGCTGCTCCTTTGTGGCCATCGCATCCGGCGGGGAATCCGCGCGGCGGCTAGGCGGCCCGCAACCGGAGCAGCAGCGGGTGCGTCCAATCGGCAGGAGTAATGCGGCGTCTATAATTAAGTCGTTGCGCAAAATGCGCTCGCGAGTGTTCTCGCAATAGGAGCCTAAATGGCGAATCTTTTAGATCAGCTCAAGTCCATGACCACGGTCGTTGCCGACACCGGCGACATCAACTCGATCAAGCAGTACAAGCCGACGGACTCGACGACGAACCCGTCGCTGATTGCTGCGGCGGCGGGCATGCCGGAGTATCAGCACATCGTCGACGAAGTGCTGGAGCAGGCGCGCGAGAAGGCCGGCGACAAGGCCACCGACAAGGAGGTCGCAGCAGCCGCATTCAAGACGCTGGCTGTCGCATTTGGCCGCAAGATTCTGGAGATTGTGCCGGGCCGCGTGTCCACCGAGGTCGACGCCCGCCTGAGCTACGACACGGAAAAGAGCATGGAGCAGGCGCGCGAGATTATTCAGCAGTATGAGAGCGCGGGCATCTCGCGGGAGCGCGTGCTGATCAAGCTGGCATCGACCTGGGAGGGTATCCGGGCCGCCGAGCTGCTTGAGAAAGAGGGCATCCACTGCAACCTGACGCTGCTCTTCGGGCTGCACCAGGCGATCGCCTGCGCGGAGGCGAAGGTCACGCTGATCTCGCCGTTCGTCGGCAGGATTCTGGATTGGTACAAGAAGGATACGGGCAAGGATTACAGCGGCGCCGAGGACCCGGGCGTGAAGTCGGTGACGGAGATTTATCGCTACTACAAGAAGTTCGGCTACAAGACGGTCGTAATGGGAGCGAGCTTCCGCAATACCGGCGAGATTATCGAGCTGGCCGGATGCGACCTGCTGACCATTGCGCCCAAGCTGCTCGAAGAGTTGCAGAACACCGAGGGCGTGCTGGAGCGCAAGCTGGATGCGGCCAAGTGCGCGGACCTGCCAATTGAGAAGATCGTCGTCGACAAGGCGACGTTCGACAAGATGCATGCCGAGAATCGCATGGCCAACGACAAGCTGAAGGAAGGCATCGACGGCTTCTCGAAGGCGCTGGAAGATTTGGAGAAGATGCTGGAGAAGCGGCTGACGGAGCTGCCCAGGCCGGTTCGCCAGTAAACGCTAACAGACGAAGACACGAAAGGCCGCCTCGGTTGGGGCGGCCTTTCTGCATGCATGAGCACGGATCTAGCGGCGACGCAGGCCGAGGAGGCTGAGGAAGAAACTGGCAAAGCAGATCTCGGTGCCGAGCATGAGGCAGAGCATGGCGGGGAGGGTGCGGCGCATCATCTGCACTGGCGGCAGCGGGCCGTAGCCAGTGTGCGACCACGAGACCACCGACGACACTGCGATGCCGATGCCGACGAGTACGAGGAAGATACCGACCAGCAGGCCGGTTTCGAGGGTGATGTAGCGGAACCAGTGCTCGAAGTTCCTGTCTTCCGGGAGCAGGCCCTCGGAGATGGCGAAGACCTTGGCGGCGACGCCGAAGAAGACCAGTTGGAAGCCGAGCAGGACGGCCGCCGACATGTAGGCGAGCGTGTCCACGCCGAGGTTGACGTGGCCGAAGGGGCGCTCAGCGGGCAGCAGCCAGGCCATCACTCCGAGGCCAACGATCATCAGCGTGAGGCCCGGATAGAGGAAGAGCCAGCGCGGCGAGTACATCAGCAGGAAGCGCAGATGCCGCCAGCCGTCGCGCCAGGTTTTGAGGTGCGGCGGGCGGCTGCGGCCATCCTTCTTGAGGGTGGTGGGCACCTCGACGATGCGCTGGCCGAGCAGCGAAGATTTGACGACCATTTCGCTAGCGAACTCCATGCCGGTCGTTCGGAGGTCGAGGCGGGAGTAGGCGTCTTTGCTGAAGGCGCGGATGCCGCAGTGGAAGTCGCCGATGGGGGTGTGGAAGAGTTTGCGGCCGAGAAAACTGAGCACGGGGTTGCCGAGATAACGGTGCAGCAGGGGCATGGCGTTGGGCCCGATGCCGCCGCGAAAGCGATTGCCCATGACCAGGTCGGCACCCGCTGAGCCGTCCGGACGATCACGGAGTTCGGCGAGGAAGCGCGGAATGTGGGCGAACTCGTAGCTGTCGTCGGCGTCGGCCATGAGGACATACTTGCCGCGCGCGGCCTGAATGCCGGCGTTAAGGGCTGCGCCGTATCCGCGCACGGGGACCGGAACGACGCGCGCGCCGTGTTCAGCGGCGATACTTTGTGAACCATCGGTAGACCCGTTGTCGGCGACGATGACCTCGCCGGCAATGTGGTTCTCGGCCAGCGCCGCGCGGGCCTTGTCGACGCAGACCGCGAGCGTCTCGGCCTCGTTCAGACAGGGCATGACAACGGTCAACTCGATGGGCGTGTTGTCGTTCGGAATCTGATTCGGGATCGGGGTTGGGGTCATGGCTTGGCGGCTCCGGTGATGTCCCACGGCAGCGTTGCTGGCGCGGTGGGCGCGGGAACGGGAATGGTCAGCGGCAGAGCGTAGAGGTCCGACTCGCCTAGGCGAATCCATCCTGCCGAGGCGGGCGTACGGCCGGTCATTGCGCCGGGGTCGAAGGCCGCGACGAGCACCTTCGCGCCCTGCTGCTTCAGGACGGCTTCGACCTGCGGACGATTTGGCAGGCCCTCGAACTCTTCGAGCAGATGCGTTGCGTCGGGGTTGTAGATTTCGGTGAGGACGCGGACGTTGGCGAGGCGCATCCAGTAGGGATCGTTGAGGCAGGCGATGGTGCCCATGCAGGCGATCTCGTCGCCGGAGCCGACGCCGAGCGCGTTGAGGGCTTTGGCCGCGCCGAAGATTCGCGGCGAGTACCATGCCGCGGCGAGGCCTGCGGCGGATTCGTTGCGGCGTTGTTCGAGCGCGACGCGGAGACTCTCGCCGAGGGCCAGAAACGCGAGCACCGCAATCATCGCCGTGGCTGCGCGACGCGGCCACGGGTTGTCGGCGGCGGCGGCGCTGTTCGACGTTTGAAGCGTGGCGAAGAGCGGCAGGATGATGACGAGATAGGCCAGCGTGACGTAGCGCTCTTCGACGTTGACCAGGCCGTAGATTGCCCACATCGCGAGGCCGAGGGCGACGGGCGGCAGCCAGAAGACGGTGTGGCGCCAGCCTGCTGCGCCGATGCGGGAGCCTGCGAGGTCAAGGCGCGCTCCGCAGACCAGCAGCAGCGCCAGCAGAATCCACGCCTCGGGGTGATTGAGCAGATAGCGCAGGCTGAGGGCGACGTTGCGCGTATCGCGATGCAACAGGCGCTGGAGGTTGAAGCGGGGGATGATGCGCTCGTGGAAGTAGGTGGGATCGAACCACGCAGGGTAGGTGCCGTAGGGCTCGGCGCGATAGCTGTAGACGCCGGGCTGCGCGAGCAACTGCTGCTCGGGATGAATCAGCTTGACGGTGGCCGAGCCGAAGCTGCCGGTCATCGACGGTTCAAGATGCATCTTGACCGTGCCACTGACGTACCACGCGTAGTTGAGCGCGCCGGAGTCGCCGAAGTCGAAGCGGCCCTTCTGCTTTGAGAGCGCAGCGACGTACGGCCCGGCTACCGCCGCAAAGACGATGAGCGCCAATGCGCCGCCCGCGATCACACGCATGAGTTTGCGCCGCTGGACCCAGGCCTGAAAGAGCATCATGACCGCGATGGTGAGGAACGCGACGAGGAACGCGAAGGACTTGGCGAGATAGGCGAGGCCGAGGAAGAAGCCCATTAGCGGCGCGTAGACGAGGCTGCCCGTGGCGAGGGATTCGAGCAGCATGGCGAAGGCCGCGAGCATCAGCGCCTGCAATAGAGCGTCGGGGCGGACGGCGGCCATCGAAAGCTCGCGCTGCGAGGCGATGACCACCAGCGCCACACCCAGCAGACGCAGCGCGTGGTCGCCCAGCAGATGACCCGCGCCATGACTCGGGTCGGCGTGCGGCATCATGTGGCGGCGAAGCTTCACCAGCGCGGAGACGAACATCTGCACCGCGAAGACGGACGCGAGAAAGATGACGAAGTTGAGCACATAGTAGGCATGCAGCTCATTCCACCGCGTGGAGTGTGCGAGACGCTGGGCGAGCGCCAACAATGCCGGATAGAGCGGGTTCCAGTAGGCGTTGATGACGCCTGCCCATTGGTGCGCGCGCATCAGGTCGGCGACGTCCATGTAGGCCATGCCATCGCCGTCGAGAGCGTAAGGGCCGTACTTCATCGCCAGCCATGCGATGGGGATCAACATCAGCAGATAGACCAGCAGAGCGCGGCGCAGGGTTTGCGATCTCACAGGGTTCCTCGTGGCGTCGGTGGGGTCATGGGAGGGCTCTCGGCTGCATGGAGTTGGGACTCTCTCAGCATATCGCGGCGCGCTGCACGGGGACAGACGGCGCAGACGACAGGACGGCTACAGGATGTAGCGGCTGAGGTCCTGGTTCTTCACGATGCTGGCGACCTGCTTCTCCACGTACGCGCGGTCGACGATGAGGACGCGCTCAAAGGTGGGCTCGCCGGTCGGGGTGGCGATGGCACGCTCCACCAGCGCGGGAACCTTGTCGGAGACTGCGCTGCTGCCGGCTTTTACGATATCGGGCGCCTCGAAGCTGATCTCGTCGAGAACCTTTTCCATGATGGTGTGCAGGCGGCGCGCACCGATGTTCTCGGTCGTCTCGTTGACCTGGAAGGCGAAGCTGGCCATCTCTTCGAGCGCTCCGGGAGCGAACTCCAGGTGAAGGCCTTCGGTTTCAAGCAGCGCGATGGCCTGGCGGGTGAGCGACGCTCGCGGCTCAGTGAGGATACGCAGAAAATCCTCGACGGTGAGCGGCAGCAGCTCGACGCGGATGGGAAAGCGGCCCTGCAGTTCGGGGATCAGATCGCTGGGCTTGGAGACGTGAAATGCGCCGGCGGCGATGAAGAGAATGTGATCAGTGGCGACCATGCCGTACTTAGTGTTGACGGTCGTTCCTTCGACGATGGGGAGGATGTCGCGCTGCACGCCCTCGCGGCTGATGTCGGGGCCGTGGCCGCCCTCGCGTCCGGCAATCTTGTCGATCTCGTCGAGGAAGACGATGCCGGAATCTTCGACGCGCTCGACAGCGATGCGGACGACATGGTCCATATCAAGCAGCCGCGACTCCTCTTCCTGCGTGAGGTACTCGAAGGCGTCGGGAATCTTCATGGAGCGCTTGCGGGTGCGACCGCCGAAAATACCTGCGAGCATCTCCTTCATGCCGCTCTGGTCCATCTCTTCGGGCGCGTTGCTGAGCACTTCGATCTGCGGCTGCGCACGGTCGCGGGTCTCAACCTCGACCATGCGATCGTCGAGCCGGCCCTCGCGAAACTGGATGAGCAGGCGCTCGCGCTCGCGTGCGTGCTCGGCGTCGCTCTTGGCGACGATGGTCAACGTGGGCACAGCAGCCGACTCTTCTTTCGCAGTCTCCGGCTGCGGCTTCGCCTGCTCCTCAGCAGCAGCGGCGGCCACGGCGGGGGCTCCATCGACGGCTTCGGAGATGCGGGAGGAAAGACTCTCTGCCGAGCTGGCTCCCTGGGCCAGCAGCAGGTCAATCAGGCGCTCCTCGGCGGCCAGTTCGGCGCGGTCTTCCACCTCGTCGAGCTTCTCCTCGCGGACCATGTCGATAGCAATCTCCATCAGGTCGCGGACGATGGATTCGACGTCGCGGCCGACGTAGCCAACCTCGGTAAACTTCGACGCCTCGACCTTGAGGAAGGGCGAGTTGGTGAGCTTTGCGAGCCGTCGCGCGATCTCTGTTTTGCCCACACCTGTCGATCCGATCATCAGGATATTTTTGGGCATGATCTCTTCGGCAAGCTCGGGCGGAAGCTTCTGGCGGCGGCTGCGATTGCGCAGGGCAACGGCGACGGCGCGCTTGGCCGCGGCCTGCCCTACTACGTATTTGTCGAGCTCAGCGACGATCTCGCGCGGCGTCATCTCATCGAGCGAGAGCGCCTGGTCTTCAGCCGTTCCTGGTAAATAAATGGCCATCTATTCCGCAGCTTTCAGCTCTTCGATGGTGATGCTCTGGTTGGTGTAGATGCAGATTTCGGCGGCGATGTTCATGCTGCGTTCGACGATCTCGCGGGCGGTCATGGGGGTGTTCTCCATCAGCGCGGTGGCGGCGGCCAAGGCGAAGCTCCCTCCAGAACCTATTGTCGCGATCAGGCCGCCCTCTTCGGGGTTGCCGACGGCGTCGGGCTCAATGACGTCGCCGTCGCCGGAGAGCAAGAACATCTGCTTCGCGTCGGCTACGATGAGCAGCGCCTGAAGCTGGCGCAGCAGCTTGTCGGTGCGCCAGTCCTTGGCCAACTCTACGGCGGAGCGGCCGAGATTGCCGCCGTACTGTTCGAGCTTGGACTCGAAGCGGGTGAAGAGCGAGAAGGCGTCAGCCGTAGAGCCCGCGAAGCCTGCCAGGATCTTGTCGTTGTACAGCCGCCGAATCTTCTTCGCCGAGTGCTTCATGACGGTGGAGCCGAGGGTTACCTGGCCGTCGGCGGCCATGACCATTGCATTGCCGCGACGAACGCAGATGACCGTCGTCGAGCGGACGCGGCGGCCGTCGCCCAGATCCAGAGGGTGGCCGGTCGCAGTCTCCTGGAGCGCAGTTTTCTTTTTCATTCGCACACCGCAGTATATCGCCGTGGGCTCCGAACCATGCGGGGAACTTTTGGGCTGCTTCCACGCTACAGGCCCGCGCTCTAGGCTATGCTTCATTTAGCGATCCAACGCATGATCAGAAGATGACGGACGCGACACTGAAGTGACCCTGAAGCGAGCTTTGAAACCTATTCTCCACCAGACGATTCTGCCGCGATTAGCGCACCTGTTCCGCAGCCTGCCCCGAACGGAGGACCCGCGTGTGATTGGTGGCATTGCGGCGGGTGTTGCCGTGATGGGCGGGGCCATCTGGTGGTACATCGTGCGGCACCGGCTCTCGGCCGAGGAGGTGGAACGGCGGCGGCGCGAGGAACTTGCCCTGGGCGGCCGCATCACCGACGGAGTGATTCTGGACGCACGCACGCTGAGCAACGAAGACAGCATCTCGCCTACGCCGGAGGTGCTGGTCTACAGCTACTCGCTTGCAGGGCTCACGTATCACTGCGCACAGGATGTATCGACACTGCGCAACGAGGTGCTGGGCTTCCGCATCGACCAGCCGGTGCAGGTGCGCTATGACCCGCGCAATCCGGGCAACAGCATTATCGTGTCGGAGACCTGGACAGGACTGTGGCTGCGGCCCGACGACATGGACCGCTAGCACGATTCGCGGCCAAAACGTGGCCAAAACGCTACTGACCCCACACCAGCAGGTTCAGAAGGCCCTGCGAGAGAACACCGTGCGCACCTCGTTTGAATCAGGGCCCGCGGGCGCGCACGGCGACTCAGCAGGGTTAGATGCATGGAAGCGTCGGCATGCTGTCCCGGCGCGAGCCGCCGGCAATCACGCGGCTGGCAAAGGGTTGCCTGCGGACGAGAAAATCTCTTGCTGCGGGCGCGCGTCCCCGGGGCGCCGCGGTGCGTCCAATGTGCCATGAGCGAAAACGATACGACCACGATGCCCACCGTCAGCCTTGGCCACACCGGGGTGCGCATCTCGCCGTTGTGCCTGGGCATGATGACCTATGGCAGCAGGCAATGGCGCGAGTGGGTGCTTGAAGAAGCGGAGGCGCGGCCCATCGTGCGCCGCGCGGTCGAGGCGGGCATCAACTTCTTCGACACCGCTGACATGTACTCGCTGGGCGAGAGCGAGGTTCTGACCGGAAAGCTGCTGCGCGAGTTTCAGCCGCGCCGCGAAGAGTTGGTGATCGCCACCAAGGTCTTCCAACCGATGAGCGATCGCCCCAATGATCGCGGGCTCTCGCGCAAGCACATCATGGCCTCGATTGACGCCAGCCTGAAGCGGCTGGGCGTGGAGTATGTCGACCTCTTCCAGATTCACCGCTTCGACAAGCACACGCCAATTGAGGAGACCTGCGAGGCGCTGCACGACGTGGTGAAGGCTGGGAAGGCGCTGTATCTCGGCGCTTCGAGCATGTATGCGTGGCAGTTCCAGAAGATGCTGCACTTTCAGGCAACAAACGGGCTGGCGCGCTTTGTGACCATGCAGAACCACTACAACCTGGTGTATCGCGAAGAGGAGCGGGAGATGATTCCGCTGTGCGTGGACCAGAAGATCGGCTGCCTTCCGTGGAGTCCGCTGGCGCGCGGCTTCCTCGCCGGCACGCGCAAACGCGGCGACGAGCAAGCGCTTCCGGAGGGCACATCGGATGCGGCTACGGTGCGCGCCCGCAGCGACGACTTCGCTCACAAGCTCTACTATCGCGACTCGGACTTTACCGTCGTTGAACGCGTGATGGCCATCGCCGCCCGGCGCAGCGTCAAGCCCGCGCAGGTGGCGCTGGCATGGGTTCTGGCCCAGCCCGGGGTCTCGGCACCGATCATCGGAGCCAGCAAGCTCTATCAACTGGAGGACGCGCTGACCGCGCTGGCGCTGAAGCTGACACCAGAGGAGTTGCAGCAGTTGGCGCAGCCTTACGAGCCGCATCCGGTGCTCGGCCACAGCTACTAGAGTCTGTCCCTGAATGGAACAGTGCAGCAAATTCAGCGTGGCCGGTCGCGGTTTCCTGCATCCGGCTCAGCGATGCAGTGGCATCATGGAGTAGGGCCGAACCGGTTGCCGTGCAAGCGGTTCCTTGCAGAGTGAGGTTCGATGACTAGCAGGACGAGGACGCGGCACCGATGGCTGGCAACGGCGGTCATCTGCGCGCTCGCGGCGACAGCGGCCACGACACTGCTCGGGGCGCTGCCCGCGCAAGCGCAGCAGCCGCCGAACCCCAGCGTGCGCAGCCTCAGCGGGAAGGTCACGGACACCAGCCATGAGCCCATCCGCGGCGCCATCGTCGAGCTGCGCAACACCGACACCCGCGAGGTTGTCACGTACATCACCGACGAGAGCGGGCGCTACAACTTCAAGCGTCTGGACGGAAACATCGACTACGAAGTGTGGGTGATCTTCCGCGGCCAGCCCAGCGTGACCCGCAGCATCAGCAAGTTCGACAGCCACATGGTGAAGGTGATCAACTTCACCGTGCACGCTTACTAGTCCAGAGCCAGATGCACAGCCTGTGATACGTTGGCCTTGTCGTGTTCGAGGGTTGCCATGTTGAAGCCCGTGCTGCTCCTGCTGTGCCTCGCCGTGTTGTGGTGGTTTGTTCGCAACGACGCCGCCGAGTACGTAGCCTTCAAGCGCCTGACCAACACACGCGACCGCCAGCGCTGCTTCCGCAACTGGATCGTGAAGAGTTTTCTCGCGTTCTCCGGAACGACGTTGGTCTGCCTGGTGGTCCTGCAGCGTGTGGGCGCGGTCGCGTCGCTACCTCCCGACTTCTTCCCGCTGGCCAGGTTTCTGAACTCGATGCTGCCTGCGGCCGAGATGCCCGGCAAGAGCTTTCTGGCCGGCTTCGCCAGTGCCGCCGTCGTGACCGGAATCCTGCTGGGCGTGCTGCTGGCGAAGAAGCTCAAAGTGAAGCACACGACCCTGGGAGACATTGAGCCGTTGATGCCGCGCAATGGCGCGGAGACAGGTTGGGCCACGCTGCTGTCGATCAACGCCGGCTTCAGCGAGGAGCTGTTCTTCCGCCTGCTGCTGCCGCTGCTGCTGGTCAGCGTGCTGCACCACACAGTGCCCGCGTTTGTCGCCGCAATCGTGCTGTTCGGGCTGGCCCACCTCTACCAGGGAGCGGTGGGCGTGGTCACGACTATGCTGCTCGGGGGAGCCTTCGCCGGGCTCTATCTGTGGACCGGCAGCCTGTGGATCACGATCGCCGCGCACGCCGGTCTGGACCTGATAGCGGTGGTGGTGCGGCCCACGTTGACGCGCCTGCTGCACCGCCCCGCTTAGGTTACCGAAGCGCCTCACCGCGCCGGATTCGCTGCCCTGCTACACTCTTGCCTAGTGGATGCTGTCCCAATTTGGGACGACTTTCTGCCGAGTCGCTCCGTATTTATCTCTGGCGCCTCATCCCGCGAGGCTCTTGATCCGATCAAGGCAGTATGGATCCGAGTCTCACAACTGAATCTCAGGGTCCCAGCTTGCCGCAGAGCCGTTTCGCGAGCACCCTATTCCGCGCGTCCACCCCGGCGATCCGACCAGGTCGTCTGCGGTTTCTGTTGTCAGCCTGCGGGCTGCTTGTGCTGGGACTGGGTATGTCGCTTCCGCTGCGCGCGCAGCGGCCACTGCCTCGCGCTACCACCAATCTCACCGCCGCGTGGCAGCAGTTGGGGCCAAGCTCCATCCTCTCGGCCAGTTATAACAACGTCACCGGCCGCATTACGGCCATCGCCACAGATCCGAATGACGCGACGGGGAACACGGTCTACTTCGGAGCGACTGGCGGCGGCGTGTGGAAGTCTACCAACGCGGCGGGAGGGCTGGGCTCGGCCAGCTTCGCGCCACTCACGGACACGCTGGCGGTCTTCAGCAACAACGCCGGGGGCAGCGCCATTCCGTCGCTCAGCATCGGCGCGCTGGCGGTACAGCCATCAGCCAATCCGGTGATCCTCGCCGGTACGGGCGACCCCAACAACGCCACCGACTCCTACTATGGCGAGGGCCTGCTGCGTTCGGCCGACGGCGGGCTGACGTGGACGCTGATCCAGGCCTCACAGGATGGCGTGAGCGGTTTCCACTCCTTCATTGGGCTGGCCACCGCGGGCATCGCCTTCAGTACGACAACGCCGACGCTGGTGGTCGCGGCCTTCTCTACCTCCGCGCAGGCGGCCATCGTGAACGCGACGACGGTTGACTCGTTTCCCGGGCTCTACTATTCGACCGACGCGGGCGTGACATGGCAGATGGCCTCGATCTACGACGGCAGCAGCGTCGTGCAGCAGCCGCAGGGACTGGGCACAGGTGAGATTGGCAATGCTGTGACGTCGGTGGTGTGGGACCCGCTGCGCAGCATGTTCTACGCGGCGGTGCGCACTCATGGCTACTACTCCTCGCCCGATGGCGTGACCTGGACACGCCTCACGACGCAGCCGGGCGTCAATCTGACCACGGTGAACTGTCCGGTCGGCGCTAACGGCGTGGGCGATGCGGCGACCTGCCCGGTCTATCGCGGCGTGCTGGCCGTGCAGCCCATCACCGGCGACCTCTATGCCCTCACGGTCGACATGAACAACCTTGATCAGGGGCTGTGGCAGGACCTGTGCGGCGCGACTTCGACCACCTGTGCAAAGCCTGCGCCCACGTTTGCCAATCGCATCGACAACGGCGCGCTGGAGGTGGGCAGCGGTAACACCGCGATCGCGCAGGGCAGCTACAACCTGGCGCTGAACGCCTCTCCTACCGCGGCGAACGGAACAAACTTGTATGTTGGCACGGTCGATCTTTATCGCTGTGCGATGACCGCTGGCTCATCCGTCTGCGCGCTGCGCAATACCACCAACGTGCTCGACGGCTGCAATGCGCCGGCGCAGGTAGCGGGTGCGCAGCATGCGATCGCAACGGTTGCCGAGGCCAGTGGAACGCCCATCCTGTATGTTGGCAACGATGGCGGCCTGTGGCGCTCGCTCGATGGCGTGGCCGAAACAGGCAGTGTCTGCTCGTCGAGCGACAACACGCACTTCGACAACCTCAACGCGGCCATTGGGGTGGGCGGCTCGCTGGGGGAGGTCGTTGGCTTTGCCGAGGATCCGGCGAATCCCAACACGCTGCTCGCCGGCGTAGGCGGCAACGGCACAGCCGCGACCTCGACCGCGGCGACGCTTACGCCGTGGCTGCAACTCTCCACCGGCGAAGGCGGCCTTCCCTCCATCGACGCAACCACCCCAGCGAACTGGTACGCGACCATCGGAGCTGGCGTGAACCTGGATGCTTGTCCGCTGGGCGCGAACTGTACTGCGGCTAATTTTCTTCCGCCGGCCACGATTGGCACAGCGCAGGTGGGTGGGGACGCGAGCGAACTCGACACGCCGACGCTGCTCGACCCGGCGCTGACCTCAAGCATCCTCGTGGGCACCTGCCGGGTGTGGCGCGGGCCGGCCTCCACCGGCTCCACGTGGTCCAACGCCAACGCACTCAGCCCCGCGCTGGGCGGGATCACGCTGCCCTGCTCTCCGTATAGCCCGCTGATCCGCTCGCTGGCCGCGGGAGGGCCACGCGTCACCAGTGCGAACCTGCAGAACTCCGGCTCGAAGGTAATCTATGCGGGGATCTCCGGCACGCAGGACGGCGGCGGCGCAATTCCCGGCCACCTCTTTGTGACCACCGCGGCCGACACTGCGACCGGCAGCAAGCCATGGACCGACGCCTCGCTTGCTCCGGTCAGCAACGACGCCTCCGACGCACACGTCTTCAACCCCGGGCACTTCGACATTTCGTCGATTGCCGCTGACCCGCACGATGCGACCGGAGGAACGGTGTACGCGACAGTGATGGGCTTCGGCGTGCCGCACCTCTACCGCTCCACGAACTTCGGAGGAGCGTGGCTGAACATCAGCGCCAACCTGCCCAATGCCCCGGTGAACGCCGTGGTTGTGGATCCGAACGACGCCAACACGGTCTACGTCGCGACGGACGCGGGCGTGTATGTAACGCAGGCTGTCACGACCTGCGGCACTACCCCGCCGACCAACTGCTGGAGCGTGCTCGGTACAGCGCTGCCAAACGCTCCGATCATCACACTGGAGGCCGGGGCGAACCTGCCTACTGGTGATGGCCGCGTCGGCATGCTGCGCGCCGGGACCTACGGGCGCGGGCTGTGGCAGATGCCACTGCTCACCGCGGCAGTGCCCACCCAGGTAGCGCTGACGCTATCCAGCACCAGCCTCAGCTTCGCCTCGCAGCAGGTGGCCACGCTGTCGGCTGCGCAGACGATTACGATCACCAGCAGCGGAAGTGCGCCGGTGATCTTCAGCACGCTGGTGCTCAGCGGCGACTTCACCGAGACCGACAACTGCGCGGGCCAGACCCTTGCGGTGGGCAGCACTTGCAGCGTGCAGATCGTCTTTGCGCCGACTGCGACAGGCGCTCGCTCAGGCCTGCTTACGATCTACGCAAACGTTCCGGGCGGCCAGGCGACGGTCGCGCTCAACGGCACCGGCACCACCGCCGCCGCCATCGTACTCACGCCGCTCGCGCTCAGCTTCCCGGCCACCATCGTCAACCAGACCGCGCCGTCGCAGAACATCACCGTCTCGAACACCGGCGGCACCCCGGCCACGCTCTCCGCGCCAGTGCTCAGCGGCAACGCCAGCGACTTCACTATCTATGCCAACACCTGCGGGGCGACGCTGCCGCCCGACACCGGCTGCACCCTGACAGTCACCTTCACGCCAACGGCCAGTGGAACGCGCTCGGCTACGCTCTCCGTAACGGACAACGCCGGGACCGCGTCAGTGGCGACCCAGACCGCCACGCTGACCGGCATCGGCAACGCTCCCGCCACCGACACACTCGCTCCACTCGCGCTCAGCTTCGCGCAGCAGCAGATCGGAACATCGAGTAGCGTGCAGACAGTGACCCTCACCAACAGTGGCGGCGTTCCTCTGACGCTGATCGCCGCCAGCGTCTCGCCCGGCGACTTCTCGGTCGTGAACGCCTGCGGCAACTCGCTGGCTGCTCATGCTACCTGCGCGTTCAACGTCACCTTCTCGCCCACGGCCATCGGAACGCGCACGGCCACGTTGACCATAACCGACCAGTTCCGCTTCCAGACGGTCGCACTCAGCGGCGTCGGCATTGCAGGTCCCGGCGTCTCGTTGACTCCGGTGTCGCTGAGCTTCCCTGCCACCGGCGTGGGCCTCACGGCGCTGCCCCAGACCCTGACGCTGACCAACAACGGCGGCCTTCCGCTCAGCATTTCAAGCGTTGTCGCGAGCGCGGGCTTCAACCTCGCCGCCAATACCTGCGGAACATCACTCGCTGTGCGCGCTGCCTGCACGCTGACGGTGGTGTTCGCGCCCACCGCAGCCGGCCCCGTCGCGGGCACGCTGACCTTCACGGACAACGGACCCTCCGGCACCCAGGCAACCACACTTTCCGGCACGGGCATCGACTTCGCGCTGACCGCGACCAGCTCCACCAGCGCCACGATCGCAGGCAGCGGCGCGAGCACCACCTATGCGCTACAACTCGCGTCACTCAATGGCCTCTCCGGTAACGTCGCGCTTGGTTGCAGCGGAGCGCCGGCGAACTCCACGTGCGTGGTCACCCCTAGCGTGGCATCGCTGGGGACCACTACTCCAAT
>JAJXYW010000082.1 GCA_021780415.1 Acidobacteriota bacterium
AGCCATCCATAGAAGTTATATCCAAGGAAGGCGAGAAATAGCGCAAACCCATAGATCCAGGCAAAGGTTGTTGTATCAAATCCCTTACCATGCATGGTCAATATTTCGGGCAGGAAACCATATACCGAGTAATCAGTCAGAAATAAGCCGCACATCACAAGAAAAACCTGCAAAAACGTCCACAGCGCGGGCATCTTGAAGAGACTAAAGAAGGGTGCCTTCTCTATGTCACCCCTCTCAATAGCCTCCATAAATACCGGAGATTCTTTGGTGTAGAACCGAATGAGCAACCCAGCCAGCACCGGGACGACACCCGTGGCAAATGTAATCCGCCAGCCGATCGTCAGCATGGCATCTTTACCCAGCACCATGCTGATCAGCGCAAATACCACGGCCCCAAACACGTAGCCCAGCGGAAACCCCGACTGCACAAATCCACCCACGCGGCCCCGAATATCCCGCGGAGAAAACTCGATGGCAAACGTATGTCCGACAGCATATTCTCCGCCAAATAGAATACCCATGAATAATCGAAGCAACGCAAATAGAAACCATGCCAGCGCGCCGACGCTATGGTACGTCGGCAGAAATGCCGCGAGCAAGGAACAAACGCCCACGCCCGAGATCGTAATCATCAGAAGTTTCCTTCTGCCGATCTTGTCCCCATAATGCCCAAAAATAGCAGACCCAAGCGGCCTGCCCGCCATGGTAATGGAGTAGGTGAGAAGGATGACGATATAGCGCCACGCCGGGCTACCGGCGCTCGACGTAAATATCTTGGTCAGGATCGGCGCCATAACCAGGACCAGCGCCATGTCGTACGAATCCAGCATAAAGCCGATCCACTGGCCATACATTGCTGGATAAAATCCCTTCGGGAACCGTGCAGGCTCCTGGGTCATGGGATGACTCATGTGTTTCTCCAAGATGAAATGCGGGAGGTGAGAATACTACTCCATCGAATGCCCCTCAGACTGTGAGCGCTGACATCATTTGCATCACCTCAACCCCACTGGCTCCGAGTTTGCCGGCTGCATCTGTACCCCAAAACCGACGCAGCCCTGGATTCATCGAAGTCTGGCAGCACGGCCCGGCTACTCGAAGAATGTCTGCCACACGCCATCTTCCATGACTCCCAGGGCAAATTCATCACCTGCATCCGTACTCCCCGGTACAATTCAGCCTAGACATGGGGCCAGCCTCGCAGCCTCCAAAGCCCTGCGAAACATCGCTCCCCCATTGCACGTACGAGAGGAAGCATCATGAACTATCCGATCTGGGACGTAGCCTTTGGAGCCGGGCTCCTCATCGCGCTCGTCGCAGGACTTCACGTCTTTGTCTCCCACTTCGCCGTCGGCAGTGGCCTCTTCCTGGTCCTCACCGAGCGCAAGGCCCGCCGCACGAACGACACCGCCCTGCTCAACTGGCTCAAGTCCCACACCAAATTCTTCGTCCTGCTCACCGTCGTCTTCGGAGCCGTCAGCGGCGTGGGCATCTGGTTCACTATCGGCCTCATCAGTCCCACCGCCACCAGCGACCTCATCCACATCTTCGTCTGGGGCTGGGCCATCGAGTGGGTCTTCTTCTTTATCGAAATCACCGCTGGACTCCTCTACCTCTACGGCTGGGACAAGCTCGACCCCAAGCTCCACCAGTGGTACGGATGGATCTACTTCATCGCAGCCTTCGCCAGCCTCGTCGTCATCAACGGCATCATCACCTTCATGCTCACCCCCGGCAGTTGGATCGACGTCCACAAGTTCTGGATCGGCTTCTTCAATCCCACCTATCTCCCTTCCACGTTCTTCCGCACCGCCATCTGCATCGCGCTTGCCGGCATCTACGCCCTCATCACCGCGAGCGTGCAAAAGGATCTCGACCTCAAAGCCCGCATCGTTCGCTGGGGAGCGCTCTGGACCGTCCCCGCCCTCATCACGCTTCCTCTCTTCGGCTGGTGGTACATCCGCGAGGTCCCCGCCGCCCTCTTCGCCAGCGCGCGCGGCCCAATGCCTACCGCCACCCACTTCGCCTTCCTGGCCTGGAGCCTGCTCGCCGTCACCTTCGTTCTGATCCTCTGGTCTTTGCTCCGGCCAAAGCATCTGCACCTCGCCTTCGCCCTCATCGTCGCTCTCGTCGCCCTCGGTGCCATGGATTCCTTCGAGTTTGTCCGAGAGTCCGTTCGCAAACCCTTCGTCATCGAGAACTATCTCTATGACAACTCCCTCTACGCCGCCTCCATGCCCGGCGACGGCGGCTTCACCGTCGACAACCTAAATACCGTCGGCGTCCTCAACGCCGCGACCTGGGTTCAGCACCGCACCATCACGCCCGACAACCAGGTAGCTGTAGGCCGCGAAGTATTCCGCGTCGAGTGCCAGGCTTGCCACACCCCCGACCATTACCGCGGCATCCATCAACTCATCGAGCAGCGCCAGTGGGACCCTGCCACCATCCACGCCATGCTGAGCGGCCTGGCTCTCATGCACAATGGCGTCATGCCGCCCTTCGCCGGCACCGACGCCGAGCGCGACGCTCTCGCCGCCTACGTCAACTCCCTCCAGACCATCACCCCCAACCCCGCCACCTTCACCAACGGCAAGCTTGTCTACGAGAACAACTGCTCCATGTGCCATCAGGACCGCTCCGACGACATGCTCTTCACCGGCCTCGACCCCAATCCCAAGGTTGCAGCCGACTCCCTCAAGGACCTCACCGCACTCTTCCCCCTGATGCCCGACCTCAAGCTCTCTGAAGCCCAGCGCACCTCCCTCGTCCAATGGGTCAACACCCAGCGCCACACAGCTCAGCATGCTGCCAGCCAGCCCCCCGCCGATCGGCCCAGCCCAGCGCACGTAGGAGGCAACTAACGTGATCAACCCCAGCATGGTTCCCACCCTCGACCCCAATCCCCTCCCCGCTCCCTACTGGGTCTTCAAGCTCCTGCTCCTGGTCACCTTCTTCCTCCACATCCTCGCCATGAACTTCATGATGGGCGGCGCTTTCATGGCCATGGCCGCGCGATTCGGCTCCAACGGCAGTGAATTCCGCAATCGCATCTTCGTGGACGTAGCGAAAAAAATCCCCACGCTGCTGGCCGCCACCATCACCCTCGGCATCGCTCCACTCCTCTTCGTGCAGGTGATCTATGGTCAGTACTTCTATACCTCGAGCATCCTCATCGCGTGGCCCTGGTTCTTCGTCCTCATCCTTCTCATTGCGGCCTACTACGGCTTCTACTTCGTCGCCTATAAGGGCAAGCGCCGCCCCGGCGCAGCTGGATTCGTCCTGCTCGTGAGCCTCGCAATGGTGCTCTTCATCGGCTTCATCTACTCCAATAACGTCACCCTCATGCTGGTCCCGTCCCACTGGGCGGCCAAGTACTTCGCCAACCCCTCGGGCTGGAATCTCAACCTCTCCGAGCCCACACTGATTCCCCGTTATCTTCACTTCGTCACCGCCGCCATCGCAGTCGGCGGCATCCTGCTCGTCCTTCTCGCGCTCGCTCGCTGGAAGCATGATCGCGAGTACGCGCGCTACCTCTTCCAGTTCGGCGGCAAGGCCTTCATGTATGCCACCATGGCCCAGTTCCTGGTCGGCATGTGGTTCCTGGTCAGCCTGCCCCGCGATCTCCGCATGCTCTTCATGGGCGACAACACCCTCGCCACGGTCCTATTCTCCGCAGGCCTCCTTGCCACCGTCGCCGCCATCTTCCTCATGTCCGACGCTCTGCGCAAGGACAACATCCGCGTCGCAGCCTACGGCGTCACCGGCCTCACGGCCTTCATCATCCTCACCATGGTCATCATGCGCGACATTCTCCGCGACGCCTACCTGGAGCCTTACTTCCACCCCCACCAGTTCCCCGTACAGACCCAGTGGGGCGTCTTCCCCCTCTTCCTCGTCCTCTTCCTCGGTGGCGTCGTCCTCTGGTTCATCATGCTAAAGCGCTACGGCCTCTTCACCAGCACCAAACCCACCGACATCTAGTACGCCACCTCTCGCAACTAGATGTTCGACGCACATCGCCACCGCTGTCACCTGGACCGGATCTCAAGCCACGCGCCCAATCCCCACCCCGATCACATATGTCACAACGCCTTCCAGCGCCCCGACCAACGTCATCTCCAACCCGCTGCTCCACCACGACCGAATCGTAATCAGCGACTTCGCCGCGCCCACCGCAAAGTGAGCCAGCAGCGAAACAATCGCAGCCACCACAATCGCCGGCACGCCCGCCAGAAAGAAGAACGGAATCACAGGAATTAGCGCACCCACCGCCGTAGACAGCGCACCCGACGTCGCCGACACCCACGGATTGCTCAGACCCTCCTCGCTCACATGCAGCCGCTCCCGAGCCAGCGCCTCCACCAGTTGTTCCTTCTTCTCAGCAATGTGTCCCACAAAGTGGTCCGCATCCTCAGCCGACAGCCCCCGCACCTGGTACGTCAGCGACAGCAACTCCCTTGCCTCGGCCTCATTGTTCTCCACCGCATCGCGTTCGCGCGCATACTCCGCCTCATAGATCTCGCGTTCGCTCTTGGCCGCCAGGTACGCTCCCGCGCCCATCGAAAGCGCGCTTGCAAACATTCCCGCCAGCCCCGCAATCAGCACAAACTTGCTGTTCCCCAGCGTCGCGCCCGACACGCCCGACACAATCCCGAAGATCGCCCCCAGCCCATCATTGACGCCATAAATCGCATCGCCAATCCAACTCGCAGCTCGCGGCTGGCCTCTCTCCCGCTCCGCCACCAGTTCGTCGAGCGCCTGCTGCGCCACCTCCGGCTCCAGCGGCGTCACCGGCAGATGGTGCCGAATCAACCCACCCAGCGTCAGGTAGTGATCCGCCTCATCGGCGATCACCTCTTTTAGAATTTTGATGCTCTCCTCATCGCCAAGCTCGCGAATCTGTTTCCCATAGCGAGCAATGTCGCGGCTCTCATCCAACTCCAGCCTCCGCAGCGCCAACTCATGCCCGCCAATGCGGTTGGCCAGCGAATCGGCCTCGCCCGTCTCCGGCCCGTCGTACCTCGGAATCGCCGCGCCCAGCACGGTCATCCGCGTAGCCCACAGGTCCGCGTGGTGTTTCTCCGCCAGCGCCAGGTTGCGCAGCGTCCGCCGCCGCTGCGGATCGCTCTCCTGCTCGGCCAGTGTCCGATACGTATGATATCCCCGCATCTCTGCCTGCCAGTTGCTGGTGAGCGCCTCGATAAGCTGTGCTGAATACTTGTCATTCATAAAGAATTTCCGCCGCAATCATTAGGGATATCTGCGCTGTCATTGATAAGTGTATCGATTCAATTCTCGCTTAACCCATCGCTTCGCACTGTGACAATTCGCACTCAAACTCCAGCGTTCACCCCCGCACCCCCCGGCGCCCGTTCCGCCGCCGCCGACCGCTTCACCAGCCTCCTCACCTTCTGCGGCGACATCGCCAGCTTCTTCGCCACGCGCGAAATCTTCTTTTCCTCCCGCAGCCACACCCTCGGAATCACCAGTTGCGCAAACTGCTCGGTCACCTCCTGAAAACTCTTCCCCGTAATAATCCCCTGCGACCACGCCCGCAGCGTGTCCTCAATCCCCACCACCTTCAGCAGCTTGGCCTTCAGCGCATTCAACTCATCCACCGCATAGTCCGCATCCTGCGGCTCCAACAATCCCGACGCCGCATCCACACACCGCTGCGCCAGCTCATAGTCGTGAAAAAAATTATTTGCCGCCGTCTCTCCCAGCGCCACATACGCATTCAGCAGCACGCGTTTATTCTCAGTCGACTGCGCCAGCCTCACGGCCTCCATGCAGTGCTGCTTCGCCAGCCGCGCGTAGTGAGGAATCTCCTGCGCCGACCCCAGCAACTCTTCCACCCGCGCATTCTCAATCATCCCCATCAGCGTGCATACCCTGGCCCGCAGCAGCAAATTATTATTTGCCTCCGCGATCTCCAGGGCCTGCGCAGCCTCCCGTGCCGCCATCCCCAAATCACCCACATCCAGATGCAGATACCCCGCGTTCAACAGCGCCGACCCCAGCCCACTGTGTTCTCCATGCAGCATACAAATCTGCTTCGCTCGTTCCAACTCCGCAATCGCGCTCCGATACAGTTCCTGATACTGCCGATGAAACTCCCGCAGTCTCGAACCACCAGCCGTATCACTCCTTCCCGTCCTCTCCCGCCGCGCCGCCGTCACGTCAATATGCCGCTTCAACTGCGCCGCCAGCAGTCGCTTCACAAAACTCAAATTCGTCATCGCGCGCGCCAGGTTTGTATGGTTCGGGTGGCTGATCTCATACAGCGCCACCGCGCGTTCAAAGTGCGTCACCGCCCGCGCATAGTCTCCATGCCGGCGCACAATCCTTCCCCGTGCCGACTCGATATTCCCCAGCGCAATCCAATGGTCCGTCTTCTTCAGCCCCTTCTCCGCCTCGCTCAGCATCTGCAGCGCACCCGCGCTGTCCCCGTACTGAAAGATGATCCACGCCTGCTGAATCTTGATGATCGCCACCAGCGCCTCCGACTCCGGCAGCGTCTTCGCAATCTCCAGCGCCGCTCCCAGATGTTCCCGCGCCATGTCATAGTCTGCTTTCTTCCGGTGCGCTCTCCCTTTCCACAAATTCGCCAGCGCCCTCAACTCCGCATCCAGAACCATATCCTCCATCACCAGCAGGCTCCCCAGAATGCGAATCGCACCATCCGCATCATCGCTCGAGAGAGCATAGAACGCCTCGGTCATCCGCACCCGCACATACGCCGCCACGCCCAGATCCTCGCGCGCAAAATTCTTCAGCGCATCCAGCCTCTCGCGCAGCAACCGCGCATCGCGATAGCCCACATCCACCCACTGCGCCAGCATCAGCAGCACCTCCGCCCCGTGCTTGTCCTTTGGCGCCAGCGCCCTCCACGCTGGTTCTGCGCGGTCCAGCAGCCTGATCCCCTCCGCGATCCGCCGCCGCCGCAGGCAGTCCACCAAATCCGCAAACCAATCCCCTGACGCCGCCACCGCCTCTGACCCGCGTCCAACCGCAACCCCTTTGCGAGCCTTCGCTCCACCAACCTTTGCGTCCTTCATCTCCCGCCTCCATTCCTTCCGCAACAGCCGCAAGCTCCGCCCTCGGCCTCAACAGGTCCATGGCACACTTCGTTCACTAGCACACTTCGTACTACCTCACCTTGCCATTGCTCCCGCAATCCACTCTACTCCGAAGTAAGCAGACCACCCCATCTGAACCAAGGAGTATCCGATGACGAAACAGCAACAGATCCAGCAGATCGAAGCCGAATGGAAGTCACCCCGCTGGGATGGCATCAAGCGCGGCTACACCGCCGAAGACGTCTACACCCTCCGCGGCTCAGTCCGCATCGAGTACTCCCTCGCACGTTCTGGAGCAGCTCGTCTCTGGAAAGAACTCCGCCAGCCCGGCCACATCGCCGCGCTCGGCGCGCTCACTGGCAACCAGGCCGTGCAGATGGCCCAGGCCGGCCTCAAGGCCATCTACCTCAGCGGCTGGCAGGTCGCGGCCGACGCCAACACCGGCGGCCAGATGTACCCCGACCAGAGCCTCTACCCCGTCAACAGCGTCCCCCAGGTCGTCAAGTCCATCAACAACGCCCTCCTCCGCGCGGATCAAATTCACCACTCCGAAGACGGCGACACCATGGACTGGATGCTCCCCATCGTCGCCGACGCCGAAGCTGGCTTCGGAGGCACGCTCAACGCCTTCGAACTCATGAAGTCCATGATCGAAGCCGGCGCCGCAGGCGTCCACTTCGAGGATCAACTCTCCTCGGCCAAGAAGTGCGGCCACATGGGCGGCAAGGTCCTCGTCCCCACCCGCGAGGCCGTTCAAAAACTCATCGCCGCCCGCCTCGCAGCCGATGTCCTCGGCGTCCCCACCCTGCTCGTCGCGCGCACCGACGCCAACGGCGCTCAACTCCTCACCAGCGACTGCGACCCCATCGACGCAGCCTTCGTCACCGGCGAAAAGACCATCGAAGGCTTCTGCCGCATCAACGGTGGCATCGACTGCGCCATCGCTCGCGGCCTCGCCTACGCCCCCTACGCCGACATCGTCTGGTGCGAGACCTCCGAGCCCAACGTCGCCGAAGCCAAGAAATTCGCCGACGCTCTCCACGCACAGTTCCCCGGCAAGCTCCTCGCCTACAACTGCTCCCCCTCCTTCAACTGGCGCGCCAAGCTCTCCGAGCCCGAGATCCACGCCTTCCAGAAGAATCTCGCCGCCATGGGCTACAAGTTCCAGTTCGTCACCCTCGCCGGCTTCCACGCGCTCAACCTCTCCATGTTCGAGCTCGCCGAGGCCTACAAGAAGGACGGCATGCTCGCCTACTCCCACCTCCAGCAGCGCGAGTTCGCCATCGCCGACCAGGGCTACGGCGCCGTCCGCCACCAGCGCTTTGTCGGCACCGCCTACTTCGACAAAGTTTCCACCACCATCTCCGCTGGCGAAACCTCGACCAACGCTCTCCCCGGCTCCACCGAAGAAGAGCAGTTCGAGCCCGCCTCCGAGTCCACCCCCGAAACCGTCGCAGCCTAACTCGCCACGACCATTTCGGCCTTCCCAGGCCACCCTCGAAACCATCCGGGGGTGGCTACTTTTTTCCCAGGCGCCCCTTCCCGCCCCAATCCAAAGACTCCAGCCGTCGGCGCTGGATCCATTACTTACCCTCGCCGCCCCAGCAGGACTAAAATAAACATTGTGAAGAAGATTGCCCTCCTCGGCTCGACCGGCTCGATCGGTCGCAGCACGCTAAGCCTCTGCGAGTCGCACCCCGACCGCTTTCATCCCATTGCGTTCGCTGCCGGCTCGAACCTCGACGTCGTCTTCGCGCAGTGCCAGCGCTGGCGTCCGCAGGTCGTCTCCGTCGCCACAGAAGCCCTCGCCGACAATCTCTCCGCCCGCCTCGCCGCCGCCGGCATCACCGGCATCGAAGTCGTCCACGGCACCGCCGGCACCGTCCGCGTCGCCACCCTTCCGGCCGTTGACTTCGTCGTAGCCGCCATCGTCGGTGTCGCCGGCCTCGAAGCCACCTACGCCGCCGTTCTCTCCGGCAAGACCATCGGCCTGGCCAACAAGGAGTGCATGGTAGCCGCTGGCGACCTCATCCTC
>JAJXYW010000151.1 GCA_021780415.1 Acidobacteriota bacterium
GATGCTCTGACTGGGGCAGAATCTCGTTCTCCAGCAGCGGCTGATACCCTACAAACGTATCCATCGCCCCCACCCTCCGCACCGGCGCATCCAGGTCATCAAACAGCTCCTCCCCGATCCTCGCCGCGATCTCCGCGCCATACCCCCAGCTCTTCATATCTTCATGAGCCACAAGGACTTTGCTCGTCTTCTTCACCGATGTAGCAATCGTCTCCCAATCATACGGCGCCAGGCTCCGCAGATCGATCAACTCCACGTCGATCCCCACTTCGCGCTGCAACCTCTCCGCCGCCTGCAGTGCCCGAGGCACCACCGCCCCATAGGTTATCACCGTTAAGTCCTTACCTGGCTTCACGATAGCCGCTTTCCCAAACGGAATCATAAACTCCGGCCCAGGATATGCAGCCCGACCAAACACCGACCGGTACAAGTTCTTGTGTTCCAGAAACAGCACCGGATCATCGCAACGAATCGCCGTACGCAATAAACCTATTGCATCCAACGCATTAGAGGGCATCACCACCCTCACCCCCGGCGTATGCGTAAAGATGACCTCGCCCGACTGCGAGTGATAAATCGACCCGCCCGTCAAGTACCCCCCCGCCGGAACCCGCATCACCAGCGGACAGGTGAACGTCCCATTCGACCGCCAGCGCATCAAGGCTAACTCGTTGCGCATCTGGTGCATAGCGGGCCAAATGTAATCAAAAAATTGAATCTCTATTACAGGCTTCAACCCGCGCACAGCCATCCCAATTGCCCGCCCCGTAATGTTCGCCTCAGCCAGCGGCGAGTTCCACACCCGGTCCTTCCCAAACTCCTTCTGCAGCCCATGCGTGACCTTGAAGACCCCACCTTTCCCCTTCAATTTCCCCTTCAAAAGCCCTGCATCTCTTGTTAAATCAGCAACATCCTCACCAAACACCACCACCCGCTCATCCCTCCGCATCTCATCTTTCAGGCAGTGGTTGATCAGATCCAGCATCGTATGCTCGGTCGCACTGGCGGTTGGCTTTACCTCCGTCGCAAACACCGCATCGGTTGGCCTAAGTTCCTCAGAATAAACGTGTTTCAGGATCGACTCTGGCTGCGCCAGCACCGCCGCAAGTGCCCGGTCCGTCGCCCGCTGCACCTCTTCATCCACCTTGCGCTCGAGCTCGTTAATCCCCTCCGCATCAAGAACCCCTTCGCGCAGCAGCCACATCTGCATCCGCGAGATCGGATCCCTCAGCGCATCCGCCTGTAACTCCTCTGGAGTCCTATAGTTGGTCTCATCATCCGACTGCGAATGCGAGTACGGACGTACCACATGCGCATGCACCAGCGCCGGCCCATGACCCGCCCGGCAGTAGGCCACAGCCTCCACCATCGCCGCGTAGCTGGCCACCGCGTCGGTCCCATCGATCTCTGCAAAGTGGAAGTTGGGAAAGTTCGCAACCAGCCGCGAAATGTTCCCCCCGGGGGTATTCGCCTCCACTGGCGTAGAGATCGCATAACCATTATCTTCAACGAGATACAGCACCGGAAGCTTCCCATTCGAAGCCGTATTCAGAGACTCCCAGAACTCTCCCTGGCTGGTCGACCCCTCCCCAATCGACACATAGGTCACCTCATCGCCCCGAAACTTCACATCCTTGAACGCCCGATAATCCCCGGGAGCATTCTTCACCGCTTCAGGATGATGGTTGAAGTACCGCCCCGCCTCAGCGCACCCAATCGCATGCAGGCACTGCGTAGCCGTCGACGACGAAGGCGACACTATATTCAGCCGCTTACTCGTCCAGTGCGACGGCATTTGCCGACCTCCACTGGCAGGATCATCCGCTGCACCCACCGATTGCAGAAGTTGCTCCTCCACCGTATTCCCCAGCGTCAGGCACAGCGCGCGATCGCGGTAATAGGGGAAAAACCAGTCATACCCAGCCTTCAGCACCATCCCTGCTGCGACCTGCACGGCCTCATGTCCAGCACCGGAAAGCTGAAAGAAAATCTTCTGCTGCTTCTTCAACTGGATCTCGCGATCGTCCGTGCGCCGCGCCAGGTACATCAAGCGATAAAACTCGATCCACTGCGCGCGGCTCAATCCGGTCTTGTTCAACTCCACCGACGCTCCCTCCGCCCCTACCGCCTCAGCAGCCCGCAGGGCCACTTTTCCACTCGAACCATTCTTTTGTGCCACGGCGCAAATCACCTTTCTTCAACCCAGAGATTCTACTCATATCCCCCTATTCAGAGTAGCCCCCTCTTTCCACATCCATAGCCCCACCTCTTCGGAAATCGGTCACTGCTTCTCCCAGCTCACACGGCTCCAGTATCCTGAATTTAGGGGATACCCTCAGGACACCGCCATTATCATCCTTCTCTCCGCTCCCGCCCCTCACCTCACCGACTCCATTCCCCAGGATGAGCGCTTCTTCGCGCACGTCGAGCAGGGGTGGCGACTCGATCTCACCGACTTCGTACAGAACGGAGTCCCCAGGCTCCTCTTCGCCCTGCTGCTGGCCTTCATCTTTCAGTCCGTCATCTCGTTCTTCATCAAACGTCTGCACCGCCGCGCAGACAGCCTCGTCGGCAACGCCCAGCGCTCGGCGCAACTCCGCACCATGGCAGCCATCCTACGCGCCACTTCCTACGCCATCGTTGGCTTCTATCTCTTCACCCAGGTTCTCGCCGCACTCGGGGTCTCGCTCGGCCCCTTCATCGCCTCGGCAGGCGTCATCGGTCTGGGCATCAGCTTTGGCGCGCAGTCCATCTTCAAGGACATGCTCACTGGCATCTTCATCCTCATCGAAAACCAGTACTCCGTCGGCGACATCATCCGCATCGCCGGCCTCACCGGCACCGTCGAAGACCTCACCCTCCGCGTCACCAAGCTCCGCGACTCCGACGGCACCGTCCACATCGTTCCCAACAGCCAGATCACCACCGTCTCGAACCTATCCCGCGACTTCGCCGTCGGCACTCTCAACATCTCCGTCGACGCCCGCGAAGATCCCGACCGCGTCATCGCCGTCCTCAAGAGCCTCGCCGTTCAGGTCCGCAAAGACGAGGCCTTCAAGGACATCGTCATCTCCGACCCCAACGTTCTCGGCGTCGACAAGATCAGTGGTTACGAGGTCGTATACCCCCTCAATGTCCGCGTCATGGTCAACCAGCGCGATGGCGTCATGCGCGAGCTACGCCGCCGCGTCCTGCTCGCCTTCAACAAGGAAAAGATCGCCTTCGGCTCCTCCAACAGCACCCTCATCGTCCAGGGCCCTACCGCCCCAGCCACCCCCAACCCGCTCGACCCCGGCCCTCCCCCCAGCGCAGCAACTCCGCGATAACCCCAAACAAACACGCGGGCTCTAGCCCTCTGGTGCGCCGGCGTTCAACGCAGCGCGCAACGCCTCTACACTCCGCACCGGCGGCAGACAAGTATTCCCCCGACACACCACCGCCAGGCTCCCATCGGACGCCGGCAGATGCGGCAGCGTCTCTGCCAGCGCCGGCGGCAGCGCTCCAAGTTGCTCCTTCCGCAGCCGAATCACACTCTTGTTCACCGCATACCAGCCCATCGCCGTTGCCGCCAAATCCTCCGCCTTCGCATCGTCGCCAATCACGCACACCTGCACCGGCCCCTCTACAGCTCGCCGTAGCGCCAGCGCATAGTTCGCCGCATACAGCCCGAAGTGCTCCACGATCCCCGCGAATGTCTCCAGGGTTTCCTGTGCCCGCGTCTCATATACTGCCTCGCCCGTCAGCGCCACCAGCCGCAGCAGCACCGTCGCTGCCACAGCATTCCCCGCCGGTGTCGGCGAATCCTGCATCGGCTTCCGCCGCACACTCAGCGCCCCAAGCGCCTCCGCATCCACCTCCGTATCGAAGAAGCCGCCGCCCGTCGCATCATAGAACCGCGCCAGCATCGCATCGCCAATCTCCTTCGCCGCAACGTAATACCGGAACTCCCCAGAAGTCTCCCACGCATCCAGCGCCGCATTCGCAATGAACGCATAGTCCTCCAGCCCTCCCGCAACGCGCGCGCCAGCTATACCCTCGCCATACGCCACCACATGCGCCATCCCGACGTTCACATCCCACACGGTCCTCAGCACCCTGTCCAACGACTTCAGCGCAAACTCCACCGCTGCCTTCAGCCCGAGTGCCCGCCCCGCCGCCAGGTACGCCGAGACGCACATTCCATTCCAACCCGTATAAACAGTCCGATCCACATAAGGAGTCTTGCGCAGCAATCGCGCCGCATACATCTTCCGCTTCACCGCATCGACGGTTACCTCATGATGTTTCGCCGCACCCGCAGCCCGCTTCAGCACATTCTTCGCCGGATTATGGTGCATGTCCCCCACCACCCGCAGATCAAAGTACCTCTCCGCAACCGCAAACTCCTCCGCGGTCAGCACAGCCTTCGCCTCATCGCGCGTCCACGTAAAGTAGTCGCCATCATCCTCCAGCGAATCATCCGCATCCTGCGAAGCATAGAACCCACCCGCCTCACGATCGCTCAGCCACTCATCCATCCAGCGCAGAATATCCTTCGCCACGCGAGCGAACTCCGTCCCTTCCTCAGTCCCGGCAAAGCTCTGCGCCGCATGAGCATAATTTTTCAGCAGTTCGCTATTGTCATACGCCATCTTCTCAAAGTGCGGCACCACCCACCGCTCATCCACTGAGTAGCGATGGAACCCGCCCGCAAGCTGGTCATAGATTCCGCCCGCGGCCATCTTCTCCAGCGTCACCGTCGCCACATGCTTTGCGCGAGCCACATCTTCCCCACCCCTCCCCGCCGCGTCGATCAGCAGATCAAGCGCCCCCGCATGCGGAAACTTCGGCTGCGATCCAAACCCGCCATTGCGTTCATCGAACTGCTTCACAATCGACTCAATGACCTTCGCCAGCAGCGGCTCTCCGGGCTTTTCAGCTCTCCCTGAGAAGCTCTCATTGTGCTCAATAGCCATCATCACGCTACCGGCCGAGTCCTCCACCTCCTCCCGCCGATTCACAAACGCATCGGCCATCGTCAGCAGCACCCGCTGAAAGCTCGGCCGCCCATACCGCTCGTCGGGAGGAAAGTATGTCCCCCCAAAATAGGGCTTGCCCTCCGGAGTAAGAAACGCCGTCAGCGGCCACCCCCCCTGCCCGCTAATGGCCGACACCGCCGCCTGATACCGCGTGTCCACATCGGGCCGCTCGTCGCGATCCACCTTCACGGCCACAAACTTCGTGTTAATAATCTCCGCCGTTGCAGGATCCTCATAGCTCTCGCGGTCCATCACATGGCACCAGTGGCACCACACCGCGCCGACATCCAGCAGCACCGGCTTATTCTCACGCCGCGCCTTCGCAAACGCCTCCGCGCCCCACTCATTCCACTCAATCGGCTGGTGCTGCGCCGACCGCAGATACGCCGACGCTGCCCGGCTCAAAGAATTCAGCTTCACATCACTCTTCAACGATTCATCGCTCATCACCTCCCAGTCTACCGTCACCGATCGGGAAACCATCTCTGTGCCTTCGTCTTCAAGGTGCGCCACGTCCGCAACTCTCCACGGCAAACATTATGCGAAGATAAACGCAGTCAATGCCCACGCTTCAGCAAACCGAGACCCTCTCCGAGCTTCTGCACCGCGTCTTCGGTCACCGCGAGTTTCGCCCTCACCAGCAGGTCGTCTGCGAGGCAGCCGCCAGCGGCCGCGACGTCCTTCTCGTCATGCCCACCGGAGCCGGCAAGAGTCTCTGCTACCAACTCCCGGCCCTCGGTCGCGGCGGCACCGCGCTCGTCATCTCGCCGCTCATCGCGCTCATGGACGACCAGGCCTCCAAACTCACCGCCCTTGGCCTCCGTGTCGCCCGCGTCCACTCCGGCCTCTCCCGCGACGACGCCCGCCAGGCCTGCCGCGACTACCTCGCCGGCTCCCTCGACTTCCTCTTTATCGCTCCCGAGCGCATGCGAGTCCCCGGCTTCCCCGAGATGCTCGCCAAGCGCAAGCCCGTTCTCGTCGCCATCGACGAAGCCCACTGCATCTCGGCCTGGGGTCACGACTTCCGCCCCGACTACCGAACGTTAGGCCAATATCTCCCGGCCCTCAGACCAGCTCCCATCATCGCTCTCACCGCGACTGCCACTCCCACCGTCCAGCGCGACATCGCCGTCCAACTCGACCTGCAAAGCCCAGCCACCTTCATCACCGGCTTCCGCCGCCACAACCTCGCCATCCAGGCCATCGAACTCTCCAAGCCACAGCGCCCCGACTTCGCCCTCAAGCTCTTGCAGCAACCCAACTCCCTCCCCGCCATCGTCTACGCAGGCTCGCGCAGGGACGCCGAAGAGTTCGCCTCAAAGTTTCACAAGCACTTCCCCACCGCCGCCTACCACGCAGGCCTCGACCCTTCAACACGCGACCGCGTCCAACGAGCCTTCCTCTCCGGCAAGCTCGACGTCGTCGTAGCCACCGTAGCCTTCGGCATGGGCGTCGACAAGGCCGACGTCCGCACCGTCATCCACGTTGCCCTCCCCGGCTCCGTCGAGGCCTTCTACCAGGAGATCGGCCGTGCCGGTCGCGACGGCCTCCCCTCCCGCACTGTTCTCCTCCACGGCTTCGCCGACCGTCGTCTTCAGGAGTTCTTCCTCGAAAAAAACTACCCTCCAACCTCCGATCTCGAGCGCGTAGCCGTCTGCCTCCCCGCCGATTTCACGCCCGTCGATGTTCTCCACAATGCGCTCATCAAAAAGCGCACCCCCATCGACCGCGAGACCCTCGACCGCACCATTGAGAAGCTCCTCGTCGCCGGCATAGCCCTCATGGACATGAACGGCGACGTCCGTCTCGCCGACGACCAGCAGCCCGGCAAGGCCAAGTGGCAATCAGCCTACGAGTCGCAGGTCGCCGTCCGCCGCGCCCAGATCGACAGCATGATCGCCTTCGCCGAATCCACCGCCTGCCGCATGGCAGCCCTCGTCCAGCACTTCGGCGACACCACCGACAAGGCTCTCCCCTGCGGCCTCTGCGACATCTGCAACCCCGGCAGCGACGCCGCCGCACAGTCCGCCCACCAACCCAACTCCCACGAGCGAGCCTGGCTCCTCCAGATCCTCTCCGCACTCGAACACCGCAGCACCTCCACCGGCAAGCTCTTCACCGACTTGCACCTCATGAAGGATCGCAAGGACTTCGATACCCTCCTCGACGGTCTCGCCCGCGCCGGTCTCATCACCCTCACGAACGACACCTTCCGCAACCCCGAAGGCCGCGACATCACATACCGCAAAGCCACCATCACCCACGAAGGCCGCACCCCCGACGACGCTACTCTTGACACCGTCTGGCTCCGCACCACCCTCTCGTCCGCACCGTCGAGAAAGAAGAGCAGCACCAAATCCCGCAGCACAAAGACCCCCACCGATCACACCCTCAATCCAGCCGCTGAGAAGCTCTTTGAACAACTCCGCGCATGGCGCACCGAGCAAGCCCGTCCAACCCGCACCCCCGCCTTCCTGATCCTCCCCGACGCTGTCCTCCGCGCCATCGCCCATGCGGCTCCACAGAACCTCACCGCCCTCCACGCCGTCCCCGGCATGGGCCCCAGCAAAGTAGACCGCTACGGCGCAGACCTCATCGCTCTCTGCCGAGGCGACCGTTCCCCCACCTCAAAGCCAATTCCGCAATCGCTGTCGTCCCAACCGGAGCAGCAATCATCGACCTCCCGTCCATTGCCCTCTCGTCCAACACAAAAACCGCTGTCATCTCGACCGAAGCGCAGCGAAGTGGAGAGACCCGCAGTTCCGGCCACCACCACCTCAGCCGTCCACCAGAACAAGCACACCGCCACGCCACAACCACCCTCTGAACTCACCTCCACCCAACAGGCTCTCGAAGCCCGCCTCAAAGACTGGCGTCGCGAGGAAGCCAAAGCCGCTGGCCTTCCCACCTTCTTCATCCTCTCAGACACCGTCCTCCGCAACATCACGCTAGCCGCTCCCGCTACGCTCGACGACCTGCGCAACATCCGCGGAGCCAGCCCCGAAAAGATCACTCAGTTCGGCGCCACACTCCTCGACCTCTGCCGCCCCTGATCCTCGCTCGCTCTCCGTAGATTGCCGCGCATCAAGCACGCCATCTCCTCTTTGCCCATCGTCCCGGAGACCCGCATTCACAGGCCGATAATCCGTTCCCAACAGCGGGGTCGACTACTGCGATACTTTTCCGATAATCTGGTGTTTCCAACAGTAGAAGCTGGACGCGAGTTCCATCATCCAGTTGCAGTAGCCCGCGTGAGACATACCATGGAATGCCCGGGCAGGTTGAGTTAAGGAGTACCACCATGCGTAGTCTCAGGTTATTCGCACTGCTTGCCCTCTTCGGATGTTTCCTGCACATCACCCCCTCGGCACACGCTCAAATCTCATTTGGAATCAACATCGGCGGCGACGATGATGGCGGCGACTATGCCGATGTTCCTCCCACATGTCCCTATGGCTATTATGGATACGCTCCCTACTCATGCGCGCCGTATGGCTACTACGGCCCTCAGTGGTTCAATAGCGGCATCTTCATTGGCGCCGGCCCCTGGTATGGTCACGGTTGGGGCGGATACGACCGCGGCGGCTGGGGTGGAGACGATCGCGGCTGGGGTGATCGTGGCGGCTGGGAAGGCGACCACGGCGGCTGGGGCGGTGATCGTGGCGGTTGGGGCGGTGATCATGGTGGCTGGGGCGGCGGAGATCGTGGACGCGGCGGCTGGGGTGGCGGAGACCATGGTCGTGGCGGCTGGGGCGGCGGACGTGGCAACGTCGGTGGTGGCTTCCACGGCGGCGGCGGTGGCTTCCACGGCGGCGGCGGTGGCTTCCACGGCGGCGGACACGGTGGTGGCGGACGCCACTAACCAACAGCACACACCATCACAGCGGCTGCCCTCACTGGCAGCCGCTTTTGCATAGCTCAATCAACCATCCAGCAACGCACCCGAGCCGTAAGCGTACGCCGTGCCCCTCTTGACGTTGAGTGTGTCTTAGGCTGCTTGGGAGGAGAGTGTCTGGAGTGAGCTTGCCAGGTTCCAGGGCAACAGTTCCGCGATACGGCTGATGGGGTGATCAG